>NZ_JBHVYE010000034.1:0-77166 GCF_042881135.1 Streptomyces sp. NPDC058284
ATCGTGGGTTTTGCGGTGGGTTTGTGTGGGTTTTGGCCGCACCCTACATCCGCCGCGAAGCGGCGGGCCTGTTCGTACCGGCGGACGGAAGGCGGGGGGAGGTACCCACCCACCCGCCCATTTCGCCGCGAAGCGGCGGTCCCGCTCGTGCCTGCGGAAGGCTCAGAAGGAGCCGCTCACCAGCCGGGAGAGCAGCTCACGGCCCGGCCCCAGCAACCCCTCCAGCGGCGCAGCCTCCCCGTACCAGCGCTTCTCGTACTCCCAGCACAGCCACCCCTCCCAGTTCTCCCGGCCGAGCAGGGACACGCACTCGGCGAGCGGCAGCGCCCCGGCGCCGAGCGGCAGCGGCGTCGTGTCGTCCGGTGAGGCGACGTCCTTCACCTGGACGTAGCCGAGGTAGGGGGAGAGCGCGGCGAACGTGGCGGAGACGGACTCGCCGCCGAGCCAGGTATGCAGCAGGTCCCACAGCGCGCCGACCTGCCGGTGGCCGACGGTGCCGAGCACGCGCGTGAGGTCGGCACCCGTGCGGTGCGAGTCGTGGGTCTCCAGGAGGATGCGTACGCCTGCGTCGGCCGCGTACCGGGCGGCCGTGCCGAGCCGCCTCGCGGCCGTGGCGTCGGCCTCCGCCGTGCTCTGCTCGGTGCCGCCACCCGGGAAGACGCGGACGAAGGGGGCGCCCAGGTCACGGGCGAGGGTGACGAGGGAGCGGATCTCGTCGAGGACCGGCCCGTCGTCGCCGGGGGCGGCCACGCGCGCGTACCCGGCGATACCGAGGATCTCCACGTCGGCGGCCTTGAACCCGGCGGCCACGTCGGCCCGTTCGGCCGGCCCGAGCCCCGGGTGCACCGGCTCCTCGGGGTGCGCGCGGAGCTCGACGCCGTGGTAGCCGTGGGTGGTGGCGAGCCGCAGCACGTCGGGTACGGGGAGGCCGGGCACGCCGAGGGTGGAGAAGGCGAATTTCATGGTCCCGACAGTAGGCGGCGTCCCGGACCGGTCAACCCCGCACGACGTCGGCGCGTCAGAGGAACGCCAGCCGCGCGCCCAGCGCCGCGAAAGCCACCGCGAAGGTACGCCGCATCCAACTCACCACCCGGGGGCGCGAGATGACCTGATCGCGCATCGCCGCCGCGAACCGCCCGTACGCCACGAAGACCACGAACGTGATCAGCATGAAGTACGCGCTCAGTTCCGTCATGCGCAGGAAGGCGTACGGCTCGTCGGCGCTCACGAACTGCGGCAGGAACGCGAAGAAGAACAGCGTCAGCTTCGGGTTGAGGATGTTGATCAGCACGCCCGTCAGGATCGTGCGGCCCGCCGAGCGCGGCTCGCTCTCCCGCTCGGCGGTGAGCTCGCTCTTGTCGCGCAGCGTGCTCCACGCCATGTACAGCAGGTAGGCCACGCCCAGGTACTTGAGCGTCTGGAAGGCGACCGCGCTGGTGTTCAGGAGCGCGGCGAGGCCGGTGATCGCGGCCACCATGTGCGGGACGACGCCCAGCGTGCAGCCGACGGCGGCGATCACCGCGGCGCGGGTGCCGCGGGAGAGTCCCGCCGCGATCGTGAAAAGGACGCCGGTGCCCGGTGTCACGCAGACGACCAGGGAGGTGAGGAGGAATTCCATGGCTCGACCCTGACGTCACAATGGCTCCATGAACAGGTCCATTGGATCTCCTTCCGACCGGTCCATAACCGCGGACGTCCCCGTTGCCACCTCCGACTGGTTGCAGCTCAACGCCGCCGACGCACCCAGGGGCGGGCTCTGCGACTGGCTGACCCGGCAGATCAGGGGCGCCATCGCCGACGGCCGTCTCGGCGTCGGCAGCAGGCTCCCCGCGACCCGCACCCTCGCCGCCGACCTGCGCGTCTCCCGAGGCGTCGTCACGGAGGCCTACCGGCGGCTCACCGAGGACGGGCAGGTCGAGGGGCGGGGGCGCGGCGGCACGGTGGTGGTGGCCGCGCCACACGCGGCGCTCGGGGTGCCGGGCCCAGCAACGCCCATACAGGGTGCGGGCTTTCACCCGTACCGCGGTACGGGTGACGAGCCGCCCCCACCCCCTGCCGGCCTCTTCACCGCCCCTCCCGACCTCGGCGTCTTCGACGCCATCCGTGCCGCGCCCGCCCGCATCGACCTGTCGCCGGGGCTGCCCGACCTCTCCGCCTTTCCGCGCGCGGCCTGGCTGCGGTCCGAGCGATCCGTGCTCGCCGGACTCACGCCGTCGGACTTCGGGTACGGGGATCCGCGCGGCACCCCGGCCCTGCGAGCCGCCGTCGCGCGCTGGCTCTCCCGCAACCGGGGGATCCCCGCGGCGCCGGACGACGTGATGATCGTGAACGGCACGGCCCAGGCGCTGCGGCTGCTCGTCGACGTCCTGCACGCCGACGGGATCTCGCAGGTGGCGGTCGAGGAGCCGGGATCACTCGGCGTACGCCAGCACCTGCGGCCGCTCGGCACCCCGCCCGTGCCGGTCGACGCCCAGGGCATCCGCGTCGACGTGCTGCGCGCCACCGGGGTCCCTGCCGTGCTGCTGACCCCCGCCCACCAGTTCCCCACCGGTGTCGTCCTCGGCGGCGAACGGCGCCGCGAACTGATGGAGTGGGCCCGCGACGGCGGCCTGGTCATCGAGGACGACTACGACGCCGAACACCGTTACGACCGCCCCGCCGTACCGGCGCTGCGCTCCCTGCTCCCGGACCACGTCTGCTATGCGGGCAGTGTCTCGAAACTCCTCGCGCCCGCCCTGCGCCTCGGCTGGCTGCTCGCGCCGCCCGCCCACCGGGAGGCCCTCGTCGACGCCAAACGCCTCATCGACCTCGGCAGTGGCGCCCTGCCCCAGCTCACCCTCGCCCACCTCATGGACTCCGGCGCCCTCGAACGCCACCTGCGACTCATCCGCAAACACCACCGCAGGCGCAGGGACGCGATGATCGCGGCGATCAGGACGCATCTGCCGGGGGCGGTGGTGCACGGGGCGGCGGCGGGCCTGCACCTGATGCTCACCCTCGACGAGCACACGTACGAGCACACGTACGCCGGCACCGACACGACCCTCGCCACGCAGGCTCTCCACCACGGTGTGAAGACCCACCCCCTGTCCTGGCACACCCAACTCCCGCACCCCCCGGGCCTGGTCCTCGGCTACGCGGCGAGCGGCACGGCGGAGATCGAGGAGGGGGTGGGGGTGCTGGGGAGGGTGGTGCGGGGCGGGTAGCCGCCCGCCAGGGTGCGGGCGGCCCCTACCGCGCCGCCGGCGCCCCCGTGGAGCCCCGCACCATCAACTCCCCGTGCACCGTCGCCACCCCACCGGGAGGCCCGTTCTCCTTGCCCATGGCGATGCGGCCCGCCCGTGCGCCCGCCTCGTGCAGGGGGAGGCGGACCGTCGTCAGTGCGGGGACCGCGTCGATGCTGAAGGGGAGGTCGTCGAAGCCCGCCACCGAGACGTCGTCGGGGATGCGCAGGCCCTTGTCGCGCAGGGCCGCGCACGCGCCGAGTGCCACCGTGTCGTTGGCGGCGACGACCGCCGTCAGGTCGGGGGCGCGGCGCAGGAGTTCGTCCGTGGCGTCGTAGCCGGAGCGGCGGTCGTAGGGGCCGTGGACCGTCAGCGCCGGGTCGTCCTCGATGCCGCGGGCGGCGAGCGCGGCGCGGTGGCCCTCCAGGCGGTGCCGGGTCGTCGTGCGCTCCTCGGGGCCCGCGATGTAGCCGATGCGCCGGTGGCCGAGGCTCAGGAGGTGTTCCGTCAACTGCTGGGCGCCGCCGCGGTTGTCGAAGGTGAGTGCCACCGCGGCCGTGTCCGGCGCGGGCGGACGGCCGCAGAGCACGACCCGGGTCCCCGCCTCCGCGAGTCGCCGCAGCTTGCCCGCGATGGCGCAGGCGTGGTCGGGGTCCTCGACGGCACCGCCGGTGAGGACGACCGCCGCGGCGCGTTGGCGCTGCAGGAGCGTCAGGTAGGTGAGTTCGCGCTCGGGGGAGCCGCCGGTGTTGCAGACGACGGCCATCCGCTCGCCGCCCGCGCGCCCGCCGGGTCCGCCGATCTCGGACTGCACGGCCCCCGCCATGATCCCGAAGAAGGGGTCCGCGATGTCGTTGACGAGGATGCCGACCAGGTCGGACGTGGCCGCGGCGAGCGCGCTCGCGGGGCCGTTCAGGACGTAGTCGAGGTCGTCCACGGCGCGCAGGACGCGTTCGCGGGTCGCGGCGGCGACCGGGTAGTTGCCGTTCAGCACGCGGGAGACGGTGGCGGGGGACACCTGCGCGCGGGCCGCGACATCCGCCAGGGTCACAGTCATCTCGTCGTCCTCCGGTCACCCGTCTCGTCGACTTCCGCCACGCCCGCGACCGAAGCCCTTGTCGCCACCTTGTCCGGCAGGCTAGCTTGCCCTTGGGTAGAAAGCGCTTGCTACGCACCTACGGAGGGACTGTCGTGACACGCAAGACGGTGCGCATCGCCATGAACGGCGTCACCGGACGCATGGGCCACCGCCAGCACCTGGTCCGCTCGATCCTCGCCCTCCGCGAACAGGGCGGCCTCGACCTCGGCGACGGCACCGTGCTGTGGCCCGAGCCCGTCCTCGTCGGCCGCAGGGAGCACGCGCTGCGCGCGCTCGCCGCCCAGCACGGTCTGGAGCACGTCTCCACCGACCTCGACGCGGTCCTCGCCGACCCGGCCGTCGACATCTACTTCGACGCGCAGATCACCTCGGCCCGCGAGGACGCCATCAAGCGGGCCGTCGCCGCGGGCAAGCACGTCTACACCGAGAAGCCGAGCGCCACCGGGCTCGACGCCGCCCTCGGGCTCGCCCGCCTCGCGGAGGACGCCGGCATCAAGCACGGCGTCGTCCAGGACAAGCTCTTTCTGCCGGGCCTGCTCAAGCTGAAGCGGCTCATCGACGGCGGCTTCTTCGGCCGCATCCTGTCGGTGCGCGGCGAGTTCGGCTACTGGGTCTTCGAGGGCGACTGGCAGCCCGCCCAGCGCCCGTCCTGGAACTACCGCGCCGAGGACGGCGGCGGCATCGTCGTCGACATGTTCCCGCACTGGGAGTACGTCCTGCACGAACTGTTCGGCCGCGTCCGCACCGTCCAGGCGCTCACCGCCACCCACATCCCGCGGCGCGTGAACGAGGACGGCAGGCCCTACGACGCCACCGCCGACGACGCCGCGTACGGCATCTTCGAGCTGGACGGCGGCGCCATCGCGCAGATCAACTCCTCCTGGACCGTCCGCGTCAACCGCGACGAGCTCGTGGAGTTCCAGGTCGACGGCACGGAAGGGTCGGCGGTCGCGGGCCTGCGCAACTGCCGCGTACAGCACCGGAGTACGACGCCGAAGCCCGTCTGGAACCCGGACCTGCCCGCCACCCACTCCTTCCGCGACCAGTGGCAGGAAGTCCCCGACAACCAGGGCTCCGAAGGGTTCGACAACGGCTTCAAGGCGCAGTGGGAGCTCTTCCTCAGGCACGTGTACGCCGACGCGCCCTACCGCTGGGACCTCCTCGCCGGCGCGCGCGGCGTGCAACTCGCCGAGCTGGGCCTGAAGTCCGCCGCCGAGGGCCGCCGCATCGACGTACCGGAGATCACGCTGTGAGCACCCCCGTCCTGCTCCCGGCCGCGGACGGCGGCACGCGCGCGTACACCCCCCGCGCCGACCCGCTGCGGCTCACGCCCGCGGGCCCACCGGCCTCCCGCACCGTCTTCTCCGCCGCCCACGTCGTCGCCGACCCCTGCGCGGACGTCTCCCCGGACGGCCCCGCCGCCGTCGACTGGGACGCCACGCTCGCCTTCCGCCGCCACCTCTGGTCGCACGGCCTCGGTGTCGCCGAGGCCATGGACACCGCCCAGCGCGGCATGGGCCTCGACTGGCCGGCAGCAGCCGAACTGATCCGCAGGTCGGCTGCCGAGGCGAAGGCGGCCGACGGCCGGATCGCGTGCGGCGTCGGCACCGACCAACTGGCGCCGGGGGCCTCCCTTGTGGACGTACGGGCCGCGTACGAGGAGCAGCTCGCCCTCGTCGAGTCGGCCGGCGCCCGCGTGATCCTCATGGCGTCCCGAGCACTCGCCGCCGCGGCCACCTCGCCGGACGACTACCTGGAGACGTACGGCCACCTCCTGCGCCAGGCCCGCGAGCCGGTGATCCTGCACTGGCTCGGCCCGATGTTCGACCCCGCCCTTGAGGGCTACTGGGGCTCGGCCGACCTGGACGCGGCCACGGACACCTTCCTGGAGGTCATCACCGCCCACCCCGACAAGGTCGACGGCATCAAGGTCTCGCTCCTGGACGCCGGCCGCGAGATCGCCCTGCGCCGCCGCCTGCCCGACGGCGTGCGCTGCTACACGGGGGACGACTTCAACTACCCGGAGCTGATCGCGGGGGACGACCACGGCTTCAGCCACGCCCTGCTCGGCATCTTCGACCCGCTGGGACCGCTCGCCGCGTCGGCCGTAAGGGCCCTGGACACCGGCGACGTGAAGGGCTTCCGCGAACTCCTCGACCCGACAGTGGAACTGTCACGTCACCTCTTCCAGACCCCCACCCGCTTCTACAAGACCGGTGTCGTCCTGCTGGCCTGGCTCGCCGGGCACCAGACGCACTTCACCATGGTCGGCGGCCTGCAGTCGGCCCGCTCGCTGCCCCACCTCGCCCGCGCCTACGAACTGGCCGACGGACTCGGCCTCTTCCCCGACCCGGCCCTCGCGGCCGCCCGCATGCGCTCCCTGCTCACCGTCCACGGAGTCCCCCAATGAGCACACCGGTGCCGCTGTCCCGGCTGAGCCTCAACCAGGAGACGATCAAGCAGTGGTCGCTCCCCGAACTCGCGGCGGGCTGCGTCAAGGAGGGCGTCACAGCGGTCGGGCTGTGGCGCGCGCCCGTCCAGGAGTACGGGGTCGGGCGCACCGCCCGCCTGCTGCGGGACGCCGGGCTCACGGTGACGAGTCTGTGCCGGGGCGGCTTCTTCACCGGCCCCGACGGGGCGGCACGCGCGCGTGCCCTCGACGACAACCGCGCGGCGGTCGAAGAGGCGGCGGCCCTCGGCACCGACACGCTGGTCCTGGTCTCGGGCGGCCTGCCGCCCGGCAGCAAGGACCTGACCGGCGCGCGCGAGCGCGTCGCGGACGCGCTCGCCGTCCTCGGGCCCTACGCCCAGGAGCGGGGCGTGCGCCTCGCCATCGAGCCGCTGCACCCGATGTTCGCGGCCGACCGCTGTGTGGTCTCCACCCTCGGCCAGGCCCTCGACCTCGCGGAACGCTTCCCCGCGCACCAGGTCGGCGTCGTCGTGGACACGTACCACCTCTGGTGGGACGACCGGGCGCCCGCGCAGATCGCGCGGGCGGGCGCGGGCGGCCGGCTGCACGCCTTCCAACTGGCGGACTGGATCACGCCGTTGCCCGCGGGCGTACTGCTCGGGCGGGGGCAGCTCGGTGACGGCAGCGTGGACTTCAGGGCGTTCCGCGAGATGGTCGACGGCGCGGGGTACCGGGGCCGGATCGAGGTGGAGATCTTCAACGAGGCGCTGTGGGCGCGCGACGGGGGCGAGGTGCTGAGGGAGACGGCGGAGCGCTTTTGCGCGCATGCGTGAGGCGCGGGTGCGCGCATGCGCGGGCGCGGTGCGGCCGCTTCTTCCGGTGGCCGGAGTTCTGGTGGTCGGAGTTCCGGTGGCCGGAGGCGGCTACTTCCTGCCGCCCAGGATCTGGCCCAGCAGATCGCCGAGCCCGCCGGAGGACGCGGAAGGGCCCGCCCCGCCGGAGGCCTTCTTGCCCGCCGCCCGCTTGGAGAGCACCGCGAGGACCACGGGGATCAGCATCTCGATCACGCGCGTGACCGTCGCCACGGGCAGGCCGGTCTTCTTGGCGACCGCGTTGGCGACCGGCTTGCTCATCCTGGCGAGCACACCGGACATCATCCCGCCGCCCGCGAGGCCGCCGAGACCGCCGAGGCCGCCGAAGGACGCCACCCCGTGGAGGGGCGCATCGCCGGGTGCGGGCGCACCGCCGACCTCGGCGACGGCCTGACGCATCTCCTCGGCCTCCGAGGGGTCGGCCGTGGCCGCCTTGTCCTGGAGGTTCCCGGAGAGCGCGGACGCCGTGGTACCCACGACCTCCTGGGCACCGGACGCGTCCGTGCCGAGCAGGCCTGCGATCTCCTGGAGCTTGTCGTCGCCCAGCTCGTGCAGCACGTCCTGCTCGAAGGACCGAGGTTCATCGCTCATGCGTCAAACGCTACGTGCGCCCCGCTTTGTCAGCATCTGGAAACCGCTCTGAAAATTTTCCGCAACGCCGTGCAACCCTTCGGGCACCACGCGTGTCGTACATGGAGTCAGGGCTTCAGTGGGGGGAATCCGGGATCTGGGGGGATCCAGGCGATCCGGGGGGATCGAGAAGTTCTGGCAGGGGAGGGGAACCCGAAGGGGCCCGGTCCATTGGACCGGGCCCCTTCGAAGGTCCCTGCGCCCGGAGCCGGTCCGCGCGCAACGATTCGGCGCCCGTGAAGTTGTCCACAGGCCCACCGCGCTGTCGGTGCCGGGCGGTAGCGTCGGATCATGGCGAGTCCAGCTGCGGCGACGGCGGTGCTCGAGGGGGTCCTCGAGCGCATCACGTACGCCAACGAGGAGACGGGGTACACGGTCGCGCGCGTCGACACCGGACGAGGCGCGGGCGACCTGCTCACCGTCGTCGGCGCGCTGCTCGGCGCACAGGTCGGCGAGAGCCTGCGGATGCAGGGCCGTTGGGGCTCCCACCCGCAGTACGGCAAGCAGTTCACGGTGGAGAACTACACGACGGTGCTGCCCGCCACCATCCAGGGCATCCGCCGCTATCTCGGCTCAGGCCTCATCAAGGGCATCGGCCCGGTGATGGCCGACCGGATCACCACGCACTTCGGTGTCGACACCCTCGACGTCATCGAGACCGAGCCGAAGCGGCTCGTGGAGGTGCCCGGGCTCGGCCCCAAGCGGACGAAGATGATCGCCGCCGCCTGGGAGGAGCAGAAGGCCATCAAGGAGGTCATGGTCTTCCTCCAGGGGGTCGGGGTATCCACCTCCATCGCCGTGCGCATCTACAAGAAGTACGGCGACGCGTCGATCTCCGTCGTGAAGAACGAGCCCTATCGCCTCGCCGCCGACGTCTGGGGCATCGGCTTCCTCACCGCCGACCGCATCGCCCAGTCCGTCGGCATTCCGCACGACAGCCCCGAGCGCGTCAAGGCCGGTCTCCAGTACGCCCTTTCACAATCCACCGACCAGGGCAACTGCTTCCTCCCCGAGGAGCGGCTCATCGCCGACGCGGTCAAGCTCCTCCAGGTCGACACGGGCCTCGTCATCGACTGCCTCGCCGAACTGGCCGGTGACGAGGAGGGCGTCGTCCGCGAGACGCTCCCGGGACCGGACGGCGGCGACGACATCACCGCCGTCTACCTGGTCCCCTTCCACCGTGCCGAACTCTCCCTGGCAGGCCAGCTGTTGCGCCTCCTGAGAGCCGACGACGACCGCATGCCCGCCTTCCGGGACGTCGCCTGGGACAAGGCGCTCGCCTGGCTCGCGGCCCGCACCGGCGCCCAGCTCGCGACCGAGCAGGAGGAGGCGGTCCGGCTCGCGCTCACCCAGAAGGTCGCCGTCCTGACCGGCGGGCCCGGCTGCGGCAAGTCCTTCACGGTCCGCTCCGTCGTCGAGCTGGCCCGCGCCAAGAAGGCCAAGGTCGTCCTCGCCGCCCCCACGGGCCGCGCCGCCAAGCGCCTCGCCGAACTCACCGGCGCGGAGGCCTCCACCGTGCACCGCCTGCTCGAACTGCGGCCCGGCGGAGACGCGGCGTACGACAAGGACCGGCCGCTCGACGCCGATCTGGTCGTCGTCGACGAGGCCTCGATGCTCGACCTGCTGCTCGCCAACAAGCTGGTGAAGGCCGTGCCGCCCGGCGCCCATCTGCTCTTCGTCGGCGATGTGGACCAGCTGCCGAGCGTCGGCGCGGGCGAGGTGCTGCGGGACCTGCTCAGCGACGGCAGCCCGGTCCCCGCCGTCCGCCTCACCCGCATCTTCCGCCAGGCCCAGGAGTCGGGCGTCGTCACCAACGCCCACCGCATCAACTCCGGTGTCCCGCCCATCACCCAGGGCATGAAGGACTTCTTCCTCTTCGTCGAGGACGAGACCGAGGACGCGGGCCGCGTGACGGTGGACGTCGCCGCGCACCGCATCCCGCAGAAGTTCGGCCTCGACCCGCGCCGCGACGTGCAGGTCCTCGCGCCCATGCACCGCGGCCCCGCGGGCGCGGGGAACCTCAACGGCCTCCTCCAGCAGGCCATCACGCCCGCGCGGCCCGGCCTGCCCGAGAAGCGGTTCGGCGGCCGGGTCTTCCGCGTCGGCGACAAGGTCACCCAGATCCGCAACAACTACGAGAAGGGGCAGAACGGCGTCTTCAACGGCACGGTGGGCGTCGTCACCGCCCTCGACCCCGACGAACAGCGGCTCACCGTCCGCACCGACGAGGACGAGGAAGTCCCCTACGACTTCGACGAGCTGGACGAGCTCGCGCACGCGTACGCCGTGACGATCCACCGCTCCCAGGGCAGCGAGTATCCGGCGGTGGTGATCCCGGTCACCACCGGCGCCTGGATGATGCTCCAGCGGAACCTGCTCTACACGGCCGTGACGCGCGCCAAGAGGCTGGTCGTCCTCGTCGGTTCGCGCAAGGCTCTGGGACAGGCAGTGCGCACGGTCTCCGCGGGGAGGCGCTGCACGGCCCTGGATTTCCGACTTTCCGGGCGCCGCGGAGCCGTTCCCGGCTGATTTGATCGATCAAACGAGTCGGAAACCTCACACAGGGTTTCCGGAACCGGGGCGAAGGGGGCAGGATGAGCAGGTTGGCGGCACTGAGTGCCGCCAATTGGCCCAATGGTCGACCCCGAGTGCACTCTCCAGGGCCAAATGGGGGATGGTAGAGACAGTCAGGGCACCTCGAAGAAGAGGCACAACGTCGGTGAGGGATGACGTGAGCGAGAACGCTAACAACGGTGTAGTACTGCGGTACGGCGACGACGAGTACACCTACCCGGTGATCGAGTCGACCGTCGGCGACAAGGGCTTCGACATCGGGAAGCTCCGCGCCCAGACCGGTCTGGTGACCCTGGACAGCGGCTACGGCAACACCGCCGCCTATAAATCCGCCATCACCTATCTCGACGGTGAAGAGGGCATCCTCCGGTACCGCGGCTACCCGATCGAGCAGCTGGCCGAGCGCTCCACCTTCACCGAGGTGGCGTACCTCCTGATCAACGGCGAGCTGCCGAAGGTCGACGAGCTGGCCACCTTCAAGAACGAGATCACGCAGCACACCCTGCTGCACGAGGACGTCAAGCGGTTCTACGACGGCTTCCCGCGCGACGCGCACCCGATGGCGATGCTGTCGTCCGTGGTCAGCGCGCTGTCGACGTTCTACCAGGACAGCCACAACCCGTTCGACGAGAAGCAGCGTCACCTCTCGACGATCCGCCTGCTCGCCAAGCTTCCGACGATCGCGGCCTACGCGTACAAGAAGTCGCAGGGCCACCCGGTCGTCTACCCGCGCAACGACCTCGGCTACGTCGAGAACTTCCTGCGCATGACCTTCTCGGTGCCCGCCGCCGAGTACGAGCTTGACCCGGTCGTCGTCTCGGCGCTCGACAAGCTCCTGATCCTGCACGCGGACCACGAGCAGAACTGTTCGACCTCCACCGTGCGCCTGGTCGGCTCCTCGCAGGCGAACATGTTCGCCTCGATCTCGGCCGGCATCTCGGCCCTGTGGGGCCCGCTGCACGGCGGCGCCAACCAGTCCGTCCTGGAGATGCTGGAAGGCATCCAGGCCTCCGGCGGCGACGTCGACACCTTCATCCGCAAGGTGAAGAACAAGGAAGACGGCGTGAAGCTCATGGGCTTCGGGCACCGCGTCTACAAGAACTTCGACCCCCGGGCGAAGATCATCAAGGCGGCGGCGCACGACGTCCTCTCGGCGCTCGGCAAGTCCGACGAGCTGCTCGACATCGCCCTGAAGCTGGAGGAGCACGCGCTGGCCGACGACTACTTCGTCGAGCGCAAGCTCTACCCCAACGTGGACTTCTACACGGGCCTCATCTACCGCGCGATGGGCTTCCCGACCGAGATGTTCACCGTGCTCTTCGCGCTCGGCCGCCTCCCGGGCTGGATCGCCCAGTGGCACGAGATGATCAAGGAGCCGGGTTCGCGCATCGGCCGCCCCCGGCAGATCTACACGGGCGAGGTCCTGCGCGACTTCGTCCCGGTCGAGGGCCGCTGACCCTCCCCGGCAAAGCGGAAAGCGCCCCGCCGTCGATCCCCCCACGGGTCGACGGTCGGGGCGCTTCCCTTTTTCCCGGTGCGGATTCCCCCCACGGGATCCGGCCGGGCGTCTGTGGATTGCCCTGCGGTCTGCCGGGACGCGTACGTACGGGAGGGCCGCTCAAAGCTCCCCGGTGCACGTGCCCCGGCAACGCAATGTCCAGGAACATCCCCCAAGATGCCCCTCGACGCGGAAGACGTCCCCCAAGACATCTTCCTGCATCGCCCCATTAGACTCGCGACTCCCCTCAATGGTTACGTTCCAATCACTGTGATCTGCGTCTCTTGCATATGTCCAGTACATGCGCAAGAGCACCGGTATGGGGATTCTGTGACGGGTGTGAGGGTGCTGAAACGACCCTGTGAAGGGGTTATGTGAAGCTCCTCAGCCGAAGGCTGTTCGTCACCACGAAGACGGAGGAGAACGCCATCGCGGCGCCCGCGATCATCGGGTTGAGCAGACCGGCGGCGGCGAGCGGCAGCGCGGCGACGTTGTAGCCGAAGGCCCAGAAGAGATTGCCCTTGATGGTGGAGAGGGTCTTGCGGGAGAGCCTGATGGCGTCGGCCGCGACCCGCAAGTCCCCGCGCACCAATGTCAGGTCACTCGCCTCGATCGCCGCGTCCGTGCCGGTGCCCATCGCCAGGCCGAGGTCGGCGGTGGCGAGCGCTGCCGCGTCGTTCACGCCGTCCCCGACCATCGCCACGACCTTGCCCCCGCCCTGCAACCGCCGTACGACATCGACCTTGTCCTCGGGCAGCACCTCCGCGTACACGGCGTCCGGCGCGATGCCCACCGCGCGGGCGACCGTCTCGGCGACGGCCCGGTTGTCGCCGGTGAGCAGCACCGGCGACAGGCCGAGCGCACGCAGCCGGCGCACCGCCTCGGGGCTGGTCTCCTTCAGGGCGTCCGCCACGGCGAGGACACCGCGGGCGGCGCCGTCCCAGGCGACCAGGACGGCCGTGCGTCCCGCCGCCTCCGCGTCGTCCCGCAGCTTGGCCACCGCCTCAAGGCCCGTCACGCCCGCCTCCGCGAGCAGTCGTTCGCGGCCGACGAGCACGTCGTGGCCCTCGACCGTGCCGCGCACCCCGGACCCCGCGACGTTCTCGAACCGCTCCGGCGCGGGCAGTTCCCCGACGGCGGTCCCGAGCCGGTCCGCGGCGCCCGCCGCGACGGCCCGGGCGACCGGGTGCTCGGAGGCGTGCTCAAGGGCGCCCGCGAGGCGGAGCAGCTCCTCCTCCCCGGTGTCCCCGGCGACCTGGACGTCCGTCAGCTCCATGCGTCCCGTGGTCACCGTGCCGGTCTTGTCCAGGACGACGGTGTCGACGCGGCGCGTGGACTCCAGGACTTCGGGGCCCTTGATGAGGATGCCGAGCTGGGCGCCGCGGCCGGTGCCGACCATGAGGGCCGTCGGCGTCGCGAGGCCGAGCGCGCAGGGGCAGGCGATGATCAGGACGGCGACGGCGGCGGTGAACGCGGCGGTCGCGTCGCCGGTGGCACCGAGCCAGCCACCGAGCGTGCCGAGCGCGATGAGCAGCACCACCGGCACGAAGATCCCGGCGATCCGGTCGGCGAGGCGCTGCACCTGGGCCTTGCCGGTCTGCGCGTCCTCGACGAGCCGCGCCATCCGCGCCAGCGAGGTGTCCGAGCCGACGCGCGTCGCTTCGACCAGGAGGCGCCCCGCGACGTTCACGGTGCCCCCGGTCACGGCGGCGCCCGCGCCCACGTCGACCGGCACGGACTCGCCGGTCAGCATGGAGGCGTCGACCGCGGAGGCGCCCTCGACGACGGTGCCGTCGGCCGCGACGGTCTCGCCGGGGCGTACGACGAAGCGGTCCCCGACGGCCAGCCGGTCGACCGGCACCCTGACCTCGGCGCCGTCCCGCACCACCGCCACGTCCTTCGCGCCGAGTTCGAGGAGGGCGCGCAGCGCCGAACCGGCCTTCCGCTTGGAGCGGGCCTCCAGCCAGCGCCCGAGCAGGATGAACGTGATGACGCCCGCGGCGACTTCGAGGTAGATGGTCGAGGCGCCGTCGCCCGGCGATGCGGTGAGGTCGAAGCCGTGCCGCATCCCCGGCATCCCGGCGTCGCCGAAGAACAGCGCCCACAGCGACCAGCCGAAGGCGGCGAGCGTGCCGACGGAGACGAGGGTGTCCATGGTCGCTGCCGCGTGCCGCAGGTTGGTGAACGCCGCCCGGTGGAAGGGCAGCCCGCCCCAGACGACGACGGGCGCGGCGAGCGTCAGCGAGAGCCACTGCCAGGAGTCGAACTGCAGGGCGGGGACCATCGCGAGCAGCACGACGGGCAGGGAGAGGAGCGCGGAGACGGTCAGGCGCTGCCGCAGGGTGTCGGGTTCGGTGATGTCGGCGGTGGTGGGGGCCGCCGCGGCATCGGCACGGTCATCGGGGGCCGGCGCGGGCGGGACGATCTCCTCGGCCGTGTAACCGAGCTTCTCCACCAGGGCGATGAGCCTGCCGACCTCGACCCCGGCGGCGTACTCGATCCGCGCTTTCTCCGTGGCGAGGTTGACCGTGGCGGTCACGCCCTCCACGCGGTTCAGCTTCCTCTCGATGCGCGACGAGCAGGAGGCGCAGGTCATCCCGCCGACGGCGAGTTCGACTTCGGAGACTTCCGTGACGTCCGGCATGGTTCTCTCGTACTGCTTCCGGGTCGTGGGACGGCTGCGGGCCCTGTGGCGCCGGTGTCGGCACCACAGGGCCCGGGGTACCCGGCGGTCCGCAGCTCAGACGTGGCGGCGGGGCCGGGCTCGGGTCCGGGGCGTCAGGCCTTGACGCCGACGAGCTCGTAACCCGCCTCGTCGACGGCGGCGCGCACGGCGGCCTCGTCGAGCGGGGCCTCGGAGACCACGGTGACCAGGCCCGTGGACGCGACGGCCTGTACGGAGCCGACACCCGCGAGCTCCGAGATCTCGGCGGAGACGGCGCCTTCGCAGTGCCCGCAGGTCATCCCCGTCACCTCGTACACGGTGGTGACGGCGCCCTGCGGTGCCTCGGCGCCGTCGGAGTGGCAGGAACCGCTGGGGGAGCAGCAGGAGCCGGTCGTCTCGGACGCGGCCTGCGGGAGCTCGGTCTGGGCGCTCATGTCGTTCTCCTCGGGGGGTGTGTACGTATGCGGCGTAGCGTGCGGGAGGGGGCCCCGGAGCCCCGGTGATCTCCCGACACCACTGAGACTATACCCCTAGGGGGTATTTCTCAACGAAAAGGGGGGCCGTCGCGTCATCCTCTGCGCCCCCGGTTCCCCGGCCGGGCCGCGACCCAGGCGCGGATGGTGTCCGCGTACCAGTAGGGCTTGCCGCCCTCGACGTGGTCGGGGTCCGGCAGCAGACCGTGCTTGCGGTAGGAGCGCACGGTGTCCGGCTGCACACGGATGTGTGCGGCGATCTCCTTGTACGACCAAAGCCTGCGGTCGGTCATCAGTGGCACCTCCCTGCGCGCGCCCAGGGCGGCCGAAAGGCCGACGGGGGAGCTGGGCGCGGCGCGTGGCGATCACTCAGCCTGTGCCCGGTGAACGACGCTGAGTGACCGCAGGGGAGCGGCTGTGGACCGCCTGTGACGCAAGACCCGCGTACACGGGACATGTGTGACAGGACGCACGTGTTTGTGACACGAGTGACGCGTGGCGCCGGGCCGAAGAGATGACTGGGCGTACTAGACGCCGCACGACCGCAGGTAGGAGCGGGTGCGGCGGGCGATCGGAAGGGGGGCGTCCGGCGCGCACGGGTACATGTCCTGCTCCACGATGGCGAACAGGTCGACGCCCAGCCGCTGGGCCGCGGTGAGGACGGGCTCCAGGGCGGGCACCCCGGCGGGCGGCTCGCACATCACGCCGCGCGCGACGGCGGGCCCGAACGGCACCTCCTGGGCCCGCACTTCGGCGAGGACCGCAGGCTCGACCTGCTTGAGGTGCAGATAGCCGATGCGTTCGCCGTACGTCTCGATCAGCTTGACGCTGTCACCGCCGCAGTAGGCGTAGTGGCCGGTGTCCAGGCAGAGCGAGACGAGGTCCGGATCGGTGGCGTCGAGGAAGCGGCTGACGTTCTCCTCGGTGTCGATGTGGGTGTCCGCGTGCGGGTGCACCACGACGCGCAGGCCGAACCGCTCGCGGACCTCGTGGGCAAGCCGCTCGGTCTGGGTGGTCAGTTCGCGCCATTGTGCGGGCGTCAGGACGCGGTCCTCCAGGACCTCGCCGGTCTTGTCGTCGCGCCAGAAGGAGGGGATGACGACGAGGTGCCCGGCCCCCACGGCCTGCGCGAGCGCGGCGTTGTCCGCGACGTGGGCCCAGGTCTTCTCCCAGACGGCGGGTCCGTGGTGCAGGCCCGTGAAGACCGTGCCGGCGGACACCTTGAGGCCGCGTCGGGCCGTCTCCGCGCGCAGTTCGGCCGGGTCGGTGGGCAGATAGCCGTACGGGCCGAGCTCGATCCACTCGTATCCGCACTCCGCGACCTCGTCGAGGAAGCGGCTCCAGGGCACTTGGCGCGGGTCCTCGGGAAACCACACGCCCCACGAGTCGGGCGCCGAACCGATACGGATGCGAGACAGCGTCGTCATGTCAGCCAGCCTCCAGGCCGTTTCGGAAGAGTGTCAAGCAAGCGGTCCGAATGTAAGGACAAATTGTTGACAGGATTCCCGGGGCGGGATTAGACCTGGGGGCACACGGACGAGACGAAGGGGCGGGCCGCCATGAACGCACGTGTCGCGATGGGGAGGCGTGCGGGGTGAGCGAACCGTACGACGTCATCACGATGGGCCGGATCGGGGTGGACCTGTACCCCCTGCAGACGGGAGTGCCCCTCGCCGAGGTGACCGCGTTCGGGAAGTTCCTCGGCGGCTCGGCGTCGAACGTCGCGGTGGCCGCGGCCCGGCTCGGACGCCGCGTCGCCGTCATCACCCGCACCGGAGAGGACCCCTTCGGCGACTACCTCCACACGGCGCTGCGGGAGTTCGGCGTCGACGACCGCTGGGTCACCGCGGTCGCGGGCCTGCCGACGCCGGTGACGTTCTGCGAGATCTTCCCGCCGGACGACTTCCCGCTGTACTTCTACCGGCAGCCGAAGGCGCCCGACCTGGAGATGTACGAGAGCGAGCTCGACCTCGACGCGATCGCGACGGCGCGGATCTTCTGGATGACGGGGACCGGGCTCTGTGCGGAGCCGAGTCGCACGGCCACGTCGGCGGCGCTGGCCGCGCGGCGGGCGGGGGCCGGCGCCACGGTGTTCGACCTGGACTGGCGGCCCATGTTCTGGGCCGATCCCTCGCAGGCCCGGCCCCACTACGCCGCCGCCCTCGCGCACGCCACCGTCGCCGTCGGCAACCTCGACGAGGTCGAGATCGCCACGGGGGAGCGTGAACCTCGCGCGGCGGCCCGTGCGTTGCTCGACGCGGGGGTCGAACTGGCCGTCGTCAAACAGGGGCCCGAGGGAGTGCTCGCGATGAACCGCGCGGGCGAGGCGGCGCGGGTGCCGCCCCTGCCGGTGAAGGTCCTCAACGGGCTCGGCGCGGGGGACGCCTTCGGCGGGGCGCTGTGCCACGGGCTGCTCGCCGGTTGGGAGCTGAGCCGGATCATGCGGTACGCCAATGCGGCGGGGGCGATCGTGGCTTCCCGGCTGGAGTGTTCCTCAGCCATGCCCTTCGCCGGCGAGGTCGCCCTTGCGGTGGAAGCAGGGGCTGTCACATGACCCGGGGTCACCGTTCACGGGACTCAGCCCCGGCCCCCGCTCCTCGGACGACGGAGGGGCTGGAACGTTCCGTCGACGTCGCGGCGCTGGCCCGCACCCGCGCCCGGCACCCCGAAGCCATCGCCGAGGCCGCCTCCCGGCGCGGGCGGCGGGAGCTGCTCGGGACGACCGGGCGGCTGATGATCGTCGCCGCGGACCACCCCGCACGCGGCGCCCTCGGCGCAGGGGCCGCGCCCCTCGCCATGGCCAACCGGCGGGACCTGCTCGAACGGCTCTGTCTCGCGTTGTCGCGGCCCGGGGTCGACGGAGTCCTCGCAGGCGCCGACGTGCTGGAGGATCTGCTGCTCCTCGGCGCCCTCGACGGCAAGGTCGTCATGGGGTCGATGAACCGGGGCGGACTGGCCGGGGCCGTCTTCGAGATGGACGACCGGTTCACCGGGTACCGGCCCGCGGACATCGAACGGCTCGGCTTCGACGCGGGCAAGCTGCTGCTGCGCGTCGACTACGACGACCCGGGGTCCCTGCGGACCCTGCACTCCGCGGCCCGCGCCGTCGACGCGATGGCGGAGCGCGGACTTCCGGTCTTCGTCGAGCCGTTCCTGACCGGCCGGGGCCCGGACGGCACGGGGCCGCTCCGCAACGACCTGAGCGCCGACGCCGTCACCCGTTCCATCGCCATCGCCTCCGGCCTCGCAGGGACCTCCGCGTACACCTGGCTGAAGGTCCCCGTCACCGAGAACCCCGACGACATGGCCCGCGTCATGGAGACCTCGACGCTGCCCGCCGTGCTGCTCGGCGGCGACGTTGGGGGCGATCAGGACGCCGCGTACGAGAAGTGGCGCGGCGCCTTGCAACTGCCCACCGTGCAGGGTCTCGTCGTCGGCAGGGCCCTGCTGTATCCGCCCGACGGCGACGTGGCGGGGGCGGTCGACACCGCCGTGGGGCTGTTGTAGCGGGCGGCGGGGCAGCGGAGACCGGTGGGGGCAGAGCGGCTGGGAGGCCCATATGACGTACGTACCGAAAGGGAGCGCGGCCGACGGTCCGTACGCCCTCTCCATCGATCCGGAGCGGGCCGGCTGGACCTACTCCCAGCTGCGCGTCGTCGAGATCGAACCGGGCGGGCTGCACTCCTTCGCCACCGGTGGGAGTGAATGGATCGTGCTCCCGCTGACCGGCGGCTGTACGGTGCAGACAGCAGACGGGATCATCGAACTGCTGGGCCGCGAGAGCGTGTTCAGCGGAGTCTCCGACTTCGCTTACGTGCCGCGTGACGCCCGGATCCAGATCGCCTCCGGCGCGGGAGGCCGCTTCGCCCTGGCAGGAGCGAAGTGCGAGCGTCGACTCCCCGCCCGCTACGGCTCCGCGCCGGAGGTACCCGTCGAGAGCCGCGGCGAGGGCGGCTGCACGCGCGAGGTCCGCAATTTCGCGTCCGCGGACGCCTTCGCGTGCGACCGGCTCATCGCCGTCGAGGTGATCACGCCCGGCGGCAACTGGTCCTCGTACCCGCCGCACAAGCACGACGAGCACCGTCCTGGCGTCGAGGCGGAGCTCGAGGAAATCTACTACTTCGAGATCGAGGCGCGAGGCGGCCGTGCGGGGATGGGGTACCAGCGGGTCTTCCCGTCCCGGGAGGGCGGCACCGACGTGCTCGCCGAGGTCCGCACCGGGGACGCCGTGCTGGTGCCCGACGGCTGGCATGGCCCGTCCGTCGCCCAGCCGGGGCACACGATGTACTACCTGAACGTGATGGCGGGTCCGGGCGAGGAGCGGGAGTGGCGGATCTGCTTCCACCCCGACCATACGGAGGGATATCGATGACGGGGACCCCGAACGACAGTGTCAGGCTCACCACCGCGCAGGCGCTCGTGCGCTTCCTGTCCCGGCAGTTCACCGAACGGGACGGCGTCAGGCAGCGGCTGATCGGCGCGACCTGGGGCATCTTCGGGCACGGCAACGTCGCCGGTATCGGCCAGGCGCTCGTCGAGCACGCCGACGACATGCCCTTCCACCAGGGGCGCAACGAGCAGGCCATGGTGCACGCCGCCGTCGGGTACGCCCGGCAGTCGGGGCGGCTCTCCACCCACGCCGTCACCACGTCCATCGGGCCCGGCGCCACCAACCTCGTCACCGGCGCCGCGCTCGCCACCGTCAACCGGCTGCCCGTCCTGCTGCTGCCCGGTGACACCTTCGCGGCCCGGCCCGCCGACCCGGTCCTCCAGCAGCTCGAAGTCCCCTACGCCGGTGACGTATCGGTCAACGACTGCCTGCGTCCCGTGTCGCGGTACTTCGACCGCGTGACCCGCCCCGAGGCGCTGATCCCCGCCGCGCTCGCGGCGATGCGCGTGCTCACCGACCCCGCGGAGACCGGCGCCGTCACCCTCGCGCTGCCGCAGGACGTGCAGGCCGAGGCGTACGACTGGCCTCGGGCGTTCTTCGCCGAGCGGGTGTGGGCCGTACGCAGGCCGGCCCCCGACCCGTGCGAGGTCGCCGCCGCCGCGGCCGCCGTGCGCGAGGCCAGGCGCCCCCTGATCGTCGCGGGCGGCGGCGTCCACCACAGCGCCGCGGAGGAGGCTCTGCGCGAGTTCGCCGAGGCCACCCGCATCCCCGTCGCGTCCACCCAGGCGGGCAAGGGCGCCCTGCGCCACGACCACCCCGCGGACGTCGGCGGCGTCGGCCACACCGGCACCGCCACCGCCGACGAACTGGCCCGCACCGCCGACCTGGTGATCGGCGTCGGCACCCGCTACAGCGACTTCACCACCGCGTCCGGCACCCTCTTCGAAGCGGCCGGGGTGCGCTTCCTCAACCTCAACATCGCGCCCTTCGACGGCCACAAGATGGCGGGCACCACCCTGATCGCCGACGCCCGCGCCGGTCTGGAGGCCCTCGCGCAGGCGCTGCGCGGCCACCGCGTCGAGCCCGCCTACACCGTCGAGTACGCGGACGACAAGGAGCGCTGGGAGCAGCGCGTGGACGCCGCGTTCCAGGCGGACGAGCCGGACGTGCGCCCCACCCAGGCCCAAGTGCTCGGCCTGCTCGACGAGTTGGTGACCGACGAGGACATCGTCATCAACGCCGCCGGGTCGCTCCCCGGCGACCTGCACAAGCTGTGGCGGGCCCGCTCGCCCCGGCAGTACCACGTCGAGTACGGGTACTCCTGCATGGGATACGAGATTCCCGCCGCCATCGGCGTCGCCCTCGCCGCGCCCGAGCGGCCCGTGTGGGCGCTGGTCGGCGACGGCACGTACCTGATGAACCCCACGGAGATCGTCACGGCCGTCCAGGAGAACGTGCCCATCAAGGTCGTGATCCTGCAGAACCACGGATACGCCTCCATCGGTGGCCTCTCGGAGTCGGTGGGCGGCGAGCGGTTCGGCACCGCGTACCGCTTCCGGGCGCAGGACGGGACGTACACCGAGGGTCCGCTGCCCGTCGATCTCGCCGCGAACGCGGCCTCGCTCGGCATGCGGGTGCTTCGCGCCAAGACCGTGCGCGACCTGCGCGCGGCGCTGCGCGAGGCACGCGGCGCAGACCGTCCCACATGTGTCTATGTGGAGACGGAAACGGCAGACACAGTGTCGGGCCCGCCCCCGGCACAGGCGTGGTGGGATGTGCCCGTGGCCGAGACGGCGACCCGGGTGTCCGCGGTCAAGGCCAGGGAAGAGTACGACCGGCACGTCGCTGCCCGACGCCGCCACCTGTGAGAGTAGGGATGCTTGTCATGACGAAGACCGTGAACCACTGGATCGGTGGGAAGGCCGTCGAGGGCGCGTCCGGAACCTACGGCCCGGTCACCGACCCGGCGACCGGCGCCGTCACGACGCAGGTCGCGTTCGCGTCGGTGGACGAGGTGGACGCCGCCGTCGCCGCCGCCCGCGAGGCCTTCGCGTCCTGGGGCACGTCCTCGCTCGCCAAGCGCACCGCGATCCTCTTCAAGTTCCGCGCGCTGCTCGACGCCAACCGCGACGCGATCGCCGAACTGATCGTCGCCGAGCACGGCAAGGTGCACTCCGACGCGCTCGGCGAGGTCGCCCGCGGCCTGGAGATCGTCGACCTGGCCTGCGGCATCACGGTCCAGCTGAAGGGCGAGCTGTCGACGGAGGTGGCGTCCCGCGTGGACGTCGCGTCGATCCGCCAGCCGCTGGGCGTCGTCGCGGGCATCACGCCCTTCAACTTCCCCGCCATGGTCCCGATGTGGATGTTCCCGCTGGCCATCGCGTGCGGCAATACCTTCGTGCTCAAGCCGAGCGAGAAGGACCCGTCCGCGTCGATGAAGCTCGCCGAGCTGCTCGGCGAGGCCGGCCTGCCCGACGGCGTCTTCAATGTGGTGCACGGTGACAAGGTGGCCGTCGACCGCCTCCTTGAGCACCCGGACGTCGCGGCCGTCTCCTTCGTCGGCTCCACCCCGATCGCCCGCCACATCCACGCCACCGCCTCCGCCAACGGCAAACGCGTGCAGGCGCTCGGCGGCGCCAAGAACCACATGCTGGTCCTGCCCGACGCGGACCTGGACGCCGCCGCCGACGCCGCCGTCTCCGCCGCCTACGGCTCCGCGGGCGAGCGCTGCATGGCGATCTCCGCCGTCGTCGCGGTCGGCGCCATCGGTGACGAGCTGGTGGTGAAGATCAAGGAGCGCGCCGAGAAGATCAAGATCGGCCCCGGCAGTGACCCGGCGTCCGAGATGGGCCCGCTCATCACCGCCGCCCACCGCGACAAGGTCGCCTCGTACGTCACGGGCGCGGCGGCCGAGGGCTGCGAGGTCGTCCTCGACGGCACCGGCTACACGGTGGAGGGACACCCCGAGTGCGCTGACGGCCACTGGATCGGCCTCTCCCTGCTCGACCGCGTCCCGACGACCGCCAAGGCCTACCGGGACGAGATCTTCGGCCCGGTCCTGTGCGTGCTGCGCGTCGACACGTACGACGAGGGCGTGGCGCTCATGAACGCCTCGCCGTTCGGCAACGGCACCGCGATCTTCACCCGGGACGGCGGCGCGGCCCGCCGCTTCCAGCTGGAGATCGAGGCGGGCATGGTCGGCGTGAACGTGCCGATCCCGGTGCCGGTGGGCTACCACTCCTTCGGTGGCTGGAAGGACTCGCTCTTCGGCGACCACCACATCTACGGCAACGACGGCACGCACTTCTACACCCGCGGCAAGGTCGTCACGACCCGCTGGCCGGACCCCTCGGACGCGCCGTCCGGCGTGGACCTCGGGTTCCCGCGCAACCACTGAGCCGCCCTTGCTCGGCTCCCGAAGCCCCCGGCCCGCCCTGGCCGGGGGCTTCGCCGTTGGTTCACCGTTCTACGAACCGCTCTACGATGTGTGTGCACTACATGAAAGGCCGTGAGCATGCCGCACATCGACATCGACTACGCCGACACCCTGTCCGGCGTACTGGATCTGCCCGCCCTGGTGGCGGAGCTGCACCCTCTGGTCGTGGAGCGGGTGGACTCGGTCGGGGCCGGCAAGACGTTCTGCCGGCCCTCGGCCGCCTTCGTGGACGGCAGGCCGGGCGCCCCCTTCGTGCACGTCGGCGTGGGGCTGCTGGCGGGGCGCGGGAGCGCCGTGAAGGCCGGGCTCTCCGACGACGTCCTCGCGCTGCTCGGCAAGCACCTCTCGGGGATCGAGGGGGCGACGTACTCGGTGGAGGTCCGCGACCTCGACCCCTCCTACCGGCTCCATCCGACGCACTGAGCGGAGCCGTCGCGTCACCGGTTGTGGAGCAGGGCCGTCCGGATTCCGGACGGCCCCGATTCTTTTTTGGCGCCGCTCTTGCGGTTCCCGTGCACAGGGTGCAATTCGGGCAACGAATGCGCCTTCGTTCATACGCCTGCAATATCAAGGTCATATTCGACACAGGCATGTTCATTGCGACCCCATGGAGCAAACTCTTGGGAAAGTGAGGCGACTTGGGGATCTTCGCGGCTGCGGATTCCGTAGGTAAATGACCGTTGACGTTCCGGTTGCCGCCGGGGTTCGATGACGCGCCGGGAGCCACCGAAACACCAGTTCAACAGCCTTCGGAGGCGATAGCGCTCCCGCCGTACTCCTGCCGCACGAGTCGATCGGAACCGCGCTCCATGACGGATACGCTTCGCCCGCTCAAGACCGCCGTCACCGAGGTGCCCCCGGCGCCGGTGGCCGTCCCGGGGGACCCCCAGAAGCTCAAGCGCTCCATCGGCGTCGTCGGCGGCACCCTCCTCACGCTGTCGTGCGTGACGCCCGCCTCCACGCTCTTCGTCGTCGTCCCCGACCTCTTCTCCTCGCTCGGCACGGCGACCGCCCTCACCATCGCCATCGGCTCACTGATCTGCGTCGGCGTCGCCTTCTGCTACTCGGAGCTCGGCACCCTCATCCCGAGCGCGGGCGGTGAGTACGCGATGGTCTCGACGATGGCGGGGCGCCTGGCAGGCTGGCTCGTCTTCGTCCTGTCCCTGCTCGTCGTGATGATCGTGCCGCCCGTGATCGCCATGGGCACGGCCGACTACCTGGCCCCGGTCATCCACCTCGACCCGTCCTACGCGGGCGCGGGCGTCATGATCCTCGCCACCCTCGCGGGCCTGCTCGACCTGCGCGCCAACGCGTGGATCACCGGCGTCTTCCTCGTCCTTGAGGTCATCGCGGCAGGAGTGGTGGCCGTCCTCGGCTTCACGCACGCCGAGCGGGGCGCGGGCAGCCTCACCGACCTCTCGGTGGCGGGCAGCGGACCGGGCGGCGTCGACACGGTCACCGCCATGCTGATCGTCTCCGGCCTCGCCATCGCCCTCTTCGTCACCCAGGGCTTCTCCACGGCCGTCTACCTCTCCGAGGAACTGGAGAACCCGCGCCGCAACGTCGCCCGCACGGTCCTCGCCACGCTCGCCATCTCCACCGTGATCATCCTGGTCCCCGTCGTCGCGATCACCATGGGCGCCGACAGCCTCACCGCCCTCAGCGAGGGCGACATCAGCGCCATGGTGACGGGCTGGTCCAACTCGGCGGTCGGCACGTTCGTCAGCCTCTGCGTCGCCCTCGCGATCATCAACGCGGGCATCGTCATGGTCATCCAGAACTCCCGCGTCCTGTTCGCCTCGGCCCGCGACAAGGCGTGGCCCTCGCCGGTGAACAAGGGTCTGGCGAAGCTCGGCGCGTCCGGCGCGCCCTGGGTGGCCACGCTCCTCGTCGGCGTCCCCGGCGCGCTCCTGTGCTTCGTCAACCTGGACACGCTGTACGGCGTGACCGGCGTCTCCGTGACCGGCATGTACCTCCTCGTGGCGGTCGCCGCGCTGCTCGGGCGACGCGGCTCGCACGGGCACGGGTCGGCATGGCGGATGCCGCTGTGGCCCGCGGTGCCGGTGGTGCTGATCGCGGTCCTCGCGTACGTGCTGAGCCGGCAGGAGCCGGCGTACCTGGTGTGGACCGGCGGCATCGTGGTGGCGGCGACGCTGTACTGGGCGTTCTACCTGCGCCCGCGGCGGGCGACGCGGTGGCTGGTGACCGTGCCGTCCGAGGGGGCGGACGGGGCCTGAGCCGCACCCGCGCACGCGGCCCGGCCGGCCGCCCGCGTACCACCGGCGCGGTACGCGGGCCGCGGAGTCTACTCCCCGGGAAGGCGGGCGGGTTCAGACCGGCGGCTGCCCCGGTTGCCGGAGCGCGCCCGTACCTTTGACGGCATGGATCTACGACTGCCCAGGCCAAGGTTTCCCGTGCCGCGCGGTCCGCGCAGGCTGACCGCCGCCGCGGCCGCCGTCGTGGTGCTCGCCGGCGTGGGCACCTGGTCGGCGGCGGCCTCGGACGACGCCCCGGCCGTGCACCGCGCGGACCGTGTGATCGACACCGGCGGCGCCCGCATCGACACCTCGTACTTCACGGCGGGCGACCGGAACACCAAGCGCCCCGCCGTCCTCATAGGCCACGGCTTCGGCGGCAGCAAGGACGACGTGCGCAAGCAGGCGGAGGACCTGGCCAAGGACGGGTACGCCGTACTGACCTGGTCCGCCCGCAGCTTCGGCAGGTCCACCGGCAAGATCGGGCTCAACGACCCCAAGGGCGAGGTCGCCGACGTCCGCAAGCTGATCGACTGGCTCGCCGCCCGCCCAGAAGTGCGGCTCGACAAGAAGGGCGACCCGCGCGTGGGCATGACCGGCGCCTCGTACGCGGGCGCGGTGTCGCTGCTCACCGCCGGGTACGACCGGCGGGTGGACGCGATCGCCCCGCAGATCACCTACTGGAACCTCGCGGACGCGCTGTTCCCCGACGGCGTCTTCAAGAAGTTGTGGGCCGGCCTCTTCGTCAACACCGGTGGCGGCTGCGACCGGTTCGAGAAGAAGCTGTGCGACATGTACGAGCGGGTCGCCGAGGCCGGGAAGCCGGACGCGGCGGCGCGCAGGATGCTCACCGAGCGCAGTCCCGTCGCCGTCGCCGACCGCATCAAGGTGCCGACATACCTCGCCCAGGGCCAGACCGACTCGCTCTTCCCACTCACCCAGGGCGACGCCATCGCCAAGGGCATCCGCGCGAACCACGCGCCCGTCTCCGTCGACTGGATCGCGGGCGGTCACGACGGCGGCGACCGGGAGAAGAGCCGCGTGGAAGGGCGCGTCAACGACTGGTTCGACCGCTACCTCAAGGACGACAAGAACGCCGACACCGGCCCGGCGTTCCGGATCACCCGTACCGGCGGCCTCGACTCCACCGACGGCGCGGCCCGCAAGCGCGGCGCGAGCGGTGACGTGTACCCGGGTCTGGAGAGCGATCCGCGCACGGTGCGGCTGCGCGGGCGCGAGCAGAGCTTCGACAACCCGGCGGGCGCCAACCCGCCCGCCATCTCCGGGCTCCCCGGCGTCGGCGGCGGGCGCCTCTCCCAGTTCGCCTCGCTCGGCGTCGGCGTCTCCGTGGACTTCCCCGGCCAGCACGCGAAATTCGACTCGGCGCCGCTCGGCAAGGACCTGCGGATCACCGGATCCCCGACGGTCCGCGCGCGCGTGAAGTCCACCACAGGCGAAGCGGTGCTGTTCGCCAAGGTGTACGACGTCGGGCCCGGCGGCAAGCAGCAGGTGCTGCCCTCACAACTGGTCTCTCCCGTACGGGTGACGGGCGCGAAGCAGGGCAAGGACGTCGAACTGCGGATGCCCGCCGTCGACCACAAGGTCCAGAAGGGCCACAGCCTGCGCCTGGCCGTCGCCTCCACCGACCTCGGCTACGCGTCACCGGCCGCGCCCGCCAAGTACACCGTCTCCCTCAGGGGCGATCTGAAGGTGCCGACGGCGCCCGGTGTGGAGACCGCTGCCGCGCCGCTGCCCTCCTGGGTGTGGTGGCTGCCGGCCGCCGGCGCCGCGCTCGCCCTCGGCCTGCTCGTCACCGCGCGCCGCCGCACCACGGCGCCCGCGCCCGACCCGGACCTCGCCGAAGTGCCGCTCCGCATCACGGACTTGACCAAGCGGTACGCCAAGTCCGCCGACCGGTACGCCGTCCGCGACGTCTCCTTCACCGTCGAGAAGGGCCAGGTCCTCGGTCTCCTGGGGCCGAACGGCGCGGGCAAGACGACCACCCTGCGCATGCTCATGGGCCTGATCAGGCCGGACGCGGGCGAGATCCGCGTCTTCGGCCAGGCGATCCGTCCCGGCGCTCCGGTCCTCTCCCGGGTCGGCGCGTTCGTCGAGGGCGCGGGCTTCCTGCCGCACCTCTCCGGCCGCGAGAACCTGGAGCTGTACTGGAAGGCGACCGGCCGCCCCGCCGAGGACGCCCACCTGGAGGAGGCCCTTGAGATCGCCGGGCTCGGCGACGCGCTGGCCCGCGCCGTACGGACGTACTCGCAGGGCATGCGGCAGCGCCTCGCCATCGCCCAGGCCATGCTCGGCCTGCCGGACCTGCTGATCCTCGACGAGCCGACCAACGGCCTCGACCCGCCGCAGATCCGCGAGATGCGTGAGGTGATGATCCGTTACGCGCGCGGCGGCCGCACCGTCATCGTCTCCAGCCACCTCCTCGCCGAGGTCGAGCAGTCCTGCACGCACCTGGTCGTCATGGACCGCGGCAGGCTCGTCCAGGCGGGCCCGGTGGCCGAGATCGTCGGCTCCGGAGACACCCTCCTCGTCGGCCTGGCGTCCGACATCCCGGATCCTCTCGTGGAGAAGATCGCCGCGCTGCCCGGCGTCGCGTCGGCGGTCCGCGCGGACGACGGCCTGCTGATCCGCCTGGACGGCACGGAGCAGGCGAGCGCCGTACGCCTGCTGCCCGAACTGGTACGGCTCGACGTGCCGGTGGAGTCCATGGGGCCGCACCGCCGCCTCGAAGACGCGTTCCTGACCCTGATCGGAGGCACCGCATGAGCGCCCCCACCCTGGAGCGCCCGACCGCGCCCGGCTACCGCGCGGGGCGCACCCTGCCCCTGCGCGTCGAGGCCGTCCGCCAGCTGAAGCGGCGCCGCACGCTGGTGATGGGCGCCATCATGGCGCTCCTGCCGGTCGTCCTCGTCATCGCGTTCGCCGTCGCGGGCGGCTCGCCGGGCTCCCGCAACGGCAACGTGACGCTGATGGACACGGCCACGGCGTCCGGCGCGAACTACGCCGCTACCTGCCTGTTCGTCTCGGCGGGCTTCCTGCTCGTCATCCCCGTCGCACTCTTCTTCGGGGACACCGTCGCCTCGGAGGCGAGCTGGTCCTCGCTGCGCTACCTGCTCGCGGCGCCCGTGCCGAGGGCCCGGCTGCTCTGGTCCAAGCTGGCCGTCGCCCTCGGCCTGAGTGCCGCGGCGATGGTCCTGCTGCCGCTGGTCGCCCTCGTCATCGGCACGGTGGCGTACGGCTGGGGTCCCCTGGAGATCCCGACCGGCGGCGAGCTCCCGCCGGCCACGGCGGCCCAGCGCCTGCTGATCGTCGTCGCGTTCATCTTCGTCTCCCAACTGGTCACCGGTGGCCTGGCGTTCTGGCTCTCCACGAAGACGGACGCGCCACTCGGCGCGGTCGGCGGCGCGGTGGGCCTGACGATCGTCGGCAACGTCCTCGACGCGGTGACGGCGCTGGGTCACTGGCGCGACTTCCTCCCCGCGCACTGGCAGTTCGCCTGGGCCGACGCGATCCAGCCCCAACCGGAGTGGAACGGCATGATCCAGGGCTCGGCGGTCTCGGTGACGTACGCGATGGTGCTGTTCGCGCTGGCGTTCAGGGGGTTCGCCCGGAAGGACGTGGTGAGTTGAGGGTGGTGCCGGTGGTCACTCGCTGCTGAGCAGGCCGACGGTGCCCGCCAGGCCCTCGTCGCCGTGGCCCTGGGCAACCCTGCGGCGCATCAGCTCCATATAGGGGGTGAGAAGCCGAGGATCGACCGACTGGTCCTGCGCCGTGGCCAGGAGTGTGCCGTTGGCCGCCGCCATCATGGCGAGGTTGGAAGTGACACCCTCGGTGTAGTCGCCGCTTTCCAGCTGGGCGGCCATGCCGTGGGCGGCTCCGGACATGGCGCCGAGCCATTCCGCGAGCAGTGTGGCGAACCGGATCCGGTCGAGTTCCTTCTCGGGGCCCACCAAGGCGAAGGCGTGGGTGATGCCTGCGAACATGCCGGTCATCGCGCTGAGCAAGGCGATGTCATGCAGCGCCGCGTGGCCGGCGTCCTCGCCGACGAACTTCACACCGGCGGGAGCCGACAGTGCCTCGCGGTGGCGTTCGAACAGCGCGTGGTCGCCGCTGTAGAAGATGTAGCCGCCGGTCTCCGGCCGGCCGATCATCGGAGGGATGGCCATGATCCCGCCGTCCAGGAAACGAGCGCCGCGCTCCTCGGCCCAGCGGGCGCGCTCCTGGGCCTGGGCGGGGGTGTTCGTGGTCAAGTTGACCACGTCCTTGCCGTTCAGGTCGGTGCCGTCCAGGACCTCGCCCACGGAGGCGTCGTCCAGCAGGCAGAGGACGACGGGACCGGTTGCCGAAGCGACCGCATCGGCCGGGGTGGTCACCGTCCGGGCACCCTCTCCTGCCAGTGGTTCGGCCCTTTCCGGGGTGCGGTTCCAGACGGTCAGTGGGTGTCCCGCGGCCAGCCAGGCGCGGGCGAGCGCGGTGCCCATGTCGCCGAGGCCGAGGAGTGTGATGGGAGTCTTGGAAGTGCTGTGCGTGTCCATGCAGATCAGGCTCGTGTACGCCCAGACCATGATCAAGTACGCACTCTTTTGTGGGTGGTTACCTTAAGGTGAGTGGATGACCAGGCGGGACGCTTACGTGTGCGGCATCGACGCGGCGATCGACGTGGTCGGCGGCAAGTGGAAGGTGCTCATCCTGTGGGCGCTGGGGGAAGGGCCCTGCCGGTTCGGTGAGCTCAGGCGTGGCGTCCCCGGCGTCACCGAGAAGGTTCTCGCCTCGCACCTGCGGGAGTTGGAGGCCGATCGCATCATCCGCCGGGAGGAGGCGTTCGAGGGGGCGGTACGCCGCGTCACGTACGCCCTGACGCCGCTCGGCGTCTCCCTGAATGAGGCCTTGGGCCCCCTGGGCGCCTGGGGCAGGGAACACCTCCTCGGCGATCGGAGCGCGCACCACGAAGCGCTGTGACGGCGGCGAGCTGTGCGGCCCGTATCGGGGTGTGGGACGGCGGCCCCGGACCGCCGGAACCGCCCGCCGCGACGGCGCCCGCCCAGGGTCCAGGACCGGACGCATACGTATGGTGCGAGCTGACCGCCGCGTAACCGCACAGACGAACGCCCTACTGCGCCGCCCGCAGCCGATACGCGTACGTATACGTACGCCCCGCGTGCAACAGATACCGCTCCAGTGGCGGCGCCCCCCACGAGTCGTTGCCGCCCACGCCCATCTGGCGGTGATTGACCCCGAGGATCGTCTCCTCGCGCCGCTTCACCTCGTGCGGGTGGCGCGGTCCGTCCAGGTCGAACGGGGTGTGGTGCAGGGCGCTGACCTCAAGGAACGGCTCGTCGTCCGCGGGGTCGGCCAGTACCGACAGGCCGTCGCCGGACCGGGCGGCCAGCGTGACGCGGCGGACGTCGGTCATGTTGCCGGTCTGCTGCGGCCGTACGTACGGGGCGACCTGCTCGTCCACGGTGGAGCGGTAGCGCCCCACGAACGCGGCGGACTTGCGGTCCTGGTAGTTCTCGTGCGGCCCGCGCCCGTACCAGTCGAGCCGCTCGAACCCGGCGGGCACGGTCAGCAGCGCGCCCACCAGCGGGATGTCGGGGAGCCCGGCAGCCGCCTTCAGGGTGTGCCGGACCCGTATCCCGCCGTCGCCGCGCACCGTGAACACGGTGTTCCAGTCGGAGGACTTCGGTGCGGTCGGCAGCGTGGCGCTCACCTCGATGGTGACCTCACCCGGCGAGGGCTGAGCGGCCTCGATGCCGGTGATGTGCGCCTTGGCGCCCGCGTCCCGCCAGGTCGCGGCCTGCTCGTGGTACTTGCGGCCGATGTCGTTGTCCGTGGGCCCGCGCCAGAAGTTGGGCACGGGGCCCCCGGCGAGCAGCAGCCGCCCCTTCACCCTGTACGAGGAGAGCGTCCCGGTCGCCTTGGACAGGACGACCTCGACATCCCGGCCCGTGACCCGCACTTCCTTCTGGTTCTCCGTCAGTTCGAGGCGGGGGAGCGAGCCGGGTGAGGGGTCGGCCGGTGCCGGGGTGTGCCAGTCGAGTGCGAGCTGTTCGGCCGCGACGGTGTGCCCGGCCCCGGCCCAGTCGTTCTTCTCGCGGAGGACGAAGGCCAGGTTCAGCCAGTACTCGGCGCCGGGCGCGAGGCGCGCGGGCTTCTCGTACGGGATGCGTACGGTGCCCGATGCGCCGGGCGCCACGTCCGGCGCCGCCAGCGTCCCGTGCTGGATCTCCTCGCCGTCCCGGGTGACGCTCCACCGCAGCTCGTACGCGTCCAGACCGCTGAACAGCTGCTTGTTTCGCAGGCGCACGGAGCCCGAGCCGGATCCGAGGTCGTCCGGCGTGCAGGACACCGGCTGGTAGACCTTCTTGATCTCCATCAGCCCCGGGTGGACTTCGCGCGTCGACGCGACGAGGCCGTTGCAGCTGAAGTTGGAGTCCGTGGGGTATCCGGGCACCCAGTCGCCGCCGTACGACAGGTAGGAGTGGCGCCGGTCGCCGGGGACGGGCCGCCGGATGTTCTGGTCGACCCAGTCCCAGACGAAGCCGCCGTGCAGGTTCGGGTACTTCTCGAAGATCTCCCAGTACTCGGAGAGGTTGCCGTTGCTGTTGCCCATCGCGTGCGTGTACTCGCACAGCATGAACGGCTTGGGATCGCCCGACCTGCCGTACCTCTCGACGTCGGCCGGCTTCGTGTACATCTCGCTGTGCAGGTCGGCGACGGCGTTCATGCCCTCGTAGTGCACGGGCCGCGAGTCGTCGCGGGCGTGCACCCAGTCCGCCATGGCCTTGAAGTTGTCGCCCTGCCCCGCCTCGTTGCCGAGCGACCAGACGACGACGCACGGGTGGTTCTTGTCGCGCTCGACCATGGTCCGGATCCGGTCCACGCAGGCGTCGGTCCACTCGGGCAGCGACGCGGGCAGCCGGTCGCGCACGCCGTGCGTCTCCAGGTTCGTCTCGTCGATGACGTACAGGCCGTACTCGTCGCAGAGTTCGAGCCAGCGCGGATGGTTCGGGTAGTGCGAGGTGCGTACGGCGTTGATGTTGTGCCGCTTCATCAGCAGGACGTCCTGGAGCATCACCGGCTCCGGGACGGCCTGCCCGTGGTCGGGGTGGGACTCGTGGCGGTTGGTGCCGCGGAACATCACGGACTTGCCGTTGACGGTGAACTTGCCTGAGCCGTACTCCACTTGACGGAAGCCGACCCGCGTCCGGTGGACGTCCACCGTCTTCCCCGAGCCGTCCCGCAGGGTGACCACGAGGGTGTAGAGGCTGGGCTGCTCGGCGGACCAGAGGGCGGGGCTCTTGACGGTGGTCCTGAGGGTGAGCGGCTCGCCGGGTCCGGGCTCACCGGTCAGCTTCGCGCCGGGCACCGGCCGCCCCTTCGCGTCGTGCAGCACGGCCTCGATCCGGAGCCGCCCCGACCCGCCCTTGCCGCCCCGGTCGCCGCCTCGGTCACCGCCCCGGTCGCGTACGACCGTCGTCACGGACAGGACCGCGTCCCGGTACGCCCCGTCGAGGTCGGTCCGTACCCCGAGGTCATGGATGTGCACCTCGGGCACCGAGTACACGTACACGTCGCGGAAGATCCCGGACAGGTCGATCATGTCCTGGTCCTCCAGCCAGCTGCCGTCGGACCACCGGTAGACCTCCACGGCGAGGGTGTTCCCGCCCGGCCGGAGGCGATCGGTGATGTCGAACTCCGCCGGCGTGTAGCTGTCCTCGCTGTAGCCGACCTTCTCGCCGTTGACCCAGACGAAAAAGGCCGACTTCACGCCCTGGAAGGAGATCAGCGTGCGGCGCCCGCGCCAGCCGCGCGGCACGGTGAAGGTGCGGCGGTAGGACCCGACGGGGTTGAAGTCCTTGGGGACATCGGGGAAGTCGGGCTTCTCGTACCCCTCCCACGGATACCTGATGTTGAGGTAGATCGGCTCCGGATACCCCTCGATCTCCCAGTTGGAGGGCACGGGTATCCGGTCCCAGCCGCTCACGTCGTACGCGTCGGCCTCGAATCCGACCGGCCGCCGCTCCGGGTTGCGGGCCCAGTGGAAGGCCCAACGCCCGTTCAGCGAGCGGTAGTAGGGCGACTTGGTGAAGTCGCCGCGCAGGGCGTCGGCGGCGGAGGCGTACGGGACGAGCCGGGTGCGGGCCGGTTCTCTGTTGACCTGGAAGACGCTGGGGTCGGCGTTCCACTCGGGGGTCTTCGCCCCGCGGTGGCCGCCGCCACCCGCTGCGAAGGCCTGCTTCTGGGCGGCGAAGGCGGCCCACCCGGCAAGCGCGGTGCCGGTGACGAGGAAGGACCGGCGGCTCGGACGGCGGCTCGGACGGCTCATGCGGCAACTCCGAACGTAAGGCAACAAGAACCGTCAGCATCCAACTCGACCGCTCAGGGCGCAAGAGCCCCGTACGCGCCGGGAACCGGTCCCCTCCGCAGCCGTCCCCTCACCCCCGCGGCCCGCACAACTTCCTCTCCGCCAGCACCGGATCGTTGGGAAAGCGGAACGACGTGCGCTCCACGGCCCCCGTCAGATTCCGCCAGAAACGCCCCGCCGTCATCGGCGCGTGCGTGGCCGCCCGCAGCTCCGCGAGCGGACCGCAGCGCAGCGCCCGGCGCGCGGCCCCGACCCGGGCGGGGTCGAGCCCCCGGTCCACGGCGCCCCGACGCGTACCACGGTCGGCCACGATCCACTCGTCGGGCAGCCGCTTGTCGTGGCCGACCCGCCCCCGGAAGGGCTCGGAGTGGGCGGCCAGCGGATAGGCGAGGCCGATCGGGTCGAGCGCGGCACCGTCCAGCGGGACGGCGGTGCCGTTGAGGCCGAGGGTGTTGTAGACGCCGGTGACGGACGGGGCGTTGGCGCGGATCGGCGCCCAGGCGATCAGGAGGGTGGGCTCGCCGGAGCGGGCGGCCTCGCGCACCGAGCGCAGGTAGTTGGCGTTGCCGGGGGAGCCTGCGAAGCGGTGGTGGAGGGGGTGCGGGGCGGCGTTCTGGCGTACGTACACGCCTCGTTCGTCCGCGACCCCGGCAGGACCGATCCTCCCCTCGTACGGAATCCGCAGCGCGCTCGCGCACACCACGGCCCACACGCCGACCCCGACGGCGACGATGCCCCACACACGGGTGACGGGTACGAGGAAGACGGGCAGCAGCATCAGGAGCAGCCCCGGCAGGAACATCCGCCCGTGCATGAAGTCGCCGCCCACCTTGATGACGTACACCCAGCACAACAGCCCCGCGAGCACGGGAGCGAGCGCGGCGGGGAGTGCGGCGGGGAGTGTGGGGGCACGCGGGGGAGCGGGTGGCGGAACGTTCATTCCGGTCCGGTTGGCGGCGGAGGCCGGGGCGGGGGCTTGGGCGGGGGCCAGGACGGGGGCCAGTCCGCGGGCCACGGCACAGACGGCGATCGCAAGGAGCGGCAGCCACAGCGCGTACGGCTCCGTGAAGTCCCCGAGGTAGTCGAATCCCCGTTCCCACAGGCTCCGCGACGCCTCCTTGGTGACGCCGGGCAGCGGCACCAGATGCCCGTAGTAGCCCATGCGGAAGATCTCGTACGCGACGGGCAGCGCGCCCGCGACCCCGGCCCCCGCGAGCACCCGGCGCCACGAAGGGCGGGCCGTCGCCCACTGCGCGGCGAGGAAGACCACCGACACCAGCGCGAGGTCGGGCCGGACGAGCGGACCGAGGCCGAGCAGCGCGCAGGTCGGCAGGGAGCGCGGGCGTGCCAGCAGCGCGAGCCAGGCCCCGGCGATCCAGCAGGTCGCGAGCCCCGTCTCCAGGCCGGACGTCGCGAAGTCCCAGACGGGCGGCAGCGCGAGCAGCACGAGCGCCCCGCACGGCGCGACGAAACCGCCCTCGCACGGCGCCACGGAACCGCCTCGGCTCGGCACTGCGAAACCGCCCCGGTACGGCGCCACGAATCCGCCCCCGCCCCACACCCGCAGGGCCCCCGCCCCGGCGAGCGCGAACCCGGCGGCGGTCAGCAGCAGCCCCCCGTACATCGCCACCGTCGCCACATCGAACCCCGGCGCCCCACCCACCACGAGCAGCCACTGCCACAGCGTGCCGGTGGACGATTCGGCGCGTTCCCCGGGGTTGAAGACGGGCCCGTTCCCCGCGAGGACCTGGCGGACGGTGCGTACGTAGATGTACCCGTCGTCGGACATCCACCGCCGCTGGAACCCGGCGAAGGCGATGACGAGAGCGGGCAGCAGACAGGCGGCGAGGCGCGCGTGCGCCCGCCATCGGCCGAATCTTCCGTCGGCCGCTCCCGGAGAGGCCCCGGCGACGGCTTCGGTACCACGGACGGAGGAGTACGCAGAGGTCGTCATTACCCCTACATCGGCGCAGGTCAATGAGGCCTTGAGAGCCTTGGGTCAAAAGGGGAGCAGCCCCCCGGCGCGAGGGGCAGCGGCCCCCGCGGCTAGCGGATGTGCCGCCCCGAGATCGCCCGCGCGATCACGAGCCGCTGGATCTCGCTGGTCCCCTCGAAGATCGTGTAGATCTTCGCGTCCCGGTACATCCGCTCCACCGGATGCTCCCGGCTGTACCCCGCGCCGCCGAGCACCTGTACCGCCTTCTCACTCGCCGCCACCGCCAGTTCACCGGCGCGCAGCTTGGACATCGAGCCCTGGGCCGCGTCGAAGATCTTGTCGGTGCGAGCCATCCACGCGGCCTGCCAGATCAGCAGCCGCACCGCCTCGATCTCGGTCCGCAGGTCGGCGAGGGCGAACGCGATGGACTGGTTCTCGATGACGGGCCGCCCGAAGGCGACGCGCTCGCCCGCGTACTCCAGGGCGTACTCGTACGCGGCCCGTGCGATCCCGAGTGCCTGCGCGCCCACCGTGGGCCTGCTGACCTCGAACGTGGCCATGGCGGCCTGCCCCCGCCCCTGCCCCTCTCGGCCGTGACCGCCCTCTCGGCCGCGACCACCCTCCCGCGCTCGCGCCAGCCGCGCGTCGAGCCGCTCCTTGCCGCCCAGCAGGCAGTGCCCCGGCACCCGCACGTCGTCCAGGAACACATCCGCGGTGTGCGAGGCGCGAAGCCCCAGCTTCCGGATCTTGCGGCCCCCTTCGAGCCCGCGCGTCCCCGGCGGCACGACGAACGCCGCCTGGCCCCGCGCGCCCAGCGAGGAGTCGACGGACGCCACGACGACGTGGACGTTCGCGATACCGCCGTTGGTGATCCACGCCTTCTGGCCGGTCAGCGTCCACTCGTCGCGCGCCGCGTCGTACGTCGCGCGCGTCCGCAGGGCGGACACGTCGGAACCGGCCTGGGGCTCGGAGACGCAGAACGCCGCGACCTCGGGCGCGTCCACGTCCCCGAAGCACTGCGGCACCCACTCGGCCAGCTGGTCCGGCGTGCCCGCGGAGAAGATCCCGGCGACCGCGAGCGACGTGCCGAAGAGCGCCATCCCGATCCCCGCGTCACCCCAGAACAGCTCCTCGTTGGCGATCTGGAGGGAGAGCCCGGAGGGGTCCCCGAAGAGATCGGCCAGCGACTCGAAGCCGTAGAGCCCGATCCTCGCCGCCTCCTGGATGACGGGCCACGGGGTCTCCTCGCGCTCGTCCCACTCGGCGGCGGCGGGCCGCACCACACCGGCCGCGAAGCCGTGCACCCACGCGCGCAGGTCCCGCTGTTCCTCGGTCGGTTCGAGGGAGAAGGCCATGGCGGGCTCCTCAGGCCTTGGGGATGTCGAAGTACCGGGTGAGCCCGGCCGCGAGGGCCACATCGCCCGCGATCCTGACCTTGCGCAGCATGAAGAGCGTGACGGGGCTGGCGTTCCCGGAGACGAGCTTGAGGAACTCGGGGTCGGCCATGATGAGCGTGACCCGCGGCTCGGCGTCCGAGCGGCCCTCGCGCACGACGCAGGTGCCGTCGGCGATCTCCGTCTCGTACACCGCGTCCTCGTTGTCACCGCTGCCCGTGATCTTCCAGCGTATGAGGGCCTTCAGCGAGCCCGCCGCGTCCGGCTTGAACTGCCGCTCCATACGCCCGAAGACCTCGTTGAGGACGCGGGTGCGCAGCGCGCCGTCGCGGGCGATCTCCGCGATCTCCTTGCCGGAGAGCCCCTTCACGAGCCGGGCGAACTCCTCGGGCGTGACACTGGCGAAGTCGAGGTCGGCGATCCTGCTGATGTCGTCCGCCACGGCAAGCTCCTTACTCTGCGGTAAACTTACTAAAGAGTAAGGTAAGTCGGAGCCGGGAGGCTGACAAGGGTGGGTGGCAACTCGGAGGGGGCGCCCGAGCCGTCGGGGACGCCGGAGGTGCCGGGAGCGCCGGGGGCGCCCGGGGCGCAGGGAGTTCCGGCACCGCGCAGGCGCCGGGTGCCGCGCCGCGAGCGCGAGCGGCAGATCGTCGACGTGGCGGTGCGCGTCTTCGCCAAGCGCGGCTACCACGGCGCCTCGGTGGACGAGATCGCCGAACTCGCCGGAATCTCCAAGCCGATGGTCTACCTCTACCTCGAATCCAAGGAGGGCCTCTTCCTCGCCTGCCTGCGCCGCGAGGCGGACCGTTTGGTCGGCGCGTTCCAGGGCGCGGCGGCGGCGAGCGGCGCGGCGCCCGAACTCCGCCTGCACAACGGGCTGCTGGCGTTCTTCACCTTCGTCGCCGAGCACCGCGACAGCTGGGTGGTGCTGCACCGCCAGGCCTCGGAGCTGAGCGAGACGATCGCGGCGGCGGTCGCCGGGGCGCGGCGCGCGGTGATGGCGGAGGTGGCGGGGCTGGTGCGGGCGGGCATCGCGGAGAGCGGCCCCGACGCCAAACTCCGTGACGATGACGCGGACTTCGTGGCGCACGCTCTGGTGGGTGCGGCGGATTCGCTGACGGACTGGATGGCGGGCCACCCCGGCCAGTCTCCGGAGGGCGTGACCCTGCGCCTCATGAACATGGTGTGGGTGGGCATGGGCCGGGTCCTGGAGGGCGAGGCCTGGAGGCACGCGCCGGGCGGCGGCGAGGATACCGACTCTTCCTGTCCGCCCCATTGAATTTTCCTTACGTGTCGGTAAGTTGACCCCCGAGTAAGTACGCGCCGATCGCCTGCACATCAGCTGGGAACGGGAAGCGAAGCCGGGGAGCCGTCATGGGCGTACGCAAGGATCTGAGAAGGGCGCGACGCCGCGGCGGCCTCGCCGACCGCGCCGAGACCGAACTCATCAGGGACGAACACGGCGCCGTGCGCGAGGTCCGCACCGCCCCGCTCGTCCCCCGGGCCACCACCGGAAGCACCGCCGACATTCCCTTCACCAACGCCGCCGAAGCCCCCGACGCCGTGGTGCTGCGCCGCAAAGAGGGCGGCCGGTGGCTGCCCGTCACCGCCGCCGCCTTCGCGCGCGAGGTCACCGAGATCGCCAAGGGACTGATCGCGGACGGCCTCGAACCCGGCGGCCGGGTCGCGCTGATGTCACGCACCCGCTACGAGTGGGCGGTCCTCGACTTCGCGATCTGGGTGGCGGGCGGCCAGACCGTGCCCGTCTACGCCACCTCGTCGGCCGAGCAGATCGAGTGGATCGTCCGGGACTCCGGCGCCCGCCTGCTCATCGCGGAGAGCGCCGAGAACGCGGCGACGGCGGAGGAAGCCGTGGCCGGCCACGCCGCCCCGCCGCGCGTACGCCACCTCGACGGAGGCGCCATGGCCGAACTGGCGGCGTTGGGAAGAGAGGTGTCCGAAGAGGAGGTGACCAAACGCAGGGCCGCGCTCTCCCCGAACTCACTCGCTACCATCTGCTACACCTCCGGCACCACGGGCCGCCCCAAAGGCTGCGTCCTCACCCACGGCAACCTCCACGCGGAGGCCGCCAACACCGTCGAACTCCTGCACCCCATCTTCAAGGAGATCACCGGGCAGACCGCCGCCACGCTCCTCTTCCTGCCGCTCGCCCACATCATGGGCCGCACCATCCAGATCGCCTGCATGCTCGCCCGCATAGAACTCGGCCACTGCCCGAGCATCAAGCCCGACGAACTCCGCCCGGAACTCCGCGCGTTCAGGCCGACGTTCGTCGTCGGCGTCCCGTACCTCTTCGAGAAGATCCACGACACCGGCCGGGCGACCGCGGAGAAGATCGGCCGCGGCGCCTCCTTCGACCGCGCGGAACGCGTAGCGGTGCGCTTCGGGGAGGCCTACCTCAACAAGTTCCTGGACAGCAGAGGCCCGGGCCCCTCCCTCGGCCTCCGCGCCGGCTGGGCGCTGTACGAACTGCTCGTCTACCGCCGCATCCGCAAGGAGGTCGGCGGCCGCATGCGCTACGCGATCAGCGGCGGCTCGCCCCTGGACCGCGACCTCAACCTCTTCTTCTACGCCGCCGGAATCATCATCTACGAGGGGTACGGCCTGACGGAGACCTCGGCCGCCGCCACCATCACCCCGCCGCTCCGGCCGCGCCCCGGCACCGTCGGACTGCCCATACCCGGCACGGCCGTGCGCATCGCGGACGACGGGGAGGTACTGATCAAGGGCGGCATCGTCTTCAACTCGTACTGGAACAACCCGGCCGCGACGGACGCCGCCCTCACCGACGACTGGTTCGCCACCGGTGATCTCGGCGCGCTCGACGCCGACGGCTACCTCACCATCACCGGCCGCAAGAAGGACATCATCGTCACGTCCGGCGGCAAGAACGTCTCGCCCGCCGTCCTGGAGGACCGGCTGCGCAGCCGGGCGCCGGTCGGCCAGTGCATCGTCGTGGGGGACAACCGTTCGTACGTCGCCGCGCTGGTCACCCTCGACCCCGAGGCCGTCGACCACTGGCTCGCCGTACGCGGACGCCCCAAGGGCACGCCGCTCGCGGACCTCGCCCGCGACCCGGAGATGACGGCAGCGGTCCAGAAGGCCGTGGACCACGCCAACTCGGCGGTGTCCAGGGCCGAGTCGATCCGCAGGTTCGCGATCGTCGGCGGCGAGTTCACCGAGGACAACGGCCTGCTCACCCCGTCCCTGAAGATCAAACGGCATGCGGTGAACGCCGCTTACGCGGCCGAGATCGAGGCGCTTTACGGGGAGTGAGGGTGAGGGGTGGGGCTGGTAGGAGGGGGCGGGCGGGGTGGGCGGTGGGGGGGGGGGGGGGGGGCCCCCCCCCCCCCCCCCCCCAAAAACCACCCCCCCCCCCAAACCCCACCCCCCGCCGCCCCCCCCCCCCGCGGCCCCCGCCCCCCGCGGGGCGGGGGGGGGGGGGGGGTGGGGGGGGGGGGGGGGCGGGGGGGGGGGCGGGGGGGGGGGGCCCGGTGGTGAAGCCGGTGGCGCCACCGGCTTCACCTGGTCAACTACCGGGCGGGACGCGAAGTTCCCGGCCGGGGCGAGGCGCGGCGCACTCTGCCGGGCCCGTCAGGCGACCGGAGCCCTCTGCCCCTGCCCCTCCCCTGCCCGAACCGCTATACGAGGTTCGGCATCCCGCGGATGTCGAGAACGCCACACTGGCTCCGTCCCAGGGGCAACAGCGGCCAAGATCGGCCGCGCAAGCAGGCGCAAGCAGGCGCAAGCAGGCGCAAAAGGGTGCAAAACTGCGGCAAAAACGCGCCAGGAAGAAGGAGAAGCCATCATGGCGATTCAGCGGATGGACAATGTCGGCATCGTCGTCGAGGACCTGGACGCCGCCGTCGCGTTCTTCGTGGAACTCGGTATGGAGCTGGAGGGCAGGACGCAGGTCGAGGGCCTCGTGGCCGACCAGTGCACGGGACTCGACGGTGTCCGCTGCGACATCGCGATGGTCCGGACCCCGGACGGCCACAGCAGGCTGGAACTGGCGAAGTACCGCAGCCCCCGGGCGACCGGCGCAGGCCCGCGCAACAAGCCGCACAACATCCTGGGCACGCACCGCGTCATGTTCGCCGTCGACGACATCAAGGCCACCGTCACCCGCCTGATCCCGCACGGCGCCGAACTCCTCGGCGAGATCGCCCGCTTCGAGGACAGCTACCTGCTCTGCTACGTCCGCGGCCCGGAGGGCATCATCATCGGTCTGGCCGAGCAACTGCACTGAGAAGATACGGTGGCACTCTCGTCCCCCTCGTCGATCCGGAGTGCAGGGAGCAGACTGTGCGCAACGCCGCCGTGACGCCCGAGGGCGGCCAGATCCGCTGGGCCGAGCTGCCGGGACAGGAGCCGTCCCGCGTCTACGTCCACGGGCTGGGCGCCACGTCGCCGGCCTACTTCGCGGAGGTTGCGGTTCACCCTCTGCTCGGCGGACGCCGTTCGCTGCTGATCGACTTGCTCGGTCACGGCATCAGCGACCGGCCGACGGACTTCGACTACACCCTGGAGTCCCACGCCGACGCCCTCGCTGCGGCCCTGACCAGCGCGGGTGTCACGGGCGCCGAGCTGATCGCGCACAGCATGGGTGGCTCGGTGGCCATCGTCCTGGCAGCCCGGCACCCGGGGCTGGTCTCCCGCCTGGTCCTGGTCGACGCCAACCTCGACCCGCTCCCGCCCGTACCCGGCGCCGTGGGCAGCAGCGGCATCGCCGCGTACTCCGAGGAGGAGTTCCTGGCGGGCGGCTGGGAAGAGGTGCGAGACCGGGCCGGTTCCCACTGGTGGTCCACGATGCGCCTGGCGGGCCGGGAAGCCCTGCACCGCAGCGCGGTGCACCTCACCCGCGGCACCACCCCCACCATGCGTGAGCTTCTGCTGGACCTGAAGGTCCCCCGCACCTACTTGCTGCCCGAGGCCGACGGCCCGCTCCCGGGCACCGATGCGCTCAGCGAAGCCGGGGTGGCCGTGGTCCCGGTCCCGGACTGCGGCCACAACATCATGCTGGACAACCCGGAAGGCTTCGCCCGCGCCACCGCGGCGGCACTCTCGGACCCCAGCCTGCAATAGCGCTGGGGCGGCCCGTTGGGTGAGGTGGTAGCCCTCCGCCTGCAGGGCGAGCAGGCGGCGCTCCGGCTTCCGCGCCCACCCCTTGTGCTTCGGTATTCGAAGCGTCACACTGATTCGGAAACCGAAGCAGGAGGTGCCGCATGCCGCGCATCGAACCGCTCAACCCGCCCTATCCCGCCTCCATCGACCAGGCGCTTCGCCGGTGGATGCCCCCTGACGTGCCGTACGAGCCACTCGCACTGTTCCGAGTACTCCACCGCAACCCGGAACTAGCCTCACGAATGTTCTCCCTGGGCGCCGGGCTGCTGGGCCATGGACTCCTCCCCGCCATCGACCGCGAGATCGTCATCGCCCGCGTGACCGCGCGTGCCGACTGTGCCTACGAATGGGGCGTGCACGCCGCGACTCTCGCCCAGCAGGCCGGACTTGGCCCGGAACAGCTACGGGCGACCACCGAAACCGATACGTCAACCAGTGCCGCATGGCCGCCGCACCATGCGGCACTGATCGACGCAGTCGACGAACTGCACGACACGACCCAGCTCTCACAGACCGCCTGGGACGCCCTGAGCGTTCACTACGCGGACGCTCAGCTGATCGAACTCCTCGTACTGATCGGCTGGTACCGAACCATCAGCTACCTGGCCAACGGGCTCCTCCTGGAGGAGGAAACCTGGGCCACCCGATTCCCGAAGGCATGACCGAGCACCAAGTTGCCCGTGCCTGTCAGGACCGCTTCGCCCGCCGGGGCAGGGCCGACGTACTCCGTGCGGAACTCCTCGCGCAGGCAACGGAGATCGTATTGAGCGAGTCACCGGACTAGTCAGTCGTCGATATCGACGCCGTACATTCGTGCGAGTTCACCGAGCCCGTGGTCGTAGCCCTGTCCGACGGCGCGGAAGCGCCAGACCGAGCCGCGGCGGTAGATCTCGGCGAGGAGCAGGGTGCGTTCGCTGGTGGCCGCGTCCATGGTGGCCTGTGCCAGTGCTGCGGCACTGCCGTCCGGCGCGGCAGCCACCTGGATCGCACCGACGTTGCCGAAGGTCACGTCCCCGTCGATGGCGGCCGCGATGACGACTTTGCGTGAGGCGGGCGGGAGCGAAGCGAGGTCGATGGTGATGGCCTGTTCGGCGGGGCCGTCGGTGAGGAGTCGCACCGTGCCCGCGGGGTTCTCCGGGGCGCCGTAGAACACGAAGTCCTCGTCGAAGGTGACCTGATCGTCCTCGTCGAGCGCGAACGCGACGATGTTGATCTCGGAGAGGCCCTGTGGGGCCCAGCTCGCGGTGATGTGCCATGGGGACGCGGGAGCTCCGGACGGCGGTGCGGGCATGTCGATGACACCGCCGCGCGGCAGTACGTGCGGAGCGGGCGGCCTCGCCGTGGTCGGCGCCTTGCCGCCTGTTGCCCCATTTGGCCTATCCGTGTCGGCAGTTGGGTCGCTGAGCCAGTGTTCGTCGTGCAGGGGGAGTCCCAGGTCCGCGATCCTGCGCCGCCGGCGGTCGTACTCGCCTCCGGCCAGGACGACGATGTCGGTGACGCTGCACGAGAGGTTGACGGCGGCGGAGCCGCCAAGATCGACGACGCGGGTACGGGCTGCGACCGCGTCGGCGTGCGTACCGCCCAGGACGAGCACCCGCTGCCCGGCCAGCGGCTTGTCCGCCGACTTGGGTGCTTCGGGCTCCGGCGGGCGGGGGGCCGGAACAACCGCCTCCGGCGCGGGGACAGCCACCTCCGGCGCCGGGGCGGCGGCCTCCGGTGCGGGCGTCTGGTGGAGCGCCCCGGTCTGTACGTCGCCGAGCAACTGGAGGAAGGCGGGCTCGTCGATGACCGGCACGCCCTCGGCGGTGGCCCGCCGGGCCTTGGCCGACCCGGACGAGGAGTCGTTGGTGACCAGCGCGCTGGTGTGCCGACTGACCGAGGAAACCATGTTCAGCCCGGCCGCGACCGACCGCGCCACCAGCTCCGCGCGCGAGGTCTCGGTCTCCCCGGTGAGGGCTATCTTCATGCCCTGGAGGAGCGGGCCGCCGGGCCGCAGTCGTCCCGGATTGCGGTACGCGCAGGGCGTCTTCGGCGGCTTGGGCGAGAACTGCGAGTCCTGCCGCGGCGGGCAGGCCACCAATGGCAGCGGCAGGTCGAGCAGGGCCGCCTCCCGCAGCGTGGCGCGGAAGATCCCGGCAAGCACCCGGGTGTCGTCCAGCGCGTCGTGCGCCTGGGTCTGCGGTACGCCGTAGTGCGTGGCCAGCGTGCCCAGTTTCATGTCTTCAACCGGCAGGTCCACCTGCCGGTTGAGCGCGAGGGTGCACAGCCGCTGCGTGACCGGCAGGTAGGCGCGGGCCCGTGCGAACTCGTGGGCGAGGAAGTCGTAGTCGAACTGCGCGTTGTGGGCCACCAGGACCCGGTCCCGCAGCAGAGCCCCGATCTCTCCCGCGACCTGCTCGAAGGGCGGGGCCCCGCGCAGCCGCTCGGCGGTCAGGCCGTGGACGTGCACGGGCCCGGGGTCGCACCCGGGGTTGAGCAGCGTCGAGAACTCCCCGGTCTGCGCGCCGTCCCGCCCGATGGTCACCACGGCGATCGACAGCACGCGGTCCCGCCGGGCGATGAGTCCTGAGGTCTCCACGTCCACGAGCGCCCAGTCGAAGGCGTAGTCACGCGAGTCGGAGAGCTCGGGGGCAAGGGAAGGGGCGGCAGCCATGCCCGTAAGGATGGTGCGGAATCAACCGTTCCCTCAATCTGGATGACCATTTACCCCAATATGAGAGGGGCCAGCTGCCGTCGGCGGTCGGCCCGGCGGCAAGAGACCACACCTCGGCAGGGCTCGAACCTGCGGCCAAGCGCTTAGAAGGTGTCAGAGGTTGAGCGATGTGCTCACTTGCGTACTGGCAGGCCGTTCACGAACGAAAGCCGTCAAGGCGCTTGCTGTCACTTCGTGCGCTCATCGGCTGGGAACTGTTCGGCTCATCACGGGCCGAGCGGTCACTCATGTTCGGTGCTACCGGGCGTGCGGGATCTCGGGCCTGGTTACGGGCACGATGGTGATCAAGTCGTCGAGGCCCTTGAAGTCGTCGGGGTTGGTGGTGAAGAGGGGGAGCTCCTCGGCGGCTGCGGTGGCGGCGATCATCAGGTCGGCCACCCGGTGACGGGGCTTGCGGCCTGCGGAGACGACGGCGGCGCAGATCCTGCCGTAGATTCGGGCCGCCTCCACGTCGAAGGGGATCGGATCGAATTCGTTCTCGGCGCGCTGCAGGACGTCCGTGCGGCGCGCCCGCTCGGCATGTTCGTCATAGGCACTCTGCTGGTCGCTGCCGCGTACCTGATGGGGGCCCGCTGAGAGTTCCGCGAGGGTGATGGCACTGATGGCCATCTCGGCGGGCAACTCGTCGGTGTCGATCCACTTGCGCAGGATCATGATGTTGGTATCGAGCAGCCCCTGCTCGTGCTCAACGGGCATATGGGTCGTCCAACTCCTGCTCGACGAGGGCGTCCTGGTCGTCGCGGAAGGCGTCCGTGGAAATGTCAGGGGCGGTGCGTGACATGGCCGCGAACTCGGCACGGGGAACGAAGCGGCGACGGCGGCGGAGCGGGATCAGCTCGCCGAGAAGGTGTCCGTCGCGTGTGACGGTGAACGCCTGTCCTCCCTGGACGGCATCCATGATCTCTTTGGAGCGGGTGCGCAGATCGCGCTGAGTGATCTCCGGCTGCGCTGTCATGCTGTCCACGATAACGGAGGTGTGCTACCCGGTGCTACATCGTGTTTCGACCGTGGTTCGCCGACGAGGGCCGTTGTCGCCATGGCGCGGGGTTTGTCGGCGCGAGCTTTGTCTGTCCCGCGATCGCGGCCGGGCGAAGGCGCTTGCTGTCGGAGCGATGTGCATCCGGACATGAAAGAGCCCCTCACGCGTTTCCGCAGGTGAGAGGCTGTTTGCGCCCCCGGCAGGACTCGAACCTGCGGCCAAGCGCTTAGAAGGCGCCTGCTCTATCCACTGAGCTACGGGGGCCGGGTGTGGCCGGTGGCATGGAGCCCGGATGTGGGGGAGATCCGTGACCTTGCCGGGGACAAGGATAGGGCTCCCGGGTCCCTGCCCCTGGTGCTTCGCCTCCGCGCCGCGATGTGGAGGTTCGGTGAAGCGATCCTGATAATCGCAGGCAGGTGCGAATCTCGCATCGCTTTTGGCGTCTCGCGCCCCGGGTGTTGTGCACTCGTTATGCCTGCGCCCCAGTCGCCCCTTCCATCCCCTGTGTCCGATCGGCGCGCAGGGACCGTCATATGCTTCAGAAAGCCGCCAAAATTGGGCATTCTTCGCATGTGGTGACCTTGGACGTACGGCCTCAATTGCTTGACGCACTCTCCGCCCTGCGCGAGCGTGTCGCCGCCGCACGCTTTCCGCTCCCCCTGCCGGGGGCGCCACGCGCGCGTGCCAACCGGGACGAGTTGCTGGCACAGCTCGATGACTATCTGGTGCCCCGCCTCAGGGCGCCCGAAGCGCCCCTTCTCGCCGTCGTCGGCGGATCCACCGGCGCCGGCAAGTCCACCCTCGTGAACTCACTCGTGGGGCAGCAGGTCAGCGAGGCGGGCGTGCTGCGGCCCACCACGCGTACGCCGGTGCTCGTCTGCCATCCGGAGGATCACCACTGGTTCTCGGGGATGCGCGTACTGCCCGACCTCACGCGCGTGTGGGTGCCCCGGCCGGAGCCGTCGGAGGGCGGTGAGGACGACGGCAGGAACGACGACGCGGACGTGCACGCCCTTGTCGACGAGGAGGAGCGCGCCCTGCGGATCGAGATCGCGCAGAGCCTGCCCCGCGGGCTCGCCCTCCTCGACGCGCCCGACATCGACTCGCTCATCGCCGAGAACCGCGTACTGGCCGCCGAGCTGATCGCCGCCGCCGACGTCTGGGTGATGGTCACCACCGCCTCGCGGTACGCCGACGCCGTGCCCTGGCATCTGCTCCGCACCGCCAAGGAGCACGACGCCACCCTCGTCACCGTCCTCGACCGCGTCCCCCACCAAGTGGTGACAGAGGTGTCACGGCAGTACGGGGCGCTGCTCACGAAGGCAGGCCTCGGCGACGTACCGCGCTTCACCGTGCCCGAACTGCCCGAGTCCGCGGGCGGCGGCGGGCTGCTCCCCGCCACCGCCGTGGCCCCGCTGCGCGCCTGGCTCACCCAACGCGTCCAGGAACCGGCGGCCCGCAGCGAGGCCGTCGCCCGCACCGCCAAGGGCGCCCTCGCCTCCCTCGACACCCGGATGCCGGAACTCGCGGGGGCCGTCGCCGCCCAGTACGCGGCCGCACTGCGGCTCACCTCCGCCGTCGACGAGGCGTACGAACACGAGCACGCGCGCGTACGGGGGCGTTTGCGGGCCGGAGGCGTGCTCGCAGGGGACGCCCTGAAGCGCTGGCGCAGCTACCCGCTCGACTGCGGCGCCGGTGAACTGCTCGACGCCATCGCCGAGAGCCTGGAAGCCCTGCTGCTCTGCGCCGTCACCGCCGCCGACGAGCGTATCGACGAGGCCTGGCGGCACGAACCCGCCGCCGGGGCCCCCGGCCTCACCGGCCGCGACCCGGAGGCGGAGAGCGCCGAGCACCGCATCGGGATGGCCGTCCGCAGATGGCGGCGCGTCCTGGAGGAGTACGCCGAGGACGAGGTGCGCGGGATCGAGCGGGTGGACAAGAACGCGCTGCCCGACCCCGAGGTCGTCGCCGCGCTGCTCGCCACCGCCCTGCTCGGCGGGCGCCGGGCACGTTCCGCCGGGGAGAGCCTCGCGGAACGGATCGGCGCGCAGAGCGCGGTCCGGCTGCGCGACCGGGGCTCACGCCTGCTGGCCGAGTACCTGGAGAAGGTCCTCACCGTCGAGCGGGAGCGGCGCCTCGCACCCCTGTACGCCCTTGAGGTGCACCCCGAACCCCAGGCCGAGCTGATCGCCGCCCTGTCCGTACTGCAGAAGGAGAGGTGACCACGGTGACCGCCCTCACTGACCGCCCCGACCACACCGATCGCACCGACCACGGTGACCACAGTGACGGAAGTGAGCCCGACGGCGGGGACCGCGAGCGTCCCGGCGGCCGTGCCGAACGGGCCTGGGACGACGGCCTGATCGCGCGGCGCGTCGCGGGCGGGGCCCGTCCCGCGGGCCCGGACGCCGACACCGGCGTGCGCTCGTACACCCGCTCAGGCAGCCCCGGATCGCCCACCTCTTATGAGGGGCCCCTGCGCGTACGACTCGACGCACTGCGCGAACTCGTCGGGCTCTCCCGCACCCGCGTCGACAGCGGCACGCTCGCCGAGGCCGGCCGCGTCCTCGACGAGGCCGCCGCCCGGCGCAGGCTCTCCGACCGGCACACCGTGGTCGCCGTCGCGGGAGCCACCGGCAGCGGCAAATCGACGCTCTTCAACTCCCTCGCGGGTGTGATGATCTCCGACACCGGCGTGCGCAGGCCCACGACCGCCGCCCCCATCGGATGCAGCTGGACCGACGGCGCCGCGGGCCTCCTCGACCGGCTCGGGATCCCGGGACGGCTGCGCCGCAGGCCACTCCAGGGGCCCGGCACCGACGAACTCCAGGGCCTCGTACTGATCGATCTGCCCGACCACGACTCGGCGGTCGGCGAGCACCGTGAGCACGTCGACCGGATTCTGGCCCTCGTCGACGCCGTCATCTGGGTCGTCGACCCGGAGAAGTACGCCGACGCGATGCTCCACGAGCGCTACCTGCGCCCCATGGCCGGGCACGCGGAGGTCACCTTCGTCGTCCTCAACCAGATCGACCGGCTCCCCGGGGACGCCGCCGACCAGGTCCTGGACGACCTGCGGCGGCTCCTCGACGAGGACGGCGTCGCGCTCGGCGAACACGGCGAACCGGGCGCCACGGTCCTGGCGGTCTCCGCGCTGACCGGCGAGGGCGTCGGAGAACTGCGCGAGGCGCTCGGCCAGTTCACCCAGGAGAGGGGCGCCGCGGCCCGCCGGATCGCCGCGGACCTGGACGCCGCCGCGGACCGGCTGCGTCCGGTGTACGTCGCCGAGGGGCACGCGGGCCGCAACCGCGGACGGATCGGACTCAGCGAGGAAGCACGCGAGGAGTTCGCCGACCGCCTCGCGGACGCCGTGGGCGCGGCGGCGGCCGGGGACGCGGCCGAACGGGCCTGGCGCAGGAACGCGGGCAAGGCGTGCGGCGACCCCTGGCTCAAACTGTGGCGCTGGTACGAGGCCCAGCGCTCCCCGCAGGGCTTCCCGGCGTCGGCCGCGCTGGCTCCCGTGGACGAGGAGGCGACGGCTCGCCAGCGCGTGGAGCACGCCGTGCGCACGGTGGCCGACGAGGCGGCTTCGGGGCTGCCGGTGCCCTGGGGGCAGGCCGTGCGGGAGGCCGCGGTGCGCGGTGCCAAGGGGCTGCCGGAGGTGCTCGACGAGCTGGCGGTGACGGTGGGCGTGCCGGCCGGGCGACCGCCGCGGCCCGGCTGGTGGCCGGCCGCCGTCCTCACCCAGGCGGCGATGACGTTGCTCCAGGTCGTGGGCGGGCTCTGGCTGGTGGCGCAGATCATCGGCGTGGCCACGCCGAACCTGGGTGTGCCGGTGCTGCTGATGCTGGCGGGCATCGTGGGCGGCCCGTGCGTGGAGTGGACGAGCCGCCTCGCGGCCCGGGGGCCCGCGCGCCGGTACGGGGCCGAGGCGGAACGGCGACTGCGGGAGGCGGCCGCCGGGTGCGGGCGGGCGCGGGTCCTCGATCCGGTGGCGGCGGAGCTGCTGCGCTATCGGGAGGTCAGGGAGCAGTACGTGCGGGTGACGGGGGTGCCGGTGGGGTGAAGGGGGTGCCGGTGGGGTGAGGGAATGAGTTCCCCAGAGCCACCACCCCGGGGCGCCCGGAGACCCTTTCGAGTGACGGAGATTTCCACAACCCGGCGGTGGTCCACAGGGCTCGGCGGGATCGGCGCGGCCGGTGCAGTCTGAGAACGCAGCCGCGGAGTGCGCGGCGGCAAAAGCGCAGACGAAGCGGGGGAGTGGATCGACATGAACGAGACCTTGGTGACGGTGGTGGGCAATGTCGCGACGACGCCGGTGTACCGGGAGTTGCCTTCGGGGCCGGTGGCGCGGTTCCGACTGGCGGTGACCGCGCGGTACTTCGACGCGGCGAAGAACGCGTGGAACGACGGGCACACCAACTTCTTCACGGTCTGGGCCTGGCGGGCGCTCGGCACGAACGTGCAGGGCTCGGTGTCCGTGGGCGAACCGGTCATCGTGCAGGGCCGGTTGAAGGTGCGCGACGAGGAGCGAGGTGGGCAGCACTGGACGTCGGCGGACATCGAGGCGCTGACCATCGGACACGATCTGTCGCGCGGTACGGCGGCGTTCCGGCGGGTGGCCAAGGGCAATCCCGCGCTGACGGCGCCGACGGCGGAACGGGAGGAGGAGATCACCGACGCGAGGAAGAAGGAGCCGGTGCCCGTGGGGTGACGTGCCGTCAGCAGGACTCCCTCTGGCGGCGACCGTTGTGCGGCATATCGGTGAATGAAGCCGGTTGATTTGTCGATAAGCCCAGCTCGGGGCAGCTATTGGGGATAACGATTCCGAGTCGGATCCGCCGCCCGATGGGATGGGTGAGGCTCGTGATCCGCTGTTTCCTTAGGATGCCGGACGTAGCTCACGGGGCAGTCGGCAGGTGAGGCCACGCAGGCGGCCGATGATCCTGCCCCACTCAGTCTGCTGGCGGGACCACCCCCCAACGTTGTGAACGGGTCCCGCCCGGAGGGGAATCCAGTGTTTTCTGCGTTGTCCATACGTAGCCGAGGCGTCGCGCGCCTCGCCGCAGTGACCATGGCGGCGGGGCTGGCCGTGGCGGGCGGAATGACCGCCGCCACCGCGGCCGCGGCGGCAGCGGCGCCGCAGCACCAGGGCGGCGCGACCGCGACGCTGGGCGGGCTGCGGACGTACGACCAGGCCGTCATCCGGGACAACGGCAGCTCGCAGCAGGTGCCCGCGGGCCTCTTCGAGATGTCGGTGGAGGGCGGCGGGACCCTGCAGACGTACTGCGTCGACATCCTCAACCCCACGCAGAAGGACGCCAAGTACCAGGAGACCCCGTGGAGCGGCACCTCGCTGAACGCCAACCGTGACGCGGGCAAGATCCGCTGGATCCTGCAGCACTCCTATCCGCAGGTGAACGATCTCGCGGCGCTGGCCAGGAAGGCGGGCGTGCGCTCGCTCACCGCACAGACCGCCGCGGCCGGCACCCAGGTGGCGATCTGGCGCTACTCCGACCACGTCAAGGTCGACGCCGTCGACCCGCAGGCCGAGAAGCTCGCCGACTACCTGCACCGGAGCGCGCGCGACAGCGCGGAGCCGAAGGCCTCGCTGACCCTCGACCCGCCCGCCGTGTCGGGGCGCGCGGGGGAGCGCGTCGGCCCGGTGACCGTGCGGACCGACGCCGATTCGGTGACGGTGACCCCGCCCGCCGACTCCGAGGCGAGCGGCGTGAAGGTCGTCGGCAAGAACGGCAAGACCGTGAAGTCGGCGCGCGACGGCAGCCGCCTCTACTTCGACGTGCCGAAGGACGCCCCGGACGGATCGGCCGCGCTCTCCCTCCAGGCGTCCACCACCGTCCCGGTGGGCCGCGCCTTCGCGTCCGAGACCAGGAGCCAGACGCAGATCCTCGCGGGCTCCAGCGAGTCGACGGTCTCGGCGACGGCGACGGCCGACTGGGCCGACAAGGGAGCCGTACCGGCGCTCTCGGCGGAGAAGAACTGCGCGAAGAGCGGCGTGGACATCACCGCGACGAACAAGGGCGACGAGCCGTTCACGTTCCGGCTGATGGGCTTCGAGTACACCATCAAGGCGGGCGCGTCACAGACGGTGACGATACCGCTGCAGGAGGACCAGCCCTACGACTTCACGATCACGGGCCCGAACGGCTTCGAGAAGCGCTTCAAGGGCGTCCTCGACTGCCGCACCGAGGGCGCGGCGATCGAGAACAAGGCGCAGCCCGCCTCCCAGCCCAGCCCCGCCTCGGCAGGCGGCACCTCGGGCGGCGGCGACCTGGCCGAAACGGGCAGCTCCAGCAACACGCCCCTGATCGCCACGATCGCGGTGGGCTTCGTCGTACTCGGCGGCGCGGCGGTCTTCCTCGTCCGCAAGAGGGGTGACTCGACGGAGACGTCAACGGAGGAGTGAGCGGGAGGCGCGGCCGGGCGGCGCGGTCATGGAGTGGATATCGCCGGTGAGTACGCTGCTCGGCGCCGTCATCGGAGTGGGTTCCACGCTGATCGCCGACCGCATCAGCTGGCGCAGAGAGCGTGCCGGCCAGAGCCTCGACGTGCGCAGGCAGCTCTACGCCGACTACACCGCCGCGCTCTCGCGCATGCGGACCGCGCTCAATGAGTGCGTGCAGGCAGACATCCCTGCGGAGGAGCGTCCGCTACGGGTGCGGGATCTGTTCCTGGCACCCGGGGCGTACGAGATCCGTCACCAGCTGGCCATCATCGCCCCGCAGGACGTGGTCGAGGCGTCACGTGCCGCGTTCGTGGTCCTGAGGGACATGCGGGACCTGCTCCTGGACGGTGCCGCGGACGAGGCCGCTGCTCACCGAGCGCTGGAGGATGAGTTCGACTCGGTGGTGGCCGCCCTCCGCAAGGTCATGCGGCGAGACCTCGGTGTGCCTGATGCTTGAACTGATCCCGTGGAGGCCGCTTCATCCGTATCGAGGGTGTGCCCGGTGCTCCGGGCTTGGTAGAGATCGTGTCGATGCCGCGGGGATGGAGCTGCCCGCCCTGAGGGCCTGCGTCGCCGCCGCCCGAGGTCGCTCGACGGCGACAGGCAACGACGGAAAGTGACGGGTCGCTCGCCGTCGTAGGCCAGGAACGCCCAAGCTCACGGCCCCCCGGCCATACTGGTTTCCTCCGGGGGGTGGCTGTCAGGCAAGATGGGGTGTATCTGCCCACTCACTGATTGCCGGACGGTTTCTCTTGGCTGAGTACATCTACACCATGCGCAAGACGCGCAAGGCGCACGGCGACAAGGTGATCCTCGACGATGTCACCTTGAGCTTCCTTCCTGGCGCGAAGATCGGTGTCGTGGGCCCCAACGGCGCCGGTAAGTCCACGGTGCTGAAGATTATGGCCGGGCTTGAGCAGCCGTCCAACGGCGACGCGTTCCTCTCGCCCGGGTTCAGCGTCGGCATCCTCATGCAGGAGCCGCAGCTCGACGAGTCGAAGACCGTTCTGGAGAACGTCCAGGACGGCGCCGCCGAGATCATGGGCAAGCTCAAGCGCTTCAACGAGGTCGCCGAGCTCATGGCGACCGACTACTCGGACGCGCTCATGGAGGAGATGGGCAAGCTCCAGGAGGACCTGGACCACGCCAACGCGTGGGACCTCGACGCCCAGCTCGAGCAGGCCATGGACGCGCTCGGCTGCCCGCCCGGCGACTGGCCCGTCACCACCCTCTCCGGTGGTGAGAAGCGCCGCGTGGCCCTCTGCAAGCTCCTCATCGAGGCGCCCGACCTGCTCCTCCTCGACGAGCCCACCAACCACCTCGACGCCGAGTCGGTGAACTGGCTGGAGCAGCACCTCGCGAAGTACGCGGGCTGCGTCATCGCCGTCACCCACGACCGGTACTTCCTGGACAACGTCGCCCAGTGGATCCTCGAGCTCGACCGCGGCCGCGCGATCGCCTACGAGGGCAACTACTCCACGTACCTGGAGAAGAAGCAGTCCCGTCTCAAGGTCGAGGGCCAGAAGGACGCCAAGCGCGCCAAGCGGCTCAAGGAAGAGCTCGAGTGGGTGCGGTCCAACGCCAAGGGGCGGCAGGCCAAGTCCAAGGCGCGCCTCGCGCGCTACGAGGAGATGGCCGCCGAGGCGGACAAGATGCGGAAGCTGGACTTCGAGGAGATCCAGATCCCGCCGGGCCCGCGGCTCGGTTCGATCGTCGTCGAGGTCGAGCACCTTTCGAAGGCCTTCGGCGACAAGGTCCTCGTCGACGACCTCAGCTTCTCGCTGCCGCGCAACGGCATCGTCGGCATCATCGGTCCGAACGGCGCGGGCAAGACCACGCTGTTCAAGATGATCCAGGGCCTTGAGCAGCCGGACTCCGGCACCATCAAGGTCGGCGACACGGTCAAGGTCTCCTACGTCGACCAGGGCCGCGCCAACATCGACCCGAAGAAGACGCTGTGGGCGGTCGTCTCCGACGAGCTCGACTACATCAATGTCGGCCAGGTCGAGATGCCCTCGCGGGCGTACGTCTCCGCCTTCGGGTTCAAGGGCCCGGACCAGCAGAAGCCGGCCGGCGTGCTCTCCGGTGGTGAGCGCAACCGCCTCAACCTGGCGCTGACCCTCAAGGAGGGCGGCAACCTGCTCCTCCTCGACGAACCGACCAACGACCTCGACGTCGAGACCCTGTCGTCGCTCGAGAACGCGCTGCTCGAGTTCCCCGGCGCGGCCGTGGTCATCTCCCACGACCGGTGGTTCCTCGACCGGGTCGCCACGCACATCCTCGCCTACGAGGGTGACTCCAAGTGGTACTGGTTCGAGGGCAACTTCGAGTCGTACGAGAAGAACAAGATCGAGCGTCTCGGCGCGGACGCGGCCCGTCCGCACCGTGCCACCTACAAGAAGCTCACGCGAGGCTGAGGCGGCCGTGGCTCGACACATATACCAATGCCCGCTCCGCTGGTCGGACATGGACGCCTTCGGGCACGTCAACAACGTCGTCTTCCTGCGGTACCTGGAAGAGGCGCGCATCGACTTCATGTTCCGGCTCGCGCCCGGTGACGGCTCGCCGTCGTTCTCCGGCGGGTCGGTCGTGGCCCGCCACGAGATCGACTACGTACGGCCGTTGGTGCACCGGCACGAGCCGGTCACCGTCGAGTCGTGGGTGACGAAGATCGGTGCGGCGTCGCTGACCATCGCGTACGAGATCAAGGACGCGGACCAGGTGTATGTGCGGGCCTCGACCGTGGTCGTGCCCTTCGACCTGGAGGCGCAGCGACCGCGGCGGATCTCGGCCGAGGAGCGCTCGTTCCTCGAGGAGTACGTGGACGACAGCGCCGGTGGCGTCGGAGGCGGCTCGGGGGCGCTTGCCGCATGACCGCGCGGCTGCACTTCGCGGATGCCGGGGAGGCGGCGGACCTCGCCGCCTTCCTGGCCCGGCTGATCCACTACGACAAGGCGGCCGCGGTACGGCTGCAGGCCGCCGGGGACACGCTCGCCGTGTTCGGGCGGCCGCCGTCGTTCGAGGTGCTGGTCGTCCGCACGGCGCGGCTCGCCAAGCCGTACGAACACGGGCTCGACGCCACGCTCGACGTCACCGTCTCCGCCGGTGAACTCCTGGAGCGCGTCGGCGCGTCGGCGGAGCCCGTGGAGACGGCCGGGGTCGCCGAGGTCCCGGGCGCCGTCACCGGACCGCCGTGGGCGGGCGTGCTGCCGCCGCGGGGCGGCTGGCGGCCGGAGCCGGGGCTTCCGGCTCCGGAGGTGATGCGGGCCCTGGTGCGGGCGGCCGTCGCCGAATTCCGTTCCCGCGTAGAGGAGTTGCCCGCCGAGCGGCGGGTGCGGGCCGAGCTCGACCGGGTGGGCCGGGAGATCTGGTCGAGGACCGTCGGCGACACGGGGCTGCCGGTGCGGGCCGCACACGCGGCACAGTCGCTCGGCTTCCTGCGCGGCGACGACCTGACGCTGCTGTCGTCGGGGGCGTGGTTGCGGCTGCGCACGGCGTACGGGTCCGTCGTGGTACGCCGCGCCGGCGTCGGAGGGCTCAGCGTCACCCCTGCGTGAGTGGCCGCCCCTCCCCGAGGACGGGGGCTGTCCCCGGAGAAGGCTCGCCGTCACCCCGCCGGCCCCCGTGGGGCAGAGCCCCCCGGGGGAGCGGGGCTCAGCCCTCGGAGTTGACCATGGAAGCCGCCGCGTACGTCAGGTAGTTCCACAGCGTGCGCTCGTGCTCCTCGGAGAGACCGAGCTGGTCGACCGCCGCGCGCATGTGCTTCAGCCAGGCGTCGTGCGCGGCCCTGTCGACCGTGAACGGCGCGTGCCGCATGCGCAGGCGGGGGTGGCCGCGGTTGTCGCTGTACGTGCGGGGGCCGCCCCAGTACTGCATGAGGAAGAGCGCGAGGCGCTCCTCGGCCGGGCCCAAGTCCTCCTCCGGGTACATCGGCCGCAGCAGCGGGTCCTCCGCGACCCCCTGGTAGAAGAGGTGCACCAGGCGCCGGAAGGTCTCCTCGCCGCCGACCTGTTCGTAGTAGGTCTGCTCCTGAAGCGTGCCGCGCGGAATCTCTGTCACGCGTTCCATGGTCTCAGACGGGGCGGCCGAGTACGGAAGGCTTAGGACCACCCCCGGCTCCGTCCGGCGCGCGGCCGGGTTCCGCCACTCGCATCGTGGCCGTCGGCACAGCACAGTGGACACATGGAACCCGATCCTGTCCTCCTCTCCGAGGCCCGGGCCGCCCTCCTGCGCGAGATCGAGGCGAGCGGGGTGTGGCGGGACGACCCCGGCTGGCGGGCGGCGTTCGAGGCCGTCCCGCGGCACCTGTTCGTGCCCTACTTCTACGTGGGCACGGGCGGCGGCTACGAGCGCCTGTGGGGCGAGGACCCCGACGAAGGGCGCCGCGCCCGCTGGCTGCGCGGCTGCTACACGGACGCCCCGCTGGCGACCCGGGTGCGCGACGGTGACCTGCTCTCCTCCAGCAGCCAGCCGTCCCTGATGGCGAAGATGCTCAGCGAACTGCATATGGGGGACGTGGGGGATGTACGACGCGACGGCGTCGGCTGCGACGTGCTGGAGATCGGTGCCGGTTCCGGCTACAACGCCGCGCTGCTCGCCCACCGGCTCGGCGACGACCACGTGACCACCGTCGACCTGGACCCCGAGATCACGGAGTCCGCGCGGCAGCACCTGGCAGCCGCCGGGTACCGTCCGGCGGTGGTCACCGGCGACGGCGCGGCCGGCTGCCCCGGGCGGGCGCCCTACGACCGGATCATCGCCACCTGCACCCTGACCTCGGTGCCCAGGGCCTGGCTCGCCCAGTGCCGCCCCGGCGCCCGCATCCTCGCGCCGCTGGCCACCGGGCTGATCGCGCTGACCGTGCGGGACGCGGAGCACGCCGAGGGGCGCTTCCTGCACACGCCCGCCTACTTCGTACCGCTGCGCGGCGGGGACGTACGGGCCTCGTACGGGCAGAACACCGGCGGGCTCCCACGCGGGGTCCTCCAGAACGAGCTCTTCCGCTTCCTTCTCGAGCTGACTTCCACAACCCTCGATCCGCACGAAGCGCTCGCGCTGTGGCAGCGCGAGGGGCAGCCGGTGCGCGAGCGCTTCGGGGTCACGGTGAGCGGACCGTACGAATGGGCCTGGCTGGACGACCCCGAAGGGCCGTACGTCTGGCCCCTGTGAACGGGCCAAGGCCGATCGGGCTCAGTCGCGGCGGACCGTGATCGTCGTCCAGGCGCCCACGTGCACCTGGTCGCCGTCCTGGAGCGGGACGGGGACGAAGGGCTGGATGGGCTCCTCGCCGCCGTTGACCGTGGTGCCGTTGGTCGAGTTCTGGTCGACGACCGCCCAGGTGCCGTCCGGCTGCTGGACCAGGACCGCGTGCTGGTGCGATACGCCCGGGTCCTCCGGCGGCACCGAAAGGTCGATGTCCGGGGTGTCGCCGGTGGAGTGCCGGCGGCGGCCGATCGTGAGCTGGTTGCCGGACAGCGGGCGCTGCTGCTCGGGCGAGTACGCGGGCAGGTTCAGGCCCGACGCCTCGGGACCGCTGCGCTGCATCATCGCCATGAAGTACTCGCGGTCGGGACCGATGGTCGCCGTCCACGTACCCGGGCCCTGCGGGGCTTGAGGCGCCTGAGGCGGCTGCGGGGCCTGGGGCGCCTGCTGCTGCTCGGCGCCCTGCTGGAACGGCTCCGGCTGCTGGAACGGCTCCGGCTGCTGGGGCTGCTCCGGCTGCCGGAACGTGTCCGGCTGCTGGAAGATGTCCGACCGGCGGAAGGGCTCGGGCTGCTGGAAGGGCTCAGGCTGCTGGAACGGCTGGTGCGGGGCCGGTGCCGGGGCGGGGGCGGAAGCCGACGGCGCGGACGTGGGCGGTGAGATCACCCAGTCGTCGTCTCCGCCACCGAAGGACGGGCCGGGCGGCGGGGGCGGCGGGCCCTGCGGGGCGCCCGGCCCCTGCGGGAACGCGGGCGGCGCGGGCGGACCCGGCTGCTGGAAGGCCTGCGGTGCGCCGGGGGGCGCCTGGCCGGGCCGACCTTGCGGACCGGGGCCTTGCGGACCGGGGCCCTGCGGGCCGGACTGGCCGGGACCCTGCGGACCGGACTGGCCCTGCTGGCCAGGACCACCCTGCTGCCCAGGACCACCTTGCTGCCCAGGACCACCCTGCTGCCCCGGACCCTGCTGGCCGCCGCCGTTGCCGAACGGCGGGATCGGCTCGGCGGGGCGGTTCATCTGCGAGGGGCGCGAGCCCTGGTACTCGTATCCCGGCGGAGGTGGCTGGAACTGCTGCCCGGGGTTCGGACCCGGCGGCATGCCGGGGCCGGGGCCGTGACCGGGACCCCGCCCAGGACCGGGGCCGCCCTGCGTGCCCGGCAGCGGCGGGTTCGGCGCGGCCGGGGTGTACGACGTCGCCGTGTTCGTCAGGAAGTTCCAGCGGCACTCCTCGCAGAACGGCGCGTTCGCCTCGCGGGGGGTGCGGCACTGCGGGCAGAGCTGGCCCTCGGGGGCCGGGTCCGGCACGGCGGCCAGGTGCGGGCGTCCCGGCGCGGGCTGCGGGAAGCCGGGGTCCTGGCCGGGCGGCGGCGGGGGATAGCCGTACCCGGCGGGGGGCGGCGGCGGGGGAGGCGGCGGTACGGCACCGGCCATGCGGTGACCGCAGACCTCGCACCAGTCGTCGGAACCCGACTGGTGTCCGTTCGGGCAGGTCGGCATGTCGGCGCTTCCCCCTCTCCTTCTCCGGCCCGAGGGCCGTACATCGCTGTCGGTCGGATCAGCTGTGGCGCGAACGGCGCGTGCGCGCCGCGCTACTGCTTCTTCACGCGAACGGTCTTCGTCGACCGGGTCTCGAGTGTCATCTCGTCGGCCTCGGCGACCTTCGCCTTCAATCGAACAGTACCTGCCGCGGCATCGACGACGTCCACCACCTTCGAAAGCAGTTTCGCCGTATCGGCGTTGCCCGAGGCCCCGGCGAGCTGGACCGCGCGGCCGAGCTTCGCCGTCGCGCCGTCGACATCTCCCGATTTGCGGGCGTCGAGGCCCTGCTGGATGACTTGTGCCAGTTCCGCCTGGCCCGTGTAGTGCGCGACCTGCGGATTGATCGAGGTGGAGACCGTCATGTCGTCCGTCCACACCGCCCGCACCAGTCCCTGCGACAGCGTCCGCGCGCTTCCGTCCTCCTGCGGCACGATCAGTGAGACGCGGGCCGCGAGCATCTCCTGGCCCAGTTCGGCGCCCGGCACCTGTACACAGATGTGGTAGTCGCGCGACTCGTCGCCCCAGGACCCCGTGGGGTAGTCCCCGGCGCGCGGGCCCGCCTCCGTGCGGCGCTCGGTCAACTCCTCGACCGTGGGCGCCACTTGCTTCACGAACTTGATCTCCACGCCCACCGGCGTCCACAAGCGCAGGCTGACGTCGGCGACCTCCTTGCCCATCGCCGTCTCCATCATCGAGGTGAAGTCGGCGGCGAGCCCGGCCGGGTCGGCGACGATGTCGGCGGTGCCGAGCAGCGCGGAGGCGATCCCTGTGACTTCCTTCACCTCCCAGTCCGTGCCGACGCCGCGGGCGTCGCAGGTGAAGCGGCCCGCGCAGGAGTCGAGGGCGGCCTTCAGGTCGTCCGGCGCCTCGTGTTCGTTGCGGCCGTCGGTGAGCAGGATGCCGTGCCGGATGGTGACGTCGGCGGAGGCGAGGAGGCGGTCGGCCAGGCGCAGCCAGGTGCCGATGGCCGTGCCGCCGCCCGCGCTCAGTCCGCGCAGCGCCTGCTTGGCCTGGTGGCGGGTCTGCGCGCTCGCCACCGCGAGGCGCCCGGCGCCCGGATAGACCTCCTTGGCGACGTGCGTGCCGCCGATCACCGCGAAGTGCGTGCCGTCGCGCAGGGCGTCGATCGCGGCGGCCGTGGCGTCCCGCGCGCCGCGCATCTTCGTCGGCGGGTAGTCCATCGATCCTGAGCAGTCGACCATGACCGCCACGGCGGCGTCCGGGCCCTGCCCCGCCGAGTACAGGTGCGGGGCGCGCACCGCGGACCCGATCGTTCCGCCGCCGGTCGAGGTGACCGTGGCGATCGCGTTGACCTCCCGGCCGCCTTCCGGGAGGTACTCGTTCTGGTAGACGTCCACAGAGAACTGCGGCACGTTCGACTTCGAGAAGTTGGCCATGGAACTGCTCCCCCTCAGATCCTGAAGACTCAGTACCTGAAAACTCGGATCCTGAAAACCTCACACCGCGCGAACCGGCACGGCCCCCCGCCCGGTTCCAGGCCGATCCCACACCCGGCCCTAGGCCGATCCTGCCCCTTGCGGCACGAACGGGAACGGGACGACGGCCACTGTTACGTTGTCGTGGCCCCCGCCGTCCAACGCGTGGCCGACCAGGACCTGGGCGCTGTGCAGCGGCCGGTCCGCGGCGTCCGCGGGCACCGCGTCGGCCATCTCCTCGACGGCCTCCGCGTAGTTCCACAGCCCGTCCGTGCACACCACCACTACACCCGCACGGTCCGGTTTGAAGGAAGCGGTGTGCGGCTCCAGTTCGTACGCGTCGGCGCCGAGCCAGCCCGTGATGGCGTGCGCGCGCTCGTCGGCGTACGCCTCGGCCTCGTTCATCAGACCCGCGGCGACCATCTGCGCGGCCCACGAGTCGTCCTCGGTGAGCCGGACGGTGGGGCCGCCGCGGTCGTCGGGGACCCAGTAGGCGCGGCTGTCGCCGACCCAGCCGACGACGAGCAGGCCGCCGGCGACGACCGAGCCGACCAGGGTGCAGGCCGGGGCGTTCTGGTGGGGGCTGTGCTCGCGGGCCGAAGCGGGCTCGTCGGCAAGCGCGTTGACGGCCTCGGACGCCGCGAGGATCGCGTCGTGCATGGCCTGCTGCGGATGGAGGCCGCGCGGCAGCGCATCGAGGAGCGAGGCGTTGGCGGCGCGGGACGCGGCGAGCGAGGCCTCGTCCGGGCGGGTCGCGGAGGAGACGCCGTCGCAGACGATCGCGACGACGGCGGGGGAGCCGTCGGGCAGCGCCGCCGTGGAGATCGCGAAGGCGTCCTCGTTGCGGTGGTGGCGCAGGCCGCGGTCGCTGACCGCGGCGACCACGTCGAGTTCCTGCTCCATGTGGTCGCGCTCGCGCGGCTGGGCGTGCCCGCAGTTCTCGCAGTACCCGTCCGGGTCCACCCGGCCCGAACGGCAGGCGACGCAGAGCTTGGTGCCCGCGGCGGGCGTGGCGTCGGGGGCGGTCGCAGGGGGAGCGGTCGCAGGGGGAGCGGTCGCGTCGGGGGCGGGCAAGGGGTACTCGTCCGGCTCGGCGTCGGGACCCGGCTCCCCGGCGTTCGCGGCAGCCGCCGCGGGGGATCCTGACAGCGCGTCGCCCGCCGAGTCCGTGCCCGGCAGGTCGGTTGGCAGATGGGCCGGTACCGGCCGGTCGGAGCTGTCCGCGTCCGGGGCGACGGGCCACCCGGCGGCGGGCGCGGGCCCGTCGGCCGGCGCCGAGCCGTTCGGCGAGGCCGTCGGCCGCGGTGGCACCGCCGACAGGTCGAACCCGCACGCACCGCAATACAGGTCGCCCGACTCCAGCGGCTCCTCACAGCTGGGGCAGGCGGACAGCTGGGGCATCTGCGACATACTCACACCCACGTCCGGGGGCGGAAACGGTTGGCCCGTTCCACCAGTTCGATCCTCTCCTCGCCACCCTGTGCGAGCCGGGCCAGTGTCCGGTACGCACGCTCCAGACCGAACCGGAGCCCGCGCTCGTCCAGGTCACTGCCGAGCAGTACGGTCCCCGTCCCGGTGGTGGCCGGTGGCGCGGACGCGTGACCAGAGTGACTACCGGAGAGTACCCAGTCGAGCGCCGTCCCCAGAACCTCGGTCGACAGGCGCTCCCTGCGCACCGCGTCGAGGCCGAACCCCGCGAGCGCCTCGATCTGCCCCGCCGCGGCCGTCAGATCGTCCAGGAACGCGGTGCCCCGCGAGAGCGCCGGCCCGCCCGCCATACGCTGCCGCAGTCGTGCCCGCACCGCCGCGACCCGGGCCGCCGTGTAGTGGATGGACGACTCCGGCACCGACTCCAGCGTGCGTACGGCGCCGGCCCTGTCCCCGGCGGCGAGCCGCACGCGGGCCAGGCCGAATGCCGCGCTCACATAGCTCGGGTCGGTGGCCCACACCAGGCGGTAGTACTCGGCGGCGTTGTCCAGCTGGCCGAGGACCTCCGCGCACACGCCGAGCGCGAGCTTCGGCGCGGGCTCACCGGGGAACGCGTCGTAGACCGCGTCGAAGGACAGCGCCGCGACCTCGAAGTCGCCGGTCGCGAGGGCGGCCACGCCCCGGTACCAGACCACCCGCCAGTCGTCCGGATGCTCGAACTCCAGATCGGCGACGGCCTGGGCGGCGGGCGCCAGTTCGCCCATGGCCAGGCGGGCGCGCAGGCCGCGCAGCCGCAGCTCGAGGGAGTCGGCGGGCGCCGCCCGCAGCGCGGTGATCAGCTCGGCGGGCGCGGACGCGATGAGGCCGGCCAGGAACCCGGCGTTCGGGTCGCCCGGGTCCACGAGCGGCACGGGCAGGGCGAGCGCCGTGGCGACCGCGTCGACCGCACGGACGATTCCCGGCCCTGACACGGCGCCGTCCGGGCCTGCCGCGCCCGCCGGGCCAACCTGGCCCGCGGCGGGCGGCAGGGCCCTGCCGTTGCCGGCGGCGGACGGCTCGGGGCGCGCCCCGAGGACGGACACCTCCCCGGTCAGCTCCGCGAACAGTTCGGTGTCCGGCACCTTCACCTCGGGCCCGAACAGCGTGGAGAGCGCGGGCCGCGGCCGTCCCGTCTGGAGCGCCACGACCTCCCGCAGCACACCGGTGAGCTGCTCGGCCATCTCCTGCGCGGTGGCGAAGCGGCGGGCCGGGTCCGGGTCGGTGGCCCGCACGAGGAGCCGGTAGAACGACTCGTACGTACGGAAGACCTCGATGTTGTCCGGGTCGGGCAGAGAGTCCACGAAGACGTTCGTATAGCCCTGGAAGTCGAAGGTCAGGACCGCGAGCGTGCGCGCCACCGTGTAGAGGTCGGAGGCCACCGAGGGGCCCGTCTCGGCGACTTCGGGGGCCTGGTAGCCGACGGTGCCGTAGATCGCGGACTCGTCGTCGTCCATCCGGCGGACCGCGCCCATGTCGATGAGCTTGAGCTGGCCCTCGGTCTGGATGGCGTTGTCGACCTTGAAGTCGCAGTACAGGAGGTTGCGGCTGTGCAGGTGCCCGAGGGCTTCCAGGGCCTCGATGCCGTACGCGCACGCCTGCTCGACCGGCAGCGGATCGCGCTTGCCCTGGGCGGTGCGGCGGCCGTTGGCGATCTCCTTCAGGGACTTGCCGCCCACGTACTCCATGACGATGTAGCCGTCCATGGAGCCGGTGCGCTGGTCGAGGTGTTCGACGAAGTTGTAGATCCGCACGATGTTGGAGTGTTCGATCTCGGCGAGGAAGCGGCGCTCGGAGATCGCGGCGGCCATCGCGTCCTGGTCACCGGTGTCGAGCAGGCCCTTGAGGACCACCCAGCGGTCGGAGACGGCGCGGTCGATGGCGAGGTAGACCCAGCCGAGGCCGCCGTGCGCCAGACAGCCCACGACCTCGTACTGGCCGTGCACGATGTCACCGGCGCCCAGCTTCGGCACGAAGGAGTAGGGGTGGCCGCACTTGGTGCAGAACCCCTCGGTCCGGCCGGGCCGGTCGCCGCGCGCACGCCCCACCGGCGCCCCGCAGTCCGAGCGCGAGCAGAACCGCTTCCGCTCGGGCACCTCGGGGTTCTCCTGCACCGCGCCGCGCGGGTCGGGGCGCGGCACGTCGGGGACCGTGACCAGGCCGACGCCGAGCCGCCCGCGGGCCGAGGACGAGGCGGCCGAGCCCGAGCTGCGCACCGACACCGACCGGGACGTCGAACCGCCGGACAGCGAACGGGACAGCCGCCCCGACACCGACCTGCGCGACGACTGCGAGCGCGACGAGCGCGACGACGAGCGGGACGAGCGCGACGCCGAGCGGGACGAGTGCGACGCCGAGCGGGACGAGGAACGGGCGCCGGAACTCCCCGAGCCCCGCGACCCCTTGCCGCCACCGGTGATCCCGGTCGGCGGCGAGCTCACCATGCCGTTGGGCGCGACGACCGGCGCGAGACCGCAGGTGTCGCAGTACAGCTCGCCGCCGCCCACGTCCTCGTACGACCCCGTGCACTCGGGCCGCTGGCACTCCTGCTGACTCACGATTCCCCCGTCCGGTCGGTCGGCCCGCCGCCCTGCTGCGGGACCCTCGGCGCGAGCGCCTCGGCGGCGGCCTGCTGGTAGCGCAGGACCGCCTGCTCCGCCACGCGGAGATCGCAGGGCGCGCTCCACAGCATCCGGCGCGCCGCGTCGTACCGCTCGATCAGGAACGGGTCCTCGGCGTGACCGAGCCGTGCCACCTTCGCCTTGTACGCGTCGAGGCGTCCGCGCAGCTCCGCGCGGACCGCGAGCGGGGCCGTGACGGCGGTCAACGACTCGCGGGCGCGCAGCAGTTCGTCCTCCGCCTTCTCCTCGAGGGACTCCAGGAGCGGCGAGAGCCGGTGCCACTGCCCGAACCTGCGGTACTCGGCGGCGGCCGCCAGCTGTTCCTGGAGCGCGGTCGGCGGGCCGCTGACCGCGGGCACCTCGGAGGCGGCGATTTTCGCGAGGACCTCGCCGCGGGCACTCCTGGCCTCGGCGAGGGTGCGGTCCGCGCGCGAGAGCACGTCGCGCAGCCTGCCGAGGCGGGCCTCCGCGTCCTGGCGGACGGTGAGCACCGCCTCGATCTCGCGGCGCACCTCCTCAAGGGCGCGCGCCTCGCGGTCGTAGCGCTCGGTGTGCGGGCGTCCGCCGCCCGGCGCAGAACTGCCCTCCGCGCGCTGCCAGAACGCCAGCGGGTCGGAGACCACCTGCTCGCGCAGCGCGGTCAGGGCCCGGGTGATGCGCTCCAGGTCGTCGCCCGACGGGTGCTCTCCCGGACGTACGCCGACGGAGTGCGCGAGCTGGCGGGTGCGGGCCAGTTCGGCGGCGAGCAGGTCGATGCGGGCGGGCAGCGCGGACCAGACCGCGTCGGCGGCGACGACCATGTCCAGGGAGTGCGCGTACAGCTCGTTCATCCGGGCGACGAGCTCTTCGAGCGTGAACCGTTCGGTGAGCTTGGCCGGGTTGGTGATCGAGGGGGAGGTGGCGGACGCGGTGGCGCCCGCGACGGTCACGGACTCGCCGCGCAGCAGCTCCGTCAGCTCGGCGAGGTCGTCGCGGCTGGGCCAGCGTCTGCGCTCGCGGACCTCGCGTGCGGTGCGCAGGGCGCCGGCGTAGGCGTCGAAGTAGGCCCAGAGCAGCGTGATCCGGCCCTCCGTGGCCGCCCAGCGCTCCTCGGTGACGCCGGTCAGCCGGGCGCCTTCGAGGAGCCGGCGGCCCGCGTGGTCCTGGAGGGCGAGGAGCGAGGTCTCGATCGCCTCGTGCTCGGCGTCGAGGCGCGCCAGCGCACGGTCCACCTCATCCCGGTCCATCACCGGACCGGGGGGTCCCGCGACGCTCATCGATCACCTCTCCGCTCTGTGTTGCCGTGAGTCCTCGGTCGTGAGTCCCCAGTCGTTGCGCTCCGGTGTAACTCTCCAGTGGTACCAGGTCGGTTGTCGGATCCGGGTCAGTCGCGGTACTCCGCGGCGGGCGGGGACGCCGACCTGCCGAGGGCGTCCTTCAGCCAGTGGTCGTAGGACTTCTTCCAGCCGCCGTTCTTGCGGTAGTCGTCGAGGACCTTGTTGACCCGGCGGATCAGGTCGTCGGAGCCCTTCTTCATCGCCACGGCGTAGTGCTCCGTGGTGAACGGCTCCTCGCCCTTGAGCTCGACCGTCGGGTCCTGCGCGGCCTGGCCCGCGGCGAGCGCACTGTCGGTCACCACGGCGTCCACCTCACCGAGCTGGAGCCGCACCAGGCAGTCGAGCTGGTTGGGGACCGTGGTGGAGATGTCGGCGCCGTAGCTCTTCTTCTTGAGCTCCTCCTCGGCGATGGAGCCGGACGCGGAGCAGATCTTCTTGCCCGCGAGGGAGGGGCCGTAGCCCTTGATGCCTTCGGCCTTCCGCGGCGCGAGCACCTGCTGGCCGGTCTCGAAGTAGCCGGTGGAGAAGTCCACGTCCTCCAGGCGCTTGCAATTGACCGTCATGGTGCGGACGACCATGTCGACCTGGCCGCTCCGGATCGCCGGGATGCGCTGGTTGGTGGGGATGGCGCGGAACACGATGGCGTCGCGGTCGCCGAAGATCTCCTCGGCGATCCGGTGCGCGAGGTCGATGTCGAAGCCCTCCAGCTTGCCGCCGGGCTTGTTCGGGTCGCGGTAGCCCCAGCGGTAGCTGTTCTGGTCGACGCCGACGATGAGCTTCTTGACCTCGCGGTTCTTGATCTTGTCGATCGTCGGGCCGTCGTCGGGCGAGGGGCGCAGGCTCCGGTCGTTGCAGTCGTCGGCGCCGGCCCGCGCGGGCGCTGCCACCGTGGTGGCCGGGCCGCCGCGTTCCGCGCCACCGCCCCCGCCCGCGCCCCACTGCGGAAGCACCAGGACGAGTGTTCCCGTCAGGGCGCAGGCAAGGCCCATCGCGCCCGTACCGCCCCAGCCGCGCAGTCTGCCGGCCGTGCCGCGTCGCGTCCGCATCCTCTGCGCGCCCCCTCTCACTTCTGGATCGCTCACCGGTACTCCGAAAGCCTGCGGCCGATGCCGAGCACGGCGCCCGCCGCGGCGAGGACCGCGAGGACGGCGGCGCCGACCGGAAGTCCGCTCATGGCGCCCCGGCCGTCCCGTGCCGCCCGCCGGAAATCGCGCTGCTCGAAGGCGAGCGCCCGGTCCAGAGCCGCGTCGACGTTGTCGAAGCACTCGCCGGTCGGCTCGGCCTTCTTGTCTTCCTTGTTGCCGATGACCCTGTTGAGCGCGCCCTGGTAGTCACCGGCGTCGTCGCTGGCGCGCGCCACCTTGTGCCGGTCCTTCCAGACGCCCACGTTCTCCGCGGCCTCGACGACCGGGCTCTCGCCGCCGGTGCCGCGGGCGAGGTCCGCCGCCCTGCCGAGCAGGCCGCTCCTGTCGTCGCCCAGCTGCTTCATCTGCGCGCGGTAGGCGACGTCGAACTTGTCCTGCGGCTCGCCCGCCACCTTGGTGGTCTCGGCGCCGCGGCTGACCAGTGTGAGGTTCTCGTTGCCACGGGCCTTCAGGGAGCTGATGCGCGCGTCGTTCAGGACGTTCAGGGACCGCACGCCGTTGTCGTACGAGTCGCTGAGGCCGGAGCGGGCGACGGTGTGGCCGACGACGAGCCAGAGCAGGACGACCGTGGCGGCGGCCGTGGCGGCGAGCAGGCCGTGGTTGAACACCCGGTTGGTGCGGCGGTAGTTGCGGTGCTGGGCCCAGCCCAGCGCGGCGAGCGCGAGGACGCCGAGGGCGATGGCGAACCAGGGGTAGGGCTCGGCCTTGTCGTAGTCGGAGCTCAGCCGGGCGTTCTCCGCCTTGTAGAGCTTCTCGGCGGCCGGGAGCATCTGCGTCTGCATCTTGTCGTTCGCGTACCGCAGGTAGGCGCCGCCGAGCGGCAGGCCCTGGCGGTTGTTGGCGCGGGCGCGCTCGATCAGGCCGGTGTACTGGGGCAGGAGCTTGTTCAGCTCGCCGACGGAGGCCGCCGAGGACGAGCCCGAGCCCGCGTTCGACGCGGCCTTCGCCAGCTTCGCCGAGGCCCTGTCGATGTCGCGCTCGTACCGGGCGCGGACGTCGGCCGGCTCCTGGCCGCCCGCGAGGAAGCCGCTGGACGCCGCGGTGTTGGCGTCGGCCAGTGAGCGGTAGATGGCGGCGGCGTCGGCGCTCAGCGGCTGGCTGCGGTGCAGCACGTCGTCCGCGGCGGCCGAGCGGTCCGTCATCTGCCAGGTGGTGACCGCGCCGAACGCGACGACGAGCAGGGCGAGTACGGCGCCGATGATGCGCAGCCTGCCCGGTTCCGTGGTCGCGGCCGCACGCAGCCGGTCGACACCCTCCGACCAGGCGGTGCGGCGCCCGGCGGGGGCGGCCTGCGGGGCCTGCCCCGGCGGCGCGGCCGGGAGGCCCGGCGCCTGCGGTGGCACGGCGGGTATCGCCGGAGCGGCCTGTCCGGACGCCTGCCCCGGCAGTCCCGGAGCCGCTCCGGGCGGACCCGGTGGACCGGGCGGACCCGGCGGCGCCGCGCTGCCGTTCGGCGGATGTGTCACCTTGACCTCGACCTCCCCCTCGGTCTCCGGACGGTTGCCCCCGCCCGGCGCGCGTGGCGCCGGAAGGAGTGTTCGGCCGCAAGTATTGCCGCAGGGACTGACATCCGCACAGGGCTTGTCTCGATCTTGTTCGGATCCCTGCATATGTACACGGAATTGAGGGGAGTTCGGTTCCCGTCGGCGCACAACCCGCGCCGGCGGGAACCCGGTCAGCCGCCGCTCCCGGCGCGCGCGCCGCTCTCGTACTGCTCCCGCACGCGCGCGTGCACCCGTGTCGGTGCCCCCACCTGGTCGAGGCCGAGGAGGGCCGCGCCGAGCACGGGACGCGCGACGACCACCTGGGGCGCCGCCTTGGGTGCCCGCTCGGCCAGCAAAGCCCGTACCCGGTCGTCGAGTTGAGGGTGTCGTGCGGCGAGTATGCTGCCGCCGAGGAGTACCGGCGCCTCCTCGTCGAGCAGGCCGAGGCGGTCCAGGGCCACGGTCGCCATGGCCACCACCTCGTCCGCCATCCGGTCCACGAGGGAGCGCGCCACGGCGTCACCGGCCGCCGCGGTGGCGAACAGGACCGGCGTCAGCTCGTGCCGCCGTACCGGCGCGAGGTGCCGCAGGTGCAGCGCCTCGATCAGCGCGTACATGGACGGCAGGCCGAAGTGCGCGGGCAGCGCCTCGCGCAGCGCCGTCGCGGCGCCCCGGCCGTCCTCGGCGCGCGCCGCGTGCCACAGCGCCTCCTCGGCGAGGGCGCCGCCCCCGCCCCAGTCGCCGGAGATGCGGCCGATGGCGGGGAAGCGGGCGGTGCGCCCGTCCGGCAGCATCCCGACGCAGTTGATGCCCGCCCCGCACACCACGGCGACCCCGCGCGGCTCGGCGTCCTCCAGGAGTCCGGCCCGCAGGATGGCGAAGGTGTCGTTGCGCACGTCGACCGAGGAGCCCCAGGCACGCTGCCGCAGCGCCTGTGCCAACTCCCGCTCCTCCACGGGCAGGTCGGCGTTGGCGAGGCAGGCGGACACATGTCCCACGGTGTCGGTGCCGGCCTCGGCGAGCGCCCGCGTCACCGCCTCCGCGAGCACGTCCACCGCGGTCTCGACGCCCACGATCGGCGGCTGGAACCCGCCGCCGCGGGCCGCGCCGACGACCGTGCCGTCGGCCGCGACCACCGCGACGTCGGTCTTGCTGTTGCCCGCGTCGATCGCGAGCACACTCGTGCCTACGCCCACGCCAGGTGCTCCCGGTTGTGCGCGAGAAGGCTGTCGGTGAGCTGTTCCGCGTACGCGTACTGGCCGACCAGCGGGTGCGCGAGCAGCGCCTTGAAGACGCGGTCGCGGCCACCGTGCAGGGCGGCCTGAAGGGCGAGGTCCTCGTACCCGGTGGCGTGCGCGATCAGCCCGGCGTACAGCGGGTCGAGCTCCGGCACGGCCAGCGGCCTCGCGCCCTTGCCGTCGACCGTGGCCTGCACCTCGATGACCGCGTCGTCGGGCAGGAACGGCAGCGTGCCGTTGTTGACGGTGTTCACCACCTGGTAGGGGCTGCCGCCGTTGCCGAGCAGCGAGGCCGCGAGGTCCACGGCCGCCTCCGAGTAGAAGGCGCCGCCGCGCCTGGCGAGCAGCTCCGGCTTCTCGTCCAGCGCCGGGTCGCCGTACATTTCCAGCAACTCCCGCTCCATCGCCGCTACTTCGGCGGCGCGTGACGGCTTGGTCCGCAGCTCATCGACGACGGCGTCGTGCTGGTAGTAGTAGCGCAGGTAGTACGAGGGCACGACGCCGAGCCGGTCGACGATCTCGCGCGGCATGTGCAGGTCCGCGGCGACCGCGTCCCCGTGCTCGGCGAGCAGCCCGGGCAGGATGTCGTCGCCGCCGGGGCCCCCGAGGCGTACGCCCGTCTCCCACGTGAGGTGGTTGAGGCCGACGTGGTCCAGATGGACCTGACCCGGCGCCACGTCGAGCAGCTTGGCGAACTTCCGCTGGAAGCCGATCGCCACGTTGCAGAGTCCGACGGCCTTGTGCCCGGCCTGGAGCAGCGCCCTGGTCACGATGCCGACGGGGTTGGTGAAGTCGATGATCCAGGCGTTCGGGTTGGTGCGCCGGACGCGGTCGGCGATGTCGAGGACGACGGGCACGGTGCGCAGGGCCTTCGCGAGGCCGCCCGCGCCGGTCGTCTCCTGGCCGACGCAGCCGCACTCCAGGGGCCAGGTCTCGTCCTGCTGGCGTGCCGCCTGCCCGCCGACCCGCAGCTGGAGCAGGACGGCGTCGGCGTCGGCGACACCGGCGTCCACGTCGGACGTGGTGACGATGCGGCCCGGGTGCCCCTGCTTGGCGAAGATGCGCCGCGCGAGGCCGCCCACGAGGTCGAGGCGGTCGGCGGCCGGGTCCACGAGGACCAGCTCCTCGATCGGCAGCGTGTCCCTCAACCGCGCGAATCCGTCGATCAGTTCGGGTGTGTAGGTCGACCCTCCGCCGACCACTGCGAGCTTCATTTCGGTTCTCAGCCCTTTACTCCGGTGAGGGTGACGCCTTCGACGAAGGCCTTCTGTGCGAAGAAGAAGATGACGATGACGGGCGCCATGACGAGCAGCGTCGCGGCCATGGTCAAGTTCCAGTTGACGTTGTGGGCGCTCTTGAACGACTCCAGGCCGTAGCTGAGCGTCCAGGCGCCGGGGTTCTGGGCCGCGTAGATCTGCGGCCCGAAGTAGTCGTTCCAGCAGTAGAAGAACTGGAAGAGCGCGATGGCGGCGATGCCCGGCTTGGCCATCGGCACCACGATCTTGACGAGCGTACGGAACTCGCCGCAGCCGTCCACCTTCGCCGACTCGATGTACTCCTTGGGGATGGTGAGGAGGAACTGCCGGAGCAGGAAGACCGAGTACGCGTCGCCGAACGCCATCGGGATGATCAGCGGCCACAACGTGCCCGACAGATGGAACTGCTGCGCCCACACCAGGTACATTGGGATCACGATGACCTGCGGCGGAAGCATCATCGTGGAGATGACGAGCAGCATCGCGGCACGCCGGCCGCGGAAGCGGAACTTGGCGAGCGCGTACGCCACGGGGATCGCCGAGCAGACCGTGAAGAGGGTGCCGAGACCCGCGTACAGGAGCGAGTTGCGCCACCAGTCGAGGAACCCGGGGGTCTCGAACACCGCCTTGTAGTTCGACCAGTGCCATGAGTCGGGCCACAGGTCGCCGCTCATCGCCTGCGAGTCGCTCATCACCGACGTCAGGAAGACGAAGACGAAGGGCAGGACGAAGAGCAGCGCGACGGCTATCGCGACGCTGTGCACGGCGATCCAGTGCAGGGCGCGCTTGCGGCGGGCCCGGGCGGCGGCGGGGCCGCGCTGCTTGGGGGCGGTCCGTTCGTGAGTCGCAGGCGCGGGGAGAGTCGTAGTCGTCATGAGTCCTCAGTCCTCCGCCGCGAGCAGTCCGGAGCGCTTGCGCATCAGGAGCATCGTCACGGCCATGGCGATGGCGAAGAGTACGAGCGAGAGCACGCACGCGGCGCCGGTGTTGAAGTTCTGGAAGCCCATCTGGTAGACGAGCTGGGGGACCGTGAGGGTCGAGTGCTCCGGGTAGCCGGGCTGGATCACGGAGCCGGGGCCGATGTTGACGCCGGAGGCGACCTTCCCGGCGACCAGGGCCTGCGTGTAGTACTGCATGGTCTGCACGACGCCCGTGACCACCGCGAACATCACGATCGGCGTGATCGCGGGCCAGGTGACGTAGCGGAACTTGGCGAACGCGCCCGCGCCGTCCAGGTCCGCGGCCTCGTACTGCTCCTTCGGTACGTCGAGCAGCGCGGCCATGAAGATCACCATCAGGTCGCCGATGCCCCACAGGGAGAGCAGTACCAGCGAGGGCTTGGCGGTGTCCGGGTCGTTGAACCAGTTGGGCCCGGAGATGCCGACCGTGTCCAGGATCTCGTTGACCGGGCCCGTGCCCGGGTTGAGCAGGAAGACGAAGGCGACGGTGGCGGCCACCGGCGGCGCCAGGTACGGGATGTAGAAGGCGGTGCGGAAGAACCCGACACCCGTCTTGATCTTCGTGATGAGCAGCCCGAGCGAGAGCCCGAAGACCACGCGCAGCGCCACCATGATCACGACGAGCCAGAGCGTGTTCCACAGGGCGGGCCCGAAGAGCGGCATCTGCTCGAACACGTACCGCCAGTTCCTGAGGCCCACGAAGGTGGGCTCCTTGATCTGGTTGTAGTGCATGAACGAGAAGTAGACGGTGGCGATCAGCGGATACGCGAAGAAGACGCTGAAGCCGACCAGCCAGGGGGAGAGGAAACCGAGCGTGCGCAGTCTGCGGCGCGCGGGAGGGGAGAGGGTGATTGCCATAGCGGGGTCCTCGGCTCTTCGGCTCTTCAGCTCTTCGACTGGAGGGTGTCGGCGTCGATCTGCTCGTCCAGCTTCTTCAGGCCCTTGCGCAGATCGCCCACGCGTCCGGCCTCGACGGAGTACGCGAAGTCCATGAGCGAGACGACGTAGGCGCCGCCGTTGACGGAGGGCGGCAGGGCCTTGCTGTGCTTGTTCTCCAGGATGTCGAAGAAGGTCCGGAAGGTCGGATCGGCGTCCAGGTCGGGCGACTTGAGCGCCGCGAACGTGGAGGGCACGTTGTGGATGGCATTCGCGAAGTCGACGACCTGCTTGGTGTCCGCGGTCAGGAACCTCACCAGCTCCCACGCGGCGTTCTGGTGCTTGCTGCTGTGCGCGATCCCGGCGACGGTGCCGGTGATGAAGCCGCGCCCGTACGTATCGGCCCGGTCGTCGGGGACGGGCAGCGGGGCCACGCCCCAGTCGAACTTCGCCTTGGCGTCCTTCAGCATCAGGCCGCGCCACTCGCCGTCGAGGTGCATGGCGACCTTGCCGGTCAGGAAGGCGTTCTGGCTGGACATCTCGTCACCGAACGTCATCCGGAACCGCTCCAGGTCGTCGAAGCCGCCCTGCGCCTCGGCGAGCCGGTGAGCGGTCTTGAAGAACTGGTACGAGGCGGGCTCCTCGGCGAGCCGTGAGTCGCCCTTCGCGTCGAAGTACCTGGGCCCCCACTGGGCGAAGAGGCGGTCCGGGCTGTTCTGGTAGAAGCGGAAGTTGGGCAGGAAGCCGACCTGTTCGTACGAGTTCTTGCCGCTGCGGACGGTCAGCTTCTTGCTGACCTTCTCGAACTCGGACATGGTGCGGGGCGGCCGTTCGATGCCCGCCTTCCTGTAGGCGTCCTTGTTGTAGTACATCCCGTAGGCGTCGGCGAGCAGCGGCAGGGCGCACTGGTTGCCCCGGTAACTGGTGTAGTCGAGCAGCGTCTTGGGGAAGACCTTCTCCTTGACGAGGCCGGTCTTCCTCATGAACGGATCGAGGTCCGTCCACATCCCGGACTCGCAGTACTGGCCGACGTTGTTGGTGGTGAACGACGACACCACGTCGGGGGCCTTGCCGCCGCCCGCGCGCAGGGCCTGGTTGACGGTCGCGTCGGAGACGTTCCCGGTGGCCTTGACCTTGATGTTCGGGTGCAGCTTCTCGAACCGGTCGATGCTGTCGTCGACGGCCTTGACCTCGCCGGGCGTCGACCAGCCGTGCCAGAACTTCAGGGTGACCGGCTTGGTCGGGTCGTCGTTCGCGCTGCCGACGCTCGGGTTGGCGCAGCCGGAGAGCAACAGGCCGGCTGCGGCGAGCGCCGCGGACGCGCAGGTGGGCATGCGCCATCGCGGCATGGCGGACTTCCTTTACGGGGAGAGGAGTGCGGGGAGAGGAGTGCGGGGAGGGGAGTGGGAAGGGGCGGGAGGGCTCAGGCCGTGTCGAAGACCTGGTCGCGGGCCTGGGTGAGGGCCGAACGCAGGGCGCCGGTGAGGATCGGGTCGCCGTCGAGTTCACTGATGCGGATCTGCGGGCGGGGCAGGGCGAGTCCGGTCAGCTCCTCCTCGACCCTGACGCGCAGCTTGTCGCCGCCCGCCTGGGCCACGGAGCCGGAGAGCACGACGAGTTCGGGGTCGACGACGGCGACGACCGCGGCGATGCCGGTGGCGATACGCCGGGCCACCTCGCCGAGCGCGGCGTCGTCGGCCAGCACCTCCGCGAGCGTCGCGCCGCCGCCGGTGAGGTTGCGCACGACGTACGCGGAGACGAGGCTCTCGAAGCCGCCGTCGCCGCCGCCCTGCGAGGCGCCGCGCAGCAGCGGGGCGCCGGGCAGCGGCATGTAGCCGATCTCGCCCGCGCCGCCGGTCGCGCCGCGCAGCAGGGTGCCGCCGAGCACGATGGCGGCGCCGACGCCTTCGTCGAGCCAGGTCAGCACGTAGTTGTCGAAGTCCTGGGCGGCGCCCTCGTACTGCTCGGCGACGGCGGCCAGATTCACGTCGTTCTCGATGTCGACGGGCGTGCCGAGCACCGCGGCGAGGTCGTCGCGCAGGGTGCGGGAGTGCCAGCCGGGCAGGTGCGGGGCGTAGCGCAGTTGGCCGGTGTGCGGGTCGATGGCGCCGGGGGTGCCGATCACGGCGGCCCGCAGGTCCTCGTGCCCGAGCCCCGCCTGCCGCAGCGCGCCGTCGACGGCCTCCGCGACGAGCTGGGCGGTGCGGTGGCGCACGTCCTCGGCGACGGCGTCGGCCTCCACGCGCTTCTGGGCGAGGACGGTGCCGGTGATGTCGGCGATGAGGGCGGTGATGCCGGTCGGGTCGGCGGAGAGCGCGGCGACGTGGCCCGCGCCGGGGTCGATCTCGTACAGCAGGGCGTTCGGTCCCGGGCGACCACTGAGGCTGCCGGTGGTGTGCACGAGCCCGGCGGCTTCGAGCCGTCCGAGGAGCTGCGAGGTGGTGGGCTTCGAGAGGCCGGTGAGCTCGCCGATGCGGGTGCGGGTGAGGGGGCCGTGGGCGACCAGGAGGTCGAGTACGGCGCGGTCGTTCATGGCGCGCAGGACGCGGGGAGTGCCGGGGGTACCAGGGGTACCCGGGGATCCCGGGGTGCTGCCTGCTCCCATGACGCCACCTGCCTCTCGGCTACCCGTACGGTAGCGGTCCCCGCTAACTGTTAGGAAACTTTCCAATTCGTGAGGACCGTACGGCTGGCGTGAAGAGGGCGTCAATAGCGGACGCCGTCCCGGCAACCAAGTCGTTACCTGTGGGGGTCGGCGTTGCACGCTGTGCGTCAGCCTTTGGTGGGCCGGTGCCTTTGGGGGTGGGCGGGGGCGTCCGGGGTTTTGCGGAGTGTGGCGGTTCCGGGCCGGCAGTAAAGGGCGCTCCTTCGTCGCGTCGGCTGCGCCGATTTCGCTGCGCTCCACCCTTGACTCCCGTCCCTCCACCGCACGTTGACTGTGACCCGGACGCCCAGGGGTGGGGCCGCCGGGGGGTGTGGGATGGGTCATTCCCTTTGCCTGCCGGGTGCGGTCCGGTCCAACGCGAGCGCACGCTACGGTCCTGGCTCGGTTGCCCCGGCGGCGTCGCCGCTCGGGTCATCAGCCATCGCTGCCGGGTGCGGACCGGCCCATCGTGGGCGGCCGCTAGGGTCGCGCTCGGTCAGACCATTCATCGCCGGGCGGTCGCCTGCCACTCCGCCGGGGCACCTACTTTGGGAAAGTTGCGAATGGAGTCGCCGCGCGCCCCCTCTTCACTCCCAATGCGCCGTCCGGATGGGGGTCTGCCGAGGTGCATGAGGCGGCGCGCAGGGCGTGGCAGGGGGCGCGCAGCGGACTGCTTCGCAACTTGGCGAAAGTTGATGCCGCTCCCCCGGGCGATAGGTCGCGTATCCGAGACGGGCGGGGCGTGCGGGGCGTGACAGGGGGGGGCGCGCGGTGGATGGATTCGCAACTTTCCCAAAGTAGGTGCCGGACCGGGCAGCGACCCGGTCGATCGGTTGGTCGAGCCGTGACTGGGTCGGTGATTCTCGATGGGCCGGGCCCGCACTCGGCCGCGAAGGCTGATGGCCCGAGCGGCGACGCCGGGGACCCGGCCGAGCCGGGAACGTAGCCTCGACTCGCGTTCGGCCGGTCCGCACCCGGCAGCGAGAGGGGATGATCCAAGCGGCGACGCCGCAGGGGCAGCCGACCCGGGAATGTAGCGTGCGCTCGCGTTGAGCCGGTCCGCACCCGGCAGCGATGGCTGATGGCCCGGGCGGCGAGGCCGCAGGGGCAGCCGAGCCCGGACCGTGACGTCGGCTCGCGTTGGACCGGGCCGCACCCGGCAGCGATGGCTGATGGCCCGAGCGGCGACGCCGCTGGGGCAGCCGCGCCCGGACCGTGACGTCGGCCCACGATGGGCCGGTCCGCACCCGGCAGGGCGAGGGGATGGCCCGAGCGGCGAGGCCGCTGGGGCAGCCGAGCCCCGACCGTGACGTCGGCTCGCGTTGGACCGGGCCGCACCCGGCAGCGAGAGGGAATGACCCATCCCACGCCCCCCGGCGGCCCCACCCCTGGGCGTCCGGGTCACAGTCAACGTGCGGTGGAGGGACGGGAGTCAAGGGTGGAG
>NZ_JBHVYE010000035.1:0-72709 GCF_042881135.1 Streptomyces sp. NPDC058284
GCGGAGCATGCCCTGCGGGCTTGCGTCGCTTGCTGTAATCGATGGCCATCGCGTCCCCTGAGCTGGGGTGTTGCAACGACCACTAGAACTCAAGCGTCATCGCCGGGGGCCCTTCGCGTTTCACCGTCACATCACCGTCATACGCCCTGACGGTCACGCATGCGCGCGGTCACGACATCTTCAGCGACTCGGCCATCTTGGCCAGCTGCCCGAAGGACGCCGTACCGGTGATCACCGTGGTCGCGCCCTTGCCGCCCTTGCCGCCCTCGTCGCTCTTGCCGTCCTCGTCGCTCTTCTCGGCCTTCTCGGCCTTCTCGGCCTTCTCGGCCTGCCCGCCGAGCACCAGGGCGTTGTACTTCGAGCCCTTGTACCGCTGCCAGGTGCGGCCGCCGACCTCCTCGGTCGCTTCCGTCTTCGAGGCGTTGTGCGTGACGTCCTTGATGAACGCGGCCGGTTTCGCGGAGACGGACTGCTCGATCGCCACGTACTCGTCGTGCGGGTCGAGGAAGCCCAGGTGCCAGCTGTCGTCCTCGGCGCCCTTGTACCGCACCGACGTCGGCTTCCACTCCTTGGGCAGCCCCTCGGGCGCCGCCACGGGGTACGACGCCGCCCGCCGTGCCGTCAGGAGCTCCACGCGGTAGTCGACCCGCTTGACGGACGATTTGGACTCGTCGTGCGGTACGAAGATGTAGATCACGCCCGCAGCGAGGGTGATCGCCACCAACGACCACAGCATGTTCTTGACCGTCTGAGTGCCTTGTCTTCCTGCCACGCCCCCATGGTCTCAGGCGCACGGCGCGACTCGCCCCCCGGTGCCCGCCCCGCTCATGCGTGGGGCCCACTGCTCATTTTGTCGGCCTACGGATAGAGTCGTGCCACGCCCTCATCCGGCCGCCCTCCCGTCTCCCACCACCGCCCTTCCAAGGACGCCCTACGGGCGCGCCACTTTTTTGTATCAGCAGAAAGGTGCTCTCCGATGACCGAGCATCATCTCCCTTCCGAGCTCGAGGTCTCCCCCGAGGCTCCCGACCGCAACCTCGCCCTGGAGCTCGTCCGGGTCACCGAGGCGGCCGCCATGGCCGCGGGCCGCTGGGTCGGCCGCGGCGACAAGAACGGCGCGGACGGCGCGGCCGTCAGGGCCATGCGGACCCTCGTCTCCACCGTCTCGATGAACGGCGTCGTCGTCATCGGTGAGGGTGAGAAGGACGAGGCCCCGATGCTCTTCAACGGGGAGCACATCGGCGACAGCACCGGCGCCGAGGTCGACATCGCCGTCGACCCCATCGACGGCACGACCCTCTGCGCGAAGGGCATGCCGAACGCCATCGCCGTGCTGGCCGCCGCCGACCGCGGCGCGATGTTCGACCCGTCCGCCGTCTTCTACATGGACAAGCTGGTCACCGGCCCCGAGGCCGCGGACTACGTGGACATCAACGCGCCCGCCTCGGTCAACATCCGCCGCGTCGCCAAGGCCAAGAACTCCTCGCCCGAGGACGTCACGGTCATGATCCTCGACCGCCCGCGCCACGAGGGCATCGTCAAGGAGATCCGCGAGACGGGCGCCCGCATCAAGTTCATCTCGGACGGCGACGTCGCGGGGTCCGTCATGGCCGTCCGTGAGGGCACCGGCGTCGACCTCCTGATGGGCATCGGCGGCACCCCCGAGGGCATCATCTCGGCCTGCGCGATCAAGTGCCTGGGCGGCACCATCCAGGGCAAGCTGTGGCCCAAGGACGACGCGGAGCGTCAGCGCGCCATCGACGCGGGCCACGACCTGGACCGCACGCTCTCCACGGACGACCTGGTCAAGGGCGACAACGTCTTCTTCGTCGCGACCGGCATCACCGACGGCGAGCTGCTCCAGGGCGTGCGCTACCGGGCGGCGAACGCCTCGACGTCGTCCCTCGTCATGCGCTCCAAGTCGGGCACGATCCGCAAGATCGACTCCGACCACCGGCTGTCGAAGCTGCGCGCGTACAGCGCCATCGACTTCGACCGCGCCAAGTAGGACGCGGGCCGAGCAGGCCGGACCGGCCGGACCGGACAGGAACAAGGCATACGTCGGAGGGGGCGCCCCGTGCGGGGGACGCCCCCTTCGGCGTGCGTGGGCGGAGGGCTAGCCCGCCGCCGCGATACCCGTCGCGTGCGCCGCCTTCTGCAGCTCCAGGTCGCGCCGGCGACGACGGGCCAGGACGACGCGGCGCTCGGCGGCGGTGAGGCCGCCCCAGACGCCGTACGGCTCGGGCTGCAGGAGGGCGTGCTCGCGGCACTCGACCATCACGGGGCAGCGGGCGCAGACGCGCTTGGCCGCCTCCTCGCGTGACAGCCGCGCCGCGGTCGGCTCCTTGGACGGGGCGAAGAACAGGCCCGCCTCGTCACGACGGCACACGGCTTCGGTGTGCCATGGGGCGTCATCGTCCCGATCTCGCACGGGCACCCGCTGTGCCGGAACGGCGGCGGCCTGCAGAGACTGACGCGACGGTTGCAGCACGGGTCTACTCCTGACGACGGCTTCGCGAGCGAGAGACGATGCAGCAAGCTCTACCCGCTGTGTGCGCGCCTATGCACTGAGTTCCGATTACGGACGTTCAGCTTCCCCGGGACGACCCGTGACCTGGTCCCCGCGACGGCCCGTGCGCCGCCTTCATCCGAAGTGCTTGCGCAGCTGCCGGTGCAGATCGCGGACGAGCTTGCCGCGCTTGGGCCGTGCCTCGATGTTGCCGAGGACCGCTATGCCGTCCACGTACACGACGGGGGCGTCCTGGTCCGGCGAGTCGAGCGTGTCCACCTCGAAGTTGCCGAGGACGCCGGTGCCGCTGCCGCGCAGCGAGACGTTCTCCGGGACGCGGATCTCGACCGATCCGAAGATCGCGACGGCCTTGATGACCACCTGGCGCTGCTCGAAGATCGCCTCGCTCAGGTCGATCTCGACGCTGCCGAACACGGCGTACGCGTGCGTGCGGCGGGCCACCCGCCAGCGGCCCCTGCGCGCGGAACTGCTGAGCACCGCCACCAAGTTCTCGTCGGCGACCGGCGGGACGACGCCGGGGGACGGCCTGGAGGGGGCGGGCTCGGGGGCTCCTCTCCCGGCGGACGGCCGCCCGTGCGCCGCGGGCAAGTCCCGCACCAGCGGCTCCAGTTCGGCCACGGTCTTGGCGGCATACACCCCGTCGATCCGCTCGGAGTGCTCCTCCGCGGTCAGGCGGCCCTCGGCCAGGGCCTCACGCAGGATGTCCGCCGTCCGATCCCGGTCGGCGTCGGAGGCACGGAGCGCTGAGGGCTGCTTTTCGAGGTCCACGAAAGCAGCGTACCCAAACGCGATAGATCGCGACTACCCCTGTGGATAACCCGCCTCGGGTTACTGAGCCCTACCTCACAGACCCGGCTCGTTCCGCGCGCTCTACGCTGGATGGCGCGTCGCCAATGGAGGCCGCGCCGCTGTCTGCCGAGTGAGGAATGGCCGTAATGCCAGAGTTTGAGTACTCCGATCTGCTCCCGCTGGGAGAGGACACCACCCCGTACCGGCTGGTGACCTCCGAGGGTGTCTCCACTTTCGAGGCCGACGGGCGGACGTTCCTCAAGGTCGACCCGGAGGCGCTGCGCAAGCTGGCCGCCGAGGCGATCCACGACATCCAGCACTACCTGCGGCCCGCCCACCTGGCCCAGCTGCGGCGCATCGTCGACGACCCCGAGGCGTCGGGCAACGACAAGTTCGTGGCGCTCGACCTGCTGAAGAACGCGAACATCGCGGCGGCGGGCGTGCTGCCCATGTGCCAGGACACCGGCACCGCGATCGTCATGGGCAAGCGCGGACAGAACGTCCTCACCGAAGGTGAGGACGAGAAGGCGCTCTCCAAGGGCATCTACGACGCGTACACGAAGCTCAACCTGCGCTACTCCCAGATGGCCCCCCTGACCATGTGGGAGGAGAAGAACACCGGCTCCAACCTCCCCGCCCAGATAGAGCTGTACGCGACCGACGGCGGCGCCTACAAGTTCCTCTTCATGGCCAAGGGCGGCGGCTCCGCCAACAAGTCGTTCCTCTACCAGGAGACGAAGGCCGTCCTGAACGAGGCCTCCATGATGAAGTTCCTGGAGGAGAAGATCCGCTCCCTGGGCACGGCCGCGTGCCCGCCGTACCACCTGGCGATCGTCGTGGGCGGCACCAGCGCCGAGTTCGCGCTCAAGACCGCGAAGTACGCCTCCGCGCACTACCTCGACGAACTGCCCGCCGAGGGCTCCGCGACCGGCCACGGGTTCCGCGACAAGGAGCTCGAAGAGAAGGTCTTCGAGCTGACGCAGAAGATCGGGATCGGCGCGCAGTTCGGCGGCAAGTACTTCTGCCACGACGTGCGCGTGGTGCGCCTGCCGCGGCACGGCGCCTCGCTGCCCGTCGCCATCGCCGTCTCCTGCTCGGCCGACCGCCAGGCCACCGCGAAGATCACCGCCGAGGGCGTCTTCCTCGAGCAGCTGGAGACCGACCCGGCGCGCTTCCTGCCGGAGACGACGGACGAGACCCTCAACGACGACGCCGAGGCCGCGGACGTCGTGAAGATCGACCTCAACCAGCCGATGGACGACATCCTCGCCGAGCTCACCAAGCACCCGGTGAAGACCCGCCTCTCGCTCACGGGGCCGCTGGTCGTGGCCCGCGACATCGCGCACGCCAAGATCAAGGAGCGGCTCGACGCGGGCGAGGAGATGCCGCAGTACCTGAAGGACCACCCGGTGTACTACGCCGGCCCCGCGAAGACCCCCGAGGGTTACGCGTCCGGTTCCTTCGGCCCGACGACGGCCGGCCGCATGGACTCCTACGTGGAGCAGTTCCAGGCGGCGGGCGGTTCCAAGGTGATGCTGGCCAAGGGCAACAGGAGCAAGCAGGTCACCGACGCGTGCGACGCGCACGGCGGCTTCTACCTGGGCTCCATCGGCGGCCCCGCGGCGCGCCTCGCCCAGGACTGCATCAAGAAGGTCGAGGTCGTCGAGTACGAGGAGCTCGGCATGGAGGCGGTCTGGAAGATCGAGGTGGAGGACTTCCCCGCCTTCATCGTGGTCGACGACAAGGGCAACGACTTCTTCCAGAACCCGGCCCCGGAACCGACGTTCACGCACATTCCCGTGCGCGGACCGGGCCTGGCGTAGCACTTGGCGGCAGGGACCCTTCACGCGCGCGTGAAGGGTCCCTGCGGCGTTCTCAGGCGAACCGCTGGTTCGCCGCCCCCGTGCACTTCTGCAGCCGCACCGGCTCCCTGGCCCCCGCAAGGGTCAGGCAGAGTCCGGTGTCGGCGGCGGGGCGCACCGTCCCCGCGTCGCGCACGAACTTCTGGTTGGCGCCGCCGTGGCAGTTCCAGAGGGTGACGGCGGTGCCCTCCTTGTAGGAGGCGTCCGGCACGTCCACGCAGCGGTCCTGGGTCAGGCCCGTGTGCAGGGAGCCGCGCGCGTCGTCGTACCACCAGGTCTGGTTGCGGTTTCCGGTGCAGTCCCAGCCCTGGACTTTGGTGCCGTTGGCGCTCTTGGACGCGTCGACGTCCACGCAGGTGCCGGTGCCGGCGTTCTTCAGCGGCTTGTACGCGTCGTCCCACGCGCCTTCATACAGGGCGGGACTCCCCGTGCTGGCCGGGTCGGCGCAGCTGCCCTCGCGCCGGTCCGAGCGGTAGATCTGGGTGAGGCAGGACGCGAAGGCGGCGTGGCCGCGGGCGTTCGGATGGAAGGACTGGCGCACCGAGTTGGAGTCCGGCGGGAAGGGGTTGGACACGTCGACGTAGAGGCCGCGTGCCCAGGTGTCCTCCGTGCAGACCTCGTGGCCGTGGAAGAGGCGGGAGTTGTCGAGGTAGGTCGCGCCCGCGTTCCGCGCGGCCTTGCGCATGCCGGTCTCGAAGGCGGGCACCGCGTAGTTGCGGCCCCACTCGGTGTCGGAGTCGTAGCCGAGTCCGCCGCAGGCGAGCTTCCCCGGGAACTTGGGGTTGTCGCGGAAGTCCGGGCCGATCGGGCTCGGGTAGCCCATGGCGACCAGCTTGTAGTCGCCCTCCTGGTAGCCCGCGTCCTTCATGACCGTCTTCAGGTCGCGCAGCGACTGCTCGACCTTGGGTACGAGGGCGTCGACACGCGCCTGCCAGCCGGGCGTGTACTTGCCCGCGCAGGAGCCCTGGCTGAGCAGGAAACGCGTCACGCAGTCGGTCATCACCGGCGCGAATTCGAGGTCGTCGTTGGCGCCGATGACGAGCAGGATCGCCTTGATCCTGGTGTTGCGCGCCTTGATGGCGAGGTTGTCGCTCTGGACCAGCTCGTCGGCGTACTGCTTCTGGCCGCCGATCCTGATGTTGACGGTCTGCGCCCCCGAGCAGGCGACGTTGTACGTCACGTCGGCCGGGATGCCGGTGCGGTGGATCGCGGCGTCCGGCGAGCGGTGACACCAGTTGTCGGGGCCGTCGGTGCCCGGTTCGTAACGGCCCACGCCCTCGCCGGAGATCTCGCTGTCGCCGAGCGAGATCAGACCGGTCTTGCGGTCGGCCATCGGGCGCTCGGCGGGGCCGCCGTACAGCTTGGTGGCCTCGTCCGCCCGGATCTTCTCCAGCTCGGGCGGGAGGGGCGTCGCGGCGGGCGCCCTCTGCCCGCTCCCGTCCGCCGGCTGGGCGGGTACGGCGGCTGCCGTACCGAGTACCGCCGTCATCGCGACGGCTGCCGCGAACGAACATCGCAGCCGGCCCCTGCCACTGCCTCGTCCGCTGCCTCGTCCGCTGCGTCTGATGCGCTTCATTGCGCCTCCCCGGTGTGGTGTTACCCAGGGTTTTTACTGGTGGGTAGGAGGCTTGGGAATACCTGGAACAAGACAAGTGCTCAACTTTTCACGGGGTTTGAACGGAGAGGTAGGTTCAGGGCATGACCAGTGACGCCAGCGACGACCGCACCGGCGAGTACCGGATCGAACACGACTCCATGGGCGAGGTACAGGTCCCCGCGCACGCCAAGTGGCGGGCCCAGACCCAGCGCGCGGTGGAGAACTTCCCCGTCTCCGGGCAGGTACTCGAACGCGCCCACATCGCCGCCCTCGCGCAGATCAAGGCGGCCGCCGCCCAGGTCAACGCGGAGCTGGGCGTGGTCGACAAGGACGTCGCCGACGCCATCGCCGCCGCGGCAGCCGAGGTCGCCGAAGGGCGCTGGGACGACCACTTCCCGGTCGACGTCTTCCAGACCGGCTCCGGCACCTCGTCCAACATGAACACCAACGAGGTCCTGGCCACCCTCGCGACGGAACGGCTCGGCCGCGACGTCCACCCCAACGACCACGTGAACGCCTCGCAGTCGTCCAACGACGTCTTCCCCTCCTCGATCCACATCGCGGCGACGGGCGCGGTCACCGGCGACCTGATCCCCGCCCTGGAGCACCTCGCCGCCGCCCTGGAGCGCAAGGCGGAGGAGTTCGCCGACGTCGTGAAGTCCGGCCGTACGCACCTCATGGACGCCACCCCCGTGACCCTCGGCCAGGAGTTCGGCGGGTACGCGGCGCAGGTGCGGTACGGCGTCGAGCGGCTGCGCGCCTCGCTGCCCCGCCTCGCCGAACTGCCCCTGGGCGGCACCGCCGTGGGCACCGGCATCAACACTCCGCCCGGCTTCGCCGCCGCCGTCATCGCCGAGGTCGCGCGGGCCACCGGCCTGCCGCTGACCGAGGCGCGCGACCACTTCGAGGCGCAGGGCGCGCGGGACGGCATCGTCGAGACCAGCGGGCAGCTGCGGACCATCGGGGTCGGCCTGACGAAGATCGCCAACGATCTGCGGTGGATGGCGTCGGGCCCGCGCACGGGGCTCGCCGAGATCAGCCTGCCGGATCTGCAGCCCGGCTCGTCGATCATGCCGGGCAAGGTGAACCCGGTGATTCCTGAGGCGGCCCTGATGGTCGCCGCGCAGGTCACAGGCAACGACGCGACGGTCGCGGCGGCCGGCGCCGCGGGCAACTTCGAGCTGAACGTCATGCTCCCGGTCATCGCCAAGAACGTCCTTGAGTCGATCCGGCTGCTCGCCAACGTCTCGCGCCTGCTCGCCGACCGTACCGTCGACGGGATCACCGCCCACCGCGAACGGGCCCGTGAGTACGCCGAGTCGTCGCCCTCCGTCGTGACGCCGCTGAACAAGTACATCGGGTACGAGGAGGCGGCGAAGGTGGCGAAGAAGTCCCTGGCCGAACGGAAGACGATCCGCGAAGTGGTGCTCGAATCCGGTTACGTCGACCGGGGCGACCTCACCCTGGAGCAGTTGGACGAGGCACTGGACGTCCTGCGCATGACGCACCCCTGACGCGTCCCGGCGCGGACCCGCCCCCGGCGGAGGGGGCGTCTAGTATCTGTCCATGACAGACCTCGACGGGAAGACGACGGCCGGTGGCGGAGCGGCGCGGTGGGCGCCCGGGGACCACGTCCTGTGGCGGTACCGGGAGAACTCCGGTACCCGGGTCCACATCTGCCGCCCCGTCACCGTCGTGCGCGACACCGCCGAACTGCTCGCCGCGTGGATGGCGCCCGGCACCGAGTGCGTGAAGCCGGTGATCGCCGACGGGACTCCCCTGCACCGCGAACCGCTCGCCACCCGCTACACCAAGCCGCGCGCGGTACGCAGGGACCGCTGGTTCGGCACCGGCGTCCTCAAGCTCGCGCGGCCGGGCGAGCCCTGGTCGGTCTGGCTGTTCTGGGACGCGGGCTGGAAGTTCAAGAACTGGTACGTGAACCTGGAGGAGCCGCGCGTGCGTTGGGCCGGCGGCGTCGACTCCGAGGACCACTTTCTGGACATCTCCGTGCGCCCGGACCGCAGCTGGCGCTGGCACGACGAGGACGAGTTCGAGCAGGCCCGCCGAGTGGGCCTGATGGACGCGGACAAGGCCGCCGGGGTACGCGCCGCCGGACGCGCCGCACTTGACGTGATCGAGTCCTGGGGCACACCGTTTTCGGACGGCTGGCAGCACTGGCGTCCCGATCCGTCCTGGGTCGTACCGTCCCTTCCGGATGACTGGGACCGTACGCCCGCGCACGTGTCGACATGAGACCCTTGATGCGCCCCCGTGGTTCAAACGTAGGATCGTCCTCCGCAAGGGCGCACCACAGCAACTCCGTGCGTTCGCGCGGTGCCTGACAGGAAGTCATCGAGGGGCGGCAGAACGTGAGCGAGGACCGCAGAGGTCAGGCCGAGGCCTTTGACGCCATCGGGCAGCACTACGACGACGCCTTCCCGCACAAGGAAGGCCAACTGGACGCCGGACGCCGTATCGCCGAGGCGCTTCCGGCCGGGTCCCGCGTCCTGGACGTGGGCTGCGGCACCGGCCTGCCCACCGCCCGCCAGCTGTCCGAATCCGGCCACTCGGTGCTCGGCACGGACATCTCGGCGGGCATGCTGGAGCTGGCAGGAAAGAACGTCCCGGCAGTCGAGTTCCGGCAACTCGACATCGCGGACCTGCGGGCGGATGGACCGGGCGGGGTCGGCACGTTCGACGGCATCGTCTGCTTCTTCGCCCTCCTGATGCTGCCGCGCGTGGAGATCCCCGAGGCGCTGCGGCGGCTGCACGGTCTGCTGCGGCCGGGAGGCCTGATGGAGCTGTCCATGGTCGAGGCCGACCTGGATGACGCGGCAATTCCGTTCCTGGGACACACAATCCGGGTATCCGGTTACCTGCGGGACGAACTGCGGCAGGTCGTACGGGACGCGGGCTTCGAGATCACCGGCGAGGACACGTACTCGTACGCCCCCGCGAGCACCGACGTACCACCCGAGCACCAGGTCTTTCTGCACTGCCGACGCGGCTGAGCAACGTGCAACGCTGGACGGCGCGCACGGCGCGCAGCCCCGGACGGACGGATTCGAAACGCGTGACGGAGCACCTCACCCCCCACGAGGGTCGCAAGGCACCAGGTGCCGGGACGACCGCCCCCGCGGATTCCCGCGGGGCGCTGCTGCGTTCCACCGAACCATCGGCGGGCGCCGGGTCAGCGGCACAGCAAGCCGGCGAGTCGCGCCCGGGCGCCCCCGTGCCGTCCGGCGAGCACTCCCAGTCCTCGGCCGCCGAGCCCGACCCGCACCGGCCGCGCCCGGTGCCCGAGAGCGGCGTGCCGTCCCAGGGCGGACCCGCCCCTGCCGGACTCCCGGCCCCGCCGGACGGCGGGGAGCGGCGCTCCGGGCAGCCGAGACCGCCGGGTTCGGGCCCCGTGGCGATGCGGCGCGACGGTGACCGGCTGCGTTTCGTGGGCGCCGCGACCCGGCGCATCGCGCGCGGCATCGACCTCGACGAGATCGTGATGGGCCTGTGCCGGGCGACGGTGCCGACGTTCTCCGACGCGATCCTGGTCTATCTGCGCGACCCGCTGCCCGTCGGCGACGAGCGGCCGACCGGTCCGCTGGTGCTCCGGCTGCGCCGCTCCGACCGGCTGCGCTCCATCGAGGAGGGCGCCGAGGAGCCGGACACCGAGGGCGGCACGCAGCCCGCGCTGCAGATGGTGCAGTCCGACATCACCGACGTGATGGGCAGCGCCGAGCTGTGCGAGGTGCGGCCGGGCGGCGCGCTCGCCGAGGTCCTGCGCGGCGTGCGCCCGGTCTTCGCGGACTCGGTGGCCGCGCGGGCGGCGCTGCCCGAGCTGCTCGGCGAGGGGCGCACCCTGCCGGGCGGCCAGCGGGCCATACTGGCGCCGCTGCGGGGCCGCCGCAGGGTGATCGGCGCGGCCGTGTTCCTGCGCCGCCCCGACCGGCCCGCGTTCGAGGGCGACGACCTCCTCGTCGCCGCCCAGCTGGCCACGCACAGCGCGCTCGGCATCGACAAGGCCGTCCTGTACGGCCGCGAGGCGTACATCGCCGACGAGCTGCAGCGCACCATGCTGCCCGAGACGCTGCCGCGCCCGACCGGCGTGCGGCTCGCCTCGCGCTACCTCCCGGCCGCCGAGACGGCCCGCGTCGGCGGCGACTGGTACGACGCGATCCCGCTGCCCGGCAGCCGCGTCGCCCTGGTCGTGGGCGACGTCATGGGGCACTCCATGACCTCAGCCGCGATCATGGGCCAGCTGCGCACGACGGCGCAGACCCTGGCCGGTCTCGACCTGCCGCCCCAGGAGGTCCTGCACCACCTGGACGAGCAGGCCCAGCGGCTCGGCTCCGACCGCATGGCCACCTGCCTGTACGCGGTGTACGACCCGGTCTCGCACCGCATCACCATCGCCAACGCGGGCCACCCGCCGCCCGTGCTGCTGCACCTGGGCGGTCGCGCCGAGGTGCTCCGGGTGCCGCCGGGCGCCCCCATCGGCGTGGGCGGCGTCGACTTCGAGGCCGTCGAGCTGGACGCCCCCGCGGGCGCGACGCTCCTCCTCTACACGGACGGGCTCGTCGAGTCCCGCCTTCGCGACGTGTGGACCGGCATAGAGCAGCTGCGCGAACGGCTCGCCGCCACCGCGCAGCTGACGGGCCCCGACCACCCGCCGCCCCTGGAGGCGCTCTGCGACGAGGTGCTCGACATGCTCGGTCCTGGCGACCGGGACGACGACATCGCGCTGCTCGCCGCCCGCTTCGACGGGATCGCCCCGAGCGACGTCGCGTACTGGTTCCTGGAGCCGGAGAACGCGACGCCGTCCCGCGCCCGCCGGCTGGCCCGCAGCGCGCTGGTGCGCTGGGGTCTCGAGGAGCTGACCGATTCGGTGGAGCTACTGGTCAGCGAGGTCGTGACCAACGCCGTGCGGTACGCGTCGCGGCCGATCACGCTGCGCCTGCTCCGCACCGACGTGCTGCGCTGCGAGGTCGGCGACGACGTGCCGCAGCTGCCCCGGCTGCGCAACGCCCGCGCCACCGACGAGGGCGGTCGCGGCCTGTACCTGGTCAACAAGATGGCGCGGCGCTGGGGCGCGACGCGGCTGAGCACCGGGAAGGTGGTCTGGTTCGAGCTGAACCGGAGCTGAGCGCCCCGCAGGCGACGTACGAAGGCGCCCCGGACCTTTTCGGTCCGGGGCGCCTTCTTCGTGCTCGGTCTCGGAGCCTGCTTCTTCGTGCTCGGGCTCGGAGCCCGTCCTGCTCAGTCCCTGCCGAACAAGCCGTCCTCGGGATCCTCCGGGTCGATCGTCGAGGTCGGCGGGGCCGTCGGGGTCTGCGTCGGCTTCTGCGTCGGCTTCTGCGTCGGACTCTGGGTCGGGCTCTGCGTCGGCTTCTGCGTCGGGCTCTGCGTCGGACTCTGGGTCGGCTTGTGCGTCGGCTCCGTCGGGGTGCTCGTCGGCTCCTTGGGCGCCTTCGACGTCGGGTCCGGCGGCGGCGCGACGGCCGCGCCCATGTCCGTCTTGAGGTCGAACTCGCTCGGCGCGCCCATGGCGTCGAACGTGTAGGCCGCCCAGATCTCGGCCGGGAAGCTGCCGCCGTCGATGCGCGCCTCGCCGAGCGCGCCCTTCATGGGAACCTGCCGGCCCCTCTCCGGGGTGCCCGGGGCGCCCTCGCCGAAGAGGCCGACGGAGGTGACCAGCTTCGGCGTGTAGCCGGTGAACCAGGCCGACTTGTTGTCGTCGGAGGTACCGGTCTTGCCCGCCACGTCCTGCGACGGGTTGCGCACCGCGTGGCCCGTACCGTCGTCGACCACACCGGTCAGGACCGAAGTGAGCGAGTCGGCGGTGCCGCGCTTGATGACCTGGTCGCCGATCGGGTCGGGCAGGTCGACGGCGCGGTCCTTGTGCTCGACGGAGCCGACGAGCGCCGGGGTGACCTTCTTGCCGTGGTTGTCGAGCGTGGCGTAGACGCCCGCCATCTCCAGCGGGCTCGCGCCCATGGAGCCCAGGGTCTGCGCGGGCACGGCGGGCAGGCCGTCGACGTTCATGCCGAGCGTGCCGGCCATCTTCATGACCTCGGGCATCCCCACGTCGACGCCCATCTGCGCGAAGACGGAGTTGATGGACTTGTTCATCGCCTTCTGGACGGTGACGGGCCCGTAGTTGACGCCGTCCTCGTTCGGCGGCGCGAAGCCGACCTCACTGCCCCTGACCGGCCGCTTGCTGGTGCCGTCGTAGATCGTGTTCGCCGTGATCGGCTTGCCGTCCTGCGTGGTGGCGCCGTGCTCCAGGGCCGCGGCGAGGATCAGCGGCTTGAAGGTGGAGGCGGACTGGTAGTCGCGGCGGACGGCGTTGTTCGTGTAGTGCTTCACGTAGTTCTCGCCGCCGTACATGGCGAGAACCTTGCCGGTCTTCGGGTCGACGGACGCGGCGCCCGCCTGGACCCGCGCGTCCGCCTTGTTCTTCTTGCGGTCGAGCCTGTCGTTCAGCTTCTTGTCGACGGCCCGTTCGAGCTGCTTCTGCTTCTTGGGGTCGATGTTCAGCGTGACGGTGTAGCCGCCGGCCTCGAACTGGGCCTCGCTGAGGTCGCTGTTGCGCAGCACCTCGCGCTTGGCGGCCTCCACCAGGTAGCCGATCTGGCCCTCGCGGCCGGGCGGGGCCTTGGGGGGCTTCGGCGTGGGGAACTTCAGCTCGTCCCGCTTGCCCGAGTCGAGCCAGCCCTCCTCGACCATGTTGTCCAGGACGTAGTTCCAGCGCTGCTTGACGAGCTTCTTGCCGGTCGGCGTCGCGGCCGCCCAGTCGTACTGGCTGGGGGCCTGGAGCAGCGCGGCGAGGTAGGCGCCCTGCTGGACGTTGAGGTCCTTGGCGTCGACGCGGTAGTAGGCCTGGGCGGCGGCCTGGATGCCGTAGGCGCCGCGGCCGTAGTAGCTGGTGTTGATGTAGCCCGCGAGGATGTCGTCCTTGCTCTTCTCGCGGTCCACCTTCAGCGAGATGACGAGTTCCTTCAGCTTGCGGCTGACGGTCTGGTCCTGGCTGAGGTAGTAGTTCTTCACGTACTGCTGGGTGATGGTCGAACCACCCTGCTTGCCCTTGCCGGTCACCGTGTTCAGGACGCCTCGTGCGGTGCCCTTGAAGTCGATGCCCTCGTCCTTGTAGAAGGACTTGTTCTCGGCGGCGACGAAGGTCTTCTGGACCTCCTCGGGCACCTTGTCCAGGTCGACGATCTCGCGGTTCACGTCGCCGGTCCGGGCGATGACCTCGCCGTTGCTGTACTTGTAGACGTTGCTCTGCATCTTCGCCGCGGGGTTGCCCTCGGGGACGTCCACCACGAGGTACAGGACCACGAAGCCGAGCATGCCGAGCAGGCAGAACCCGAAGAACGTGCCGAGGATCTTCTTCCAGGTGAAGAAGCGGCGTATGCCGGTGCGCTTGGGCTTGCCCCCGCCGGACGGGCGCCCGCGCGCTGCCCGGCGGGCACCGCGCTGCCGCGCTTGTCGTTCTTCGGCTCGGCCCATGACTGAGAGTGCTCCGCTTCCGTCTAGTCAACATGCGTACGTCGAGTCAGCTCATGAAGCTAACACCGCACCGCGGGACAAACTCCTGCCCATCCGGTCTTTTCCGGACGTGACAATGAGCACCTGCCCCTAAGGAACCGACGTCCGCCGCGCCCCTATGGTTGCCCGCCCCTCACACAAATGATCTCTGCACGGTGTGTATACGTGCCGCGTATACACAGCACGTATACACACCGTGTAGAGTGCTCCGCATGTCCATTGGCCATACCCTTCTGGGTCTCCTGGAGTCGGGCCCCCGGCACGGCTACGACCTCAAGCGCGCCTTCGACGAGAAGTTCGGGCACGACAAGCCCCTGCACTACGGGCAGGTCTACTCGACCATGTCCCGGCTCTTGAAGAACGGCCTCGTCGAAGTCGACGGCATAGAGGCGGGCGGCGGTCCCGAGCGCAAGCGGTACGCGATCACCGAGGCGGGCGTCACGGACGTCCACCGCTGGCTCGCCACCCCCGAGAAGCCGGAGCCCTACCTCCAGTCGACGCTCTACACCAAGGTCGTCCTCGCGCTGCTCACCGGCCGCGACGCCGCCGAACTCCTCGACGTACAGCGCGCGGAGCACCTGCGCCTGATGCGCATCCTCACCGACCGCAAGCGCAAGGGCGACCTCGCCGACCAGCTCATCTGCGACCACGCGCTCTTCCACCTCGAAGCCGACCTGCGCTGGCTTGAGCTGGCCGCCGCACGCCTCGGCAAGCTCGCCCAGGAGGTGCGCTCCTCATGACCCCCGCAGGTTCCCTCCTCGTGGCCGACGGACTCCGCAAGTCGTACGGCCCGACCACCGCGCTCGACGGCGCACAGTTCTCCATCCACCCCGGCGAGGTCGTCGCCGTCATGGGCCCTTCCGGCTCGGGAAAGTCGACCCTGCTGCACTGCCTCGCCGGGATCGTCCGCCCCGACGCGGGCTCCATCACGTACGGCGGCCGCTCACTGACCGGCATGTCGGACGCCGAACTGAGCGCCCTGCGCCGCAGCGAGTTCGGCTTCGTCTTCCAGTTCGGCCAGCTCGTGCCCGAGCTCACCTGCGTCGAGAACGTCGCACTGCCGCTGCGCCTGAACGGCGTCAAGCGCAAGGAGGCCGAGGCGACCGCCCGCTCCTGGATGGAGCGCCTGGAAGTCGACGACGTGGCCGCCAAGCGGCCCGGCGAGGTCTCCGGCGGACAGGGCCAGCGCGTCGCCGTCGCCCGCGCCCTGGCCACCACCCCGCGCGTCATCTTCGCCGACGAGCCGACCGGCGCCCTCGACTCGCTCAACGGCGAGCGCGTCATGGAGCTCCTGACCGACGCGGCCCGCTCGGCCAACACGGCCGTCGTCCTGGTCACCCACGAGACCCGCGTCGCCGCCTACTCCGACCGCGAGATCGTCGTGCGGGACGGGAAGTCCCGTGACATGGAGCGGGCCTCATGAGCGACACCCGAGTGCGCCCGGGGCCCTCGACAGCGGCGCCGAGCTCCAAGGCCCCGACCGGAGTCGCCGCCTGGCTGCGCGACCTGGGCATGGGCATACGGTTCGCGACGGGCGGCGGCCGCGAGGGCTGGATCCGCACGGTCCTGACCGCTGTCGGCGTCGGCCTCGGCGTCGCGCTGCTGCTCGGCGCCGCATCGGTGCCGAACATGCTGCAGAACCGCGACGACCGGTCGTTCGCCCGCACACCGCACTCCTCCCTCGACGGTTCGCCGGTCAAGGCGTCCGAGTCGACGGTGGTCATGCGCAACACCGGTACCACGTTCCGCGAGAAGAGCCTGACCGGCTTCTTCGTGCGCGCCGACGGCAGGAGCCCGGCGCTGCCGCCCGGACTCGACAAGCTCCCCGCGCCCGGCGAGATGGTCGTCTCGCCCGCGCTGCGCGACCTGCTCGACGACCCGGCGAACAAGCTGCTCAAGGAACGCTTCGGCGACTACCGCGTGACCGGCACCATCGGCGAGGCGGGCCTCCTCTCACCCGTGGAGCTCTACTACTACGCGGGCAGCGACAAGATCACCGCGACGGGCAACAACTACCGCGTCGAGGGCTTCGGGCAGGACGACTCACTGCCCCTCGACCCGTTCCTGATGGCGCTCGTCGTGCTGATCTGCGTCGTCCTCCTCACCCCGGTGGCGATCTTCATCGGCACGGCCGTCCGGTTCGGCGGCGACCGGCGCGACCGGCGGCTCGCGGCCCTGCGCCTGGTCGGCGCGGACGCCCGTGCGGTGCGCAGGATCGCGGCGGGCGAAGCGCTGTTCGGCGCGCTCCTCGGGCTCGCCGCGGGTGCCGTGTTCTTCCTGCTCCTGCGGGAGCTGGTGGGCGTGGTCGACCTGACGAACGTCAGCGCCTACCCCTCCGACATGGTGCCGTCGCCCGGCCTGGTCGCGCTGGTCGCGGTGGCCGTGCCGGTGGCCGCGGTCCTGGTGACGCTGATCTCGCTGCGCTCGGTCGCCATCGAACCCCTCGGCGTGTTCCGGGGCGCCAAGCAGCGCAAGCGCCGCCTGTGGTGGCGGCTCGTCCTGCCGGTCCTCGGCATCGGCATCCTGCTCTACTCCGGCCGCATCGACCGCGACATGGGCAACGACGCCGTCAACGTGACCGCGATCGCGGTGGGTTCGGCGCTCTCCCTGATCGGGCTCAGCGCGCTGCTTCCCTGGCTCGTCGAGGCCGTCGTGGGACGACTGCGCGGCGGGCCCGTGCCCTGGCAACTCGCCGTCCGCAGGCTTCAGATGACCACCGGCACCGCATCCCGCGCGGTCAGCGGGATCACCGTCGCGGTGGCGGGCGCGGTGGCGCTGCAGATGATGTTCGCGTCCATGCACGACGACTTCAACGAGATCACGGGGCAGGACACCACGCGCGCCCAGCTCACGGTCCGCAGCGGGGCCGCCAGTGGCCCCCTCAGCCAGCGGATGATCGACGACTTCGCCGCGACCAAGGGCGTCACCAAGGTCATCGGGACCGTGCAGGCGTTCGTCACCCGCCCCGACGGCAAGAAGGTCAACAACCTCACGCCGACCACGCAGGTGACCATCGGCACCTGCGCGACCCTGGGCGAGCTGGCGGCCATCGGCTCGTGCAAGGACGGCGACACCTTCATCTCGCACACCGGCAGCAAGGAGCAGAACGGCTGGGTGGACCAGACGGCACGCCCCGGCAAGCCGGTCAATGTCGGGCCCGACCCCGACTTCCACAAGAAGGCGGACCCGGTCCTGTGGACGCTGCCCAAGGACACGCCCACCGTCCAGGCGCGGCCCAACCCGTCCGGCAGGAAGATCGACGGCATCTTCGCGACGCCGGGCGCCATCGACGTCAAGAAGCTGGACGACGCGTCGACGACCTCCTGGGTCAAGACCGACCCGAAGGTGGCGGACGCCGAGGAGTACGTGCGCAACACGGCGCTCCGCATCGATCCGTTCATCGGTGTGGACACCCTGAAGTCGGTCGACCGCGACAAGCAGTACGCGTCCATCGCGCGCGGTCTGCAGATCGGCGCGAGCGCCACGATGACGCTGATCGCGGCCTCCATGCTGGTCTCGATGATCGAGCAACTGCGTGAGCGCAAGAGGCTGCTCGCGGCACTCACCGCGTTCGGCACGCGCCGCTCGTCGATGGCGTGGTCGCTCCTGTGGCAGACGGCGGTCCCGGTCGCCCTCGGACTCGGCCTCGCGATCATCGGCGGTCTCGGCCTCGGCGTGGTCATGACCCGCATGATCGACAAGTCGGTCACCGACTGGTGGTCGTTCCTGCCCCTGACGGGCGCGGGCGCGGCGATGGTGGCCGCCGTCACGCTCCTCAGCCTGCCACCGCTGCGCCGCATGATGAGGCCGGACGGCTTGCGCACGGAGTAGCTCCGGGCGCCGGGGCTTTCAGAGGCGGCGCCCAGGGGGCCTTCAGGGGCGGCGCCGGGGGTTGCTTTCAGGGCCGCGGGGAGCTGCGCGGACAGCCACGTCCGACCCGCGGCCAGCGGACCGGCATCGCGGCGGTACGCCGGTGCGGGATCACACCACCACCCGCACCGGCAACGCCCGCACCGCCTCCTTCAGGGCCCGCGCCAGCTCCTCGTACTCCGCGGCCCGCGCCGCCCCCGCCCGCATCGCGAGGGCGATCCGCCGGGTCGGCGCCGGATCGGCGAAGTACCCGGTGAGCAGCTGATTGCTGCGGCTCGTCTCCACCCGCACAGCCGTGCGCGGCAGCAGCGTCACGCCGAGCCCGCCCGCGACCAGCTGGACGAGCGTGGAGAGCCCGGCGGCGGTCGTGGTGACGGGAGCCTCCGCGCGGCCCGCCTCCCGGCAGATGTCGAGGGCCTGGTCCCGCAGGCAGTGCCCCTCGTCGAGGAGCAGCAGGTTCAGCTCCTTCAGCGCCTCGCGCGGAATGCCCTCGCGGCCGCCGAGCCAGTGATCCAGCGGCGTGACGAGCACGAAGTCCTCGTCGAAGAGCGGCAGCTCCGCCACCCCCGGCACCCCGAGCGGCACCGCGAGCAGCAGCAGGTCGAGCCGTCCGGCCGTGAGCCCTTCGAGGAGCGAGGAGGTCTGCTCCTCGTGCACCTGGAGGTCCAGGTCGGGATACTTGTCGTGGACCAGCGTGATCACCGCGGGCAGCAGGTACGGCGCCACGGTCGGGATCACGCCGAGCCGCAGCGCGCCGGTGAACGGTGCCTTGACGGCGTCGGCCTCCTCCATGAGCGCCTCGACCTCGTCGAGGACCGCCTTCACCCGCAGGGCGAGCCGCTCGCCGGCGGGCGAGAGCAGCACCTTCCGGGTGGTCCGCTCCAGGAGCTTGACACCCAGTGCCTCCTCCAGCGCGGCCACGGCCCCGGAGAGGGCGGGCTGACTCATCCCGATCGCGGCCGCGGCGTCCCGGAAGTGCAGATGCTCGGCCACGGCGGCGAAGGCGCGCAGCTGCGCAAGACTCGGCTGCCTGCCGTTTGTCGGCTTTCCCCTATATATGGCTCGCACTGATAACCACCTCCGATCAACACGACCCACTCTAGCTATTTCCGTAATCAATGCACCCTGTGCCACCATCGACATCAGTCCAACCCCACAGGAAACTCCCCAAAAGGGAGTCTCTCTGCTGCAAGGAGTACGTGTGCTCACTGTCGGTGACAAGTTCCCCGAGTTCGACCTGACCGCCTGCGTCTCGCTTGAGAAGGGCGCGGAGTTCGAGCAGATCAACCACAAGACCTACGAGGGCAAGTGGAAGGTCGTCTTCGCTTGGCCCAAGGACTTCACCTTCGTGTGCCCGACGGAGATCGCGGCGTTCGGCAAGCTGAACGACGAGTTCGCCGACCGCGACGCCCAGATCCTCGGCTTCTCCGGTGACTCCGAGTTCGTGCACCACGCCTGGCGCAAGGACCACCCGGACCTCACCGACCTGCCCTTCCCGATGATGGCCGACTCGAAGCACGAGCTCATGCGTGAGCTCGGCATCGAGGGCGCGGACGGCTTCGCGCAGCGCGCCGTCTTCATCGTCGACCAGAACAACGAGATCCAGTTCACGATGGTGACCGCCGGTTCCGTGGGCCGTAACCCCAAGGAGGTCCTGCGGGTCCTCGACGCCCTGCAGACCGACGAGCTCTGCCCGTGCAACTGGACCCAGGGCGACGAGACCCTCGACCCGGTCGCGCTGCTCTCGGGCGAGTGAACAGGAGTCTTCTGACATGGCACTCGACGAACTGAAGTCCGCCGTACCGGACTACGCCAAGGACCTGAAGCTGAACCTCGGCTCGGTCATCGGCAACTCGGACCTGCCGCAGCAGCAGCTGTGGGGCACCGTGCTGGCCTGCGCCATCGCGTCCCGCTCCCCCAAGGTGCTGCGCGAGCTGGAGCCCGAGGCGAAGGCCAACCTCTCCCCCGAGGCGTACACCGCCGCCAAGTCGGCCGCCGCCGTCATGGCGATGAACAACGTCTTCTACCGCACGCGTCACCTGCTCTCCGACCCGGAGTACGGGACGATGCGCGCCGGTCTGCGGATGAACGTCATCGGCAACCCGGGCGTCGAGAAGGTCGACTTCGAGCTGTGGTCCCTCGCGGTCTCCGCGATCAACGGCTGCGGCCAGTGCCTGGACTCGCACGAGCAGGTCCTGCGCAAGGCCGGTGTCGACCGCGAGACGATCCAGGAGGCGTTCAAGATCGCCGCGGTCATCCAGGCCGTGGGCGTCACGCTGGACTCCGAGGCGCACCTCGCGGAGTGACCTCCGCACCCTCGAAAACACCGGCCGGGCTGGATTCCTCCAGCCCGGCCGGTGTTTTCGTGTGTCCCGGAGCTACTGCTGCGGCGGCTCCGCCGGGGCGGCGTCCACGGCGGTGGCCCCCCTCGGCTGCGGCGCCTGCTTGAGCGCCGCCTCGCGGGAGTACGCCCGCAGGTAGCCGACGACCGTGTTGGTGACGGCCACCAGCGGTACCGCCACGACCGCACCGCCGACCCCGGCGACCATGCCGCCCGCGGCGACGGACAGGATCACCGCCAGCGGATGCACCCGCACCGCGCGGCCGAGGATGAACGGCTGCAGGATGTGCCCCTCGATCTGCTGCACCGCGAGGACCACCGCGAGCGCCATCACCGCGGTGAACACGCCCTGCGTCACCAGCGCGACGACCACCGCGAGCGCGCCGGAGACCACGGCACCGACCAGCGGCACGAACGCGGCGAGGAAGATGATGACGGCGAGCGGCACCGCCATCGGCACCCCGAGGAAGTAGATGCCGAGGCCGATGAAGATGGCGTCGATGAGAGCCACTATCACCGTGCCGCGCACATACGCGGTGAGCGTGCGCCACGCCCGCGGCCCCGCGCCCGCGATGCCGGGCCGCGCCTGGGCGGGCATCAGCTTCAGGAACCACTGCCAGATGCGCTTGCCGTCGTAGAGCAGGAAGAGCGTCGAGAACATCGCCAGCAGGATGCCGGTCAGCATCTCGACGATGACGGTGACGCCTTCGAGGCCCGCGGAGGTGAGCTCCTCGGTGTTGGAGCCGACCGCGTCCCGCAGGCTCTTGGCGATGTCGTTGATCTGGTCCTCGGTCACGTGGAACGGGCTGTTGAGGAGCCACTTGCGCAGATCCTCGATGCCGCCCTGGACCTGCCGGGAGAGTTCGTCGGCGTTCTCCATGACCTGCCAGACCACGAACCAGCCGACCAGGCCCATGATGACGAAGCCGAGGATCGCCGTGACCGCCGTCGCGAGGCCGCGCGGAAGCCCGAGCCGCCGCAGCCGGGCCACGGTGGGCTGCAGCAGCGCGGTGAACAGGAGCGCGGCTACGAAGGCGAGCACGACGAGCTGCACCGCGCTGATGACCTTCATCAGGACCCAGAGGGTGCCCGCGAGGACGAGGAGGCGCCAGCCGGCCTCGGCCGCGACGCGCATGCCCCACGGGATGGAGGCCACAGGGTCGGGTCTGGCCGCTATGGCCGGCGCGTACGCGGGCGGCGGCGGCACGTGTTCGGTGTCCTCGGCGGAGGAGACTCCCGGCTCGTCGGTCTCGGAGTCGGCGTCCTCGTCGCGGCGCTGCTCGTTCAACCTCTCGCCCATCTCACTCAGCCCGGCGCCCAGCCGGCCGAGCCATCCTGGCACTCGCGACATGATCCGTCCTCTACCCCCGTCGTTCCCCACCGCTCCCCCCTGGAGCTGTCGCACCGACCGTACACGGGAGAGACCCCCCACCGAAGGACGGTGAGGGGCCTCTCAAGGTTGAGCACCGGTAGGGCCGGATCCGGCCTAGTACCAGCTGTTCGCCTGCCAGAAGCTCCAGGCTCCGCACGGGCTGCCGTAGCGGTCGTTCATGTACCCGAGGCCCCACTTGATCTGCGTGGCCGGGTTGGTCTGCCAGTCGGCGCCCGCCGAGGCCATCTTGGAACCGGGCAGCGCCTGCACGAGGCCGTACGCACCGGAACCGGCGTTGGTGGCCTTGTAGTTCCACGTGGACTCGTGGTTGACGATGTTGCTGAAGCACTGGAACTGGTCGCCGGGGACCATCTGCCGTGCCATCGCCTGGACCTGAGCGACCGTGTAAGAGCTCTGGGGCGAGAAGCTGGAGGCGTCGCGGGCGGAGGAGCGGCTGGCCTTGTTCTCGGCCTTCTCCTCACGCTCCTTCTTGGCGGCGGCCTTCTTGGCCGCCTCCTCCTTCTCCGCCTTCGCCGCGGCCTTCTGCTTCTCGATCGCCGATGCGGCGGCCTGCTTGCGGGCCTCCTCCGCGGCGGTCTTCCGCGCCGCGTTGTCGGCGGCCATGGCCTGCGCGTCGGCCTGCTGCGTCAGGGAGACGGTCTGGACCTGCGCCTGCTGACCCGCGGGGATGTCTGCGAGGAGCGTCGCATCGCTTGCAGCTGCCTCGAAGTCGTTCGTGTTCGAGGGCTGGGTGTTGCCCGAGGCGACACCCACGACAGCGCCGACGGTGGTGACCGCGGTGGCAGATGCCACGGCGAATCCCCGGACCGAAATCCGGCTCACACGGTTTCCTTCCAGCATCGCCCGCATAGGTGACCTCGCGGACGCAATCGTGCCCCTGGCACTGGCCTCCGCTTGCGATCGGTCACGGGAGGCACGGACCCGGTGCTCAACTCCCGTGACGGGAGCGTCGCGTGGTGCTTCGGGCGGCATGCGACGGTCACTATGAAGTTCTGGTGTTCGGTACCGCTGGGGGTACAGGTGTGTCGCATGCGGGGCCTGACAGGACCCAGACTCTGCCCCAGCCGGACACCGCAAGGCAATTCTCCGTTGCGTGGGAAAGCTCACACCCCGTTTGCCCCACGAGTTTTACGGAAAGAGGCGCGCACTGAGACGCCGCCCGGCTAGGCTCCTTCGCTTCGCCGGGCGGCGCCAACTACGGTGCGATTGCCGTCATGTGCCTCAGAGGTGACCGTCCTCCAGCATTTCGGTCACCAGGGCCGCGATCTGCGAACGCTCCGACCGCGTGAGCGTGACGTGCGCGAAGAGCGGATGCCCCTTCAGCTTCTCGACGACGGCGACCACGCCGTCGTACCGCCCGACGCGGAGGTTGTCGCGCTGGGCCACGTCATGGGTCAGTACGACACGGGAGTTCGCCCCGATCCTGGACAGAACGGTCAACAGGACGTTCCGCTCCAGGGATTGCGCCTCGTCCACGATCACGAAGGCGTCGTGCAGCGAGCGCCCCCGGATATGGGTGAGCGGCAGCACTTCGAGCATCCCGCGCGCCGTGACCTCCTCGATGACCTCCTTGCCCGCCACCGAACCGAGCGTGTCGAAGACCGCCTGCGCCCAGGGGCCCATCTTCTCCGCCTCGGTGCCGGGCAGATAGCCGAGCTCCTGCCCGCCCACCGCGTACAGCGGCCGGAAGACCATCACCTTCTGGTGCTGCCGGCGCTCCAGGACGGCCTCCAGGCCCGCGCAGAGCGCCAGCGCCGACTTGCCGGTGCCCGCGCGGCCGCCCATCGAGACGATGCCGACGTCCGGGTCGAGGAGCAGATCGAGCGCGATCCGCTGCTCGGCGCTGCGGCCCTTGATGCCGAAGGCCTCCCGATCCCCGCGTACGAGGCGGACGTTGCCCTCGGACGTGACGCGGCCCAGCGCCTTGCCCCGCTCCGACTGGATGGTGAGCCCCGTGTGCACGGGCAGGTCGGCCGCCTCGGGGACGTACAGGGTGTCCTCTTCGAAGAGGAGGTCCACCTGTTCGGCCGAGAGCGTCAGTTCGGACATGCCGGTCCAGCCGGAGTCCGTGATGGCGAGCTCGGCGCGGTACTCCTCGGCGAGGAGGCCGACCGAGGACGCCTTGATCCTGAGCGGCAGGTCCTTGGAGACGACGGTGACGTCGTACCCCTCCGCCTGGAGGTTGCGCGCGACGGCGAGAATCCGTGAGTCGTTGTCCCCCAACCGGTAGCCGGCCGGAAGTACGCCGGGATCGGAGTGGTTGAGCTCGACGCGCAGCGAACCGCCCAGGTCCCCGATCGGGATCGGGGCGTCCAGGCGGCCGTGCCGGATACGGAAGTCGTCCAGCAGGCGCAGCGCCTGCCGGGCGAAGTAGCCGAGCTCCGGATGGTGCCGCTTGGCCTCCAGCTCCGTCACCACGACGACGGGCAGCACGACTTCGTGCTCGTCGAAGCGGGTCAGGGCGTTCGGGTCGGCCAGCAGGACGCTGGTGTCGAGAACATAGGTGCGCCTGTCGGGCATGCGGCGCTTTGTGCTGGTCACCACGGAAGGACGTACCCCCTCGGATGAGGTCGGGGAGCGACGGGAGGGATGCCGGGGGCGATCCGGCGGGTGTGAGCCGGACCGGTCACGGGCCGCGGTGCGCGGGCCGAGCGCCGGCCCTCCACGTCGCCCGTGCTGCTCACACGGTCGTCCTGGTGCAACGGGCCTCCCGGGCGGACGGCTCATGCCGCCCGCTGAGATACGACGTCCCTGTCGGATACTGCTGAGACGTCGACCTGGAAGGCTTATTCCCTCGAACAAGCGCAGCCATGCCATGGCATATGACGACGCGTTGGTTAACTCCGGGTTACCCCGACCTCAGGGGCGTGCCCGGTCAGCCGCCGTAGCGGCGGTGGCGGGCCGCGTAGTCACGCAGCGCGCGCAGGAAGTCGACCTTGCGGAAGGCCGGCCAGAAGACTTCGCAGAAGTAGTACTCGGAGTGGGCGGACTGCCAGAGCATGAATCCGGAGAGACGCTGCTCACCACTCGTTCGGATCACCAGGTCGGGGTCCGGCTGGCCGCTGGTGTAGAGGTGCTTGGAGATCTGGTCGATGTCGACGCTCTCCGCGACCTCCTCCAGGCTGCTGCCCTTGTCCGCCTGCTCCAGGAGCAGCGAGCGGACCGCGTCGGCGATCTCCTGGCGGCCGCCGTAGCCGACGGCGACGTTGACCAGTATCCCGGTGTTGGTCCGGGTCGCCTCTTCGGCTTCCTTCATCACCATCTGGGTGTGGGCGGGCAGCAGGTCCAGCGCGCCGACGTGGTGCACGCGCCAGCGGCCGTCGGCGACGAGCGAGCGGACGGTGGCCTCGATGATGCCGAGGAGCGGCTTCAGCTCGTCGTCGGGCCGGTCGAAGTTGTCGGTGGACAGCATCCACAACGTCACGACCTCGACGTCCGTCTCGGCGCACCAGCCGAGGAACTCCTCGATCTTGTGTGCGCCCGCCTGGTGGCCCTCTGCGGTGGTCCCGCCCGCCGCCTTCGCCCAGCGGCGGTTGCCGTCGAGGATGACCCCGATGTGCTTGGGCACCTGGTCGTGGTCGAGGCGGCCTTCCACCCGGCGTGCGTAAAGTCCGTACACCAGGTCGCGCAGGTTCACGTGTGTCAGCCTCCAGCAGATGGCGATCCTCCAGGGGCGCGCCCAGAGCAACCCCGAGGGCGACACCCTACCGCCGCTCGAGCGTCCCTCCACAGTCGGGTGCCAGGGCGCTGAAGTAGCTTCGTCCCCATGAACGACACGTCTCTGTATCGCGCGGCACCGGACCGTTACGACTCGATGGAGTACCGGCGGACGGGCCGCAGCGGTCTGAAATTGCCCGCGGTGTCCCTCGGGCTCTGGCACAACTTCGGCGACGACAAGGCCCTGGAGACGCAGCGCGGGATCCTGCGCCGCGCCTTCGACCTGGGCGTCACGCACTTCGACCTGGCGAACAACTACGGTCCGCCGGCCGGCTCCGCGGAGCTCAACTTCGGCAAGGTCTTCGCGCAGGACTTCGCCCCGTACCGTGACGAGCTGGTCCTCTCGACCAAGGCCGGCTACCTCATGCACCCCGGCCCGTACGGCGAGTGGGGCAGTCGAAAGTATTTGCTGTCGTCCCTCGACGCGTCGCTCAGGCGGATGGGTGTCGACTACGTGGACATCTTCTACTCCCACCGCTTCGACCCGGAGACTCCGCTCGAGGAGACGATGGGCGCCCTCGCCTCGGCCGTCCAGCAGGGCAAGGCGCTCTACGTGGGCGTCTCCTCGTACAACAGCGAGCAGACCGCGCGGGCGGCGCGCCTGCTGCGGGAGATGGGCGTCCCCGCCCTCATCCACCAGCCCTCGTACTCGATGATCAACCGCTGGACCGAGGAGGACGGGCTGCTCGACACCCTGGAGGAGGCGGGCATGGGGTGCATCTCCTTCGTGCCGCTCGCCCAGGGCCTGCTCACGAACAAGTACTTGAAGGGGATCCCCGAGGGTTCACGCGCCACCCAGGGCAAGTCGCTCGACCCGGACCTGCTGAGCGACGAGGTCGTGCGGCGGCTGAACGGCCTGAACGACATCGCGGCAGGCCGCGGCCAGTCCCTCGCCCAACTCGCGCTGAACTGGGTGCTCCGCGACGAGCGGATGACCTCCGCGCTGATCGGCGCCTCCAGCGTCAAGCAGCTGGAGGAGAACGTGGCGGCGCTCGCGGGCCCGAAGCTGACGGAGAGCGAGCTCTCCGCGATCGACACGTTCGCGGTGTCGACGCCGGGCACCAACATCTGGGCCGGGCGGGGCTGAACCGACGGGTGACGTGACGTGGCGGGGCCCCGGGCCGGACGCGGTGCGTTCCGGCCAGGGGCCCCGGGCCGTCTTCGCCAGGTGGCGCGCGTTGGGCCGGCCGTGTCAGGCCCGCGGCCGCTTGAACCACGCGCCCGCCGTGCCCTGCGAGAGCAGGACGACGACGGCTATCGCGCCGAGCAGCGGCAGCAGTCCGCCCGGGTTGCCCGCGGCCGTGCCGCCGAGGCCGAAGGCGATCTGCACGCTCATCAGGACGATGCAGGTGACGCGGATGCCGTTGCCCGCGGTGCCGAAGCGGAAGGCCATGCCGGCCGCGACCAGGAGGCAGATGTTCACGCCGAGGGCCGCGCCCGCCGTCTCGGGGTTGGCGATGGCGATCAGGATGACGGTGCCGAGGACGGTGAGTCCGGCGAGCACCCAGGTCACGATCTGCGCGGCGCGGACCACGCCGGGCATCCGGAACGGGGCCGTCGGACCCTGCCCGTATCCGTACCCGGGGCCCGGACCGTAGCCCTGTCCATAACCTTGTCCGTAGCCCTGCCCGTAGCCCTGGCCATAAGCCTGGCCGTAGCCCGGGTCCTGGGCGGGGCCGTTGTAGGTGGGCAGGCTGGACTGGGGGTTGGACTGGGGGCCGGGCTGCGGAGGGGGCGGAGGGGGGTGCTCGTTAGACATGCCCATGACGATAACCGGACGAAGATCTTCGGGCACAAAAAATCGGGCCGGTCCGTGGGGGGGAGACGGACCGGCCCGAGGGGGGGTTTCCACCATAACCCTTCGTAAGTGCTGATGGGTGCATTGGCGCGCCACAACTACTCTCCGAGACCGGCCGACGACTGCGCGATCCCGTTCCACCGGCGGAATCGGGGGTTCGAAGGCGAATTCCGGCCGTGCGCGTCGGTACCCCCAAGAGGGACCCCCGCGCGGTTCGCGCGCTTGACGCCCCGGGTGGCCGGGCCGCTAATTTCGCGGTCATGGCGACGATGACGGTCTCTGCCCCTTTGCCGGGCCGCGCGGACCCGACCCTCGGTACTCCCTCTTCACCGATCGCGCCTGAGGCGTCTGCGGAGATCCCTCTGGAGATCGCGGACTCGGCGCGGGCGCGGCGGCGGGGGCTGCTCGGGCGTACGGGGATGACGGGCGCGCTCCTGCTGTCACCGGCGAGCAGCGTGCACACCGTTCGGATGCGCTTCGCCATTGATGTGGCGTATCTCGACCGCGAGCTGCGGGTGCTGTCCGTCCGGACGATGCGTCCGGGACGTATCGGGCTGCCGCGGCCGAGGGCCAGGCACGTGATCGAGGCGGAGGCCGGGGCGATGGCGGGCTGGGGCGTACGCCGGGGTGCGCGGATCGTCGTGCACGGGGCCGGGGGCGGCGTGCGGTGACGGTTCGGGGACCGGCTCCGGGGGACGGCTCGCGGCGCCGCGCGGCCCCCTCCGCCGCACGGCACCGCCGCGCAGATTTGCTCACGCGAATTAGCCTTGGTCTGAACTTACGTGACGTTCAGAGGCGGATCGAGCCAGTATTGATAACGATGAGGAATCGGGGCTCGGATTCGCGGCCATACGTCACGAATTGAGCGGTGCGCGTGATGTGTTCCAGCGGCTACGGCTTGCGCAGGTCGAAGAGGTGCCGGGTGCTGTGGGCGACGAAGGGGCCCTCCGCCTCGATCCGGTCGTGCAGTTCGCGCAGTCGCGGCCGGTACTCCGCGACGCTGAAGCCCGGGACCATCCACACCACCTTGCGCAGGAAGTGGACGACCGCGCCGATGTCGTGGAACTCGATCCGCAGCCGCTCGGCCCGCAGGTCCACGACCTCCAGGCCCGCCGCCTCGGCCTCGGCGCGCTCGATGTCGGGGTGGCGGCTGTTCCTGACCTCCGCCGGCTGCGGTCCGAGGAAGTACTCGACGACCTCGAAGACGCTGGCGGGCCCGACGTGTTGAGCGAAGTACGTGCCGCCGGGGCGCAGTACGCGCGCGATCTCGTCGAAGTGGGCCTTCACCGGGTGCCGGCTGGTGACGAGGTCGAAGGCGCCGTCCGCGAACGGCAGCGGGGCGTCCTCGGGCGAGGCGACAACGGCCACGCCGCGTGGGTGGAGCAGGGCGGTGGCCTTCGCGACGTTCGCGGGCCAGCCTTCCGTGGCGACGGCGAGCGGCGGCAGGGTGGCGGCCAGGGCCAGGACCTCGCCGCCGCCGGTCTGGATGTCGAGGCTCGCGGAGGCGGTGGCGAGGCGGTCCGCCATGGCCTCGGCGTACCGCCACGAGGGCCGCGCCTCGGTGGCCCGGCCCTCGAACCAGGAGAAGTCCCACCCTTCGGTGGGCGCGGCCTCGGCCTCGGCGACGAGGTCGTCGAACGTGCGGGGGCCGCCGGTGGCCCCGGGGTCCTGGCTTGCGTGGCTGGTCATGGGGCAATCCTGACATCGGGTGCGCCCGGCGCCGCGCCGCGGGCCCTTGACGCGCGGCCGGCAGCCGTCAGACTCCACCCGTGTGACAGTGACCCGGCACACCATGACGGACGAGCAGCGCAAGTCGGTCGCGCTCGCCTACCTCAAGGCCTTCGACCGGGGCGGCAGGACCTCCGACGGCGCCCCGCTCCTCGACCTCTTCGCGGACGACGCCCAGGTGTACTTCCCCAAGTGGGGCCTCGCCGACGGCAAGGCGGCCATCGGGCGGATGTTCGGCGACGTGGGCGGCACGATCCGCTCCATCACGCACCACTACGCCGACTTCAACTGGGTCTTCTCCGGCACGGACACCGTCGTCTGCGAGGGCACGAGCCATGGCGAGCACCGGGACGGGGCGTGGCGCGAAGGGCTGCCCGGCTGGGGCGCGGGCCGCTTCTGCGACGTCTTCGAGATCCGGGACTGGCTGATCCAGCGCTGCTTCATCTATCTGGATCCGGATTACGCGGGCGGGGACGTGGGGCGTTACCCGTGGCTCAGCTCGTAGTGCCGTCCGACTCGGAGCCGGACTCCGACTCCGAGCCGGACTCGGTCCCCGTGCTGCCGCGCGGGAAGGAGACTTCCACCCGGCGGTTCTTCGTACGGCCCTCCTCGGAGCCGTTGTCCGCGATCGGGTAGTCCTCGCTGTAGCCGCGCACGGAGTACGTGACCTCGGGGCCGAGGTAGGCCGCGAGTCTGTCGTGCACGGCTTCCGCGCGGTCGCGGGACAGCTTCTTCCCGTGGCTGTAACTGCCGAGGCTGTCCGTGAAGCCGAACACCCTGACGTCCGTGGCCTTCTGGTTCTTCGCCTCCTCGGCGATCGCCTTGATCCGGGCGTTCGCCTCGGGGTTCAGCTTCGGGCTGTCCTTGGGGAACAGCACCTCCGCCTGCAACGCGAACTTCACGTCCGTGTTGGTGTCCTCGCGCCGCTCCTCGCCGCCGAGGTCCTCGACGACGGACTTGATGTCCAGCACCTTGGCCGGGGCGAGGGTCGCGCCGTCGGCGAGCTTCAGCCCCGGGCTGGTGGCGTCGACTTTGGGGGGTGGGGAGGTGGTTGTGCTGCCGGGGGGTGCGCTGGGGTCTTCGTCGTCGGCGAGGGCGGGCGCGGGTACGAGGAGCAGGGCCAGGACGGTGAGGGTGGCGGCGGTGGTGGCGCGGTGGAGGTGGCGGGTCATGGGTCACTCGCCGTCGGAGATGTCGAGGGGGGCGGGGGGCATCGATCCCACCTGGAAGGTGACGGTGCCGGTCCCCTCGGGAGGAGCAGGGAACTGCGCGAACCAGTTAGCCGTTTCTCCCTGCTTCACGCGCCCGTCGAACTTGGTGCAGAGGCAACGCCCTGACGTGTCCCTGAGGACCAGGTACTTCTTCTTGCCCTTTGTGTCCACGAGGCTGGCACCGGACAGGGAACCTCCATTGGACCGCAACTCACGTTCGTCGCTGGCCCAGTCGGCACCCATCCAGGACCGGTCCCCGTTATTGGTGACAGTGCCCGAAACAGTGACGAAGCCGCCTCCGTCACGGAGAGCCGACGTGATTTTGACACCGACGTCACCGTCCCTGGTCTCCGCCAGGACCTTGTCCGCCGGTGGGGCCCCGTCCTCCTTCGGCCCCTCATCGTCCCCGCCCTTCCCCGACGATGACGACGAAGAACCGGTCTTGTCGGGCTTGTCGTCATCTTCCCCGCCACCGCAACCGGCGATTGTGAGAACGAGCCCGGTCGCGATCGCCACAGCGGTCATTGCCCTGCGGGTCGTCATGGTGCGCCGAATGTCCATCACTACAGCCTCCCTCTCTCGTCGATCGCTTGTCAGTCGGCCAGGTGAACAGAGAAGAGGACGGACGCGTCGGGGAGGTCACCCAATTCGAAGTCGTCCGGATCGATCTCGAAGGGTTCGTCACCTTCACACGTCAATTCCACGGGTTTCTCCGGATCGGCGGACGGGTCGACCTCGCAGCGCGGTTCGATGACAGCCGTCGCCTCGGCCTTCGCGTGCTTCGATTCCGTGCCCGGGATGATCGAGTCGCCTACGGTGTACGTGGTTTCGATCTGCGCCCAGAAGCCCGGGGAGCCGTTCACTTCGTCCGGCCCGAAGCCGATGACGGTCGCATCGTTGTCAGCGGCCAGTGCCTGCGCCGCACCTCGGGCGCCGGCGCCGGTGAACTTGTCTCCCACGAGCCAGTCCAGCCAGTCGTCACTTTCGCCAATGGACAGCTCTAATCCATCGACGAGTTCATCCCTGGCGTCCTGGGCCGCAGCCAAAGCGGCGGCGTCAGCCGCCGATTGGGCGCCGTTACGGGCCGACGCGGCCTGGGCGAAAGCGAAGAAGGCGAACGCGACGAAGAGCAGAATTCCCGTCATCCATATGTATATCGGGAGAGTCTGCCCTTTATCGCTACGGAGATCTGCGGTCCTCAGCCGCCGACCACGTCGTCGACCGCGTCCCCGATGGCTCCGGAGATCGTGCCGTCCAGCCCCAGCTGGTCGATCAACGTGAAGATCCCCGCAATAAGAATCATCAACCCCGCATACTCCACAAACCCCGCCCCCGCATCCCGTCCCCTCCCCCGAACCCGGGACGCCACGGCGACCGTCCAGTCGACCCAGACTTTGAGCGCGCGATCCTTCAGCACGACGGCCCCTTCTCTCCCACCCGATACCGCGACCGTTGCAGTCAGAGGCAACGTACGCCACCACGCGTACAACGGCAGCAACTCTGCGCGACGGATGCGCCAACCGGCGCGCGGCGTCGCCAAGTTGGCGGGTTCTCTTCCCTCTCGGTGAGATCACCATGCACGAAGTCCCCTCCCGCGAACCGTGAGCTCAATTCCGACTGTCCCACATCGAGTTGCATCCGCGAAGAGATTTCGCGAACCTGGTGCTCGCTCCTGGTGTTAACGGCCCAGGATCGAGCCGAAGTCGGAGCCCGAGCCGAGGAACATGCCCGCGGCGATCAGGATCATCGTGGCCGGGAGCATGAAGACGAGTGTCACCATCGTCGCCTTGGGGATCGTCTTCGCCGCTCTGCGGCGGGAGTTCTGCGCGTCGGTGCGGCGCATGTCCGTGGCGAGTTGGATCAGGGTGTCGGCGATCGGGGAGCCCAGCTCCTCGCCCTGCTGGAGCGCCGAGACGAACTGGGCGACCTGCTCGGACGCGTTGCGGCGGCGGAGCTCGTCGAAGGCCTGGCGGCGGCTGACCCCCATGTCCATCTGGCGCAGGGTGATGCGGAGTTCGTCCGCCCACGGGCCCTCGTACCGTTCGGCGACGCGGTCGAGCGCCTGGCGGAAGCCGAGGCCCGCCGAGACGACGACGGCCAGGACGTCCAGGAAGTCGGGGAGCGTGCGGTCGATGACCTCGCGGCGTTCGCGGATCGCCTGCCAGATCAGCGCGTCGGCCGCCACCGCGCCGAAGACCAGGGTGAGCAGGCCGAAGAGCGGGGAGCCGTTGGTCAGGAAGACCAGGCCGAGGACGAGGCCGAAGACGCCGTAGACCGCGCGGCGCGCGGCGTAGCGGTCGATGGTCAGCCCGCCCGGGTTGCCCGCCATGTCGATCCTGCGCCGCTTGGCGTCGACGCGCTTCGGGCCCATCAGGCGCAGCACGAAGGGGGCGAAGCGCATGCCGAGGCGGTCGACCGCGGAGCCCGCCACCGAGACGCGGGTCGCGCCGACCTCCAGGGCGATGGCCAGGTCGGAGGGGAGCTTCGCGTCCGCGCGGTACATGCGGATGCCCTGGCAGACGCCCGCCACAGCGAGGCCCATCGCGACCGCTAGCAGCATGCCCAGCAACGTAACCCTCCCTTCTTGTACGGTACTTCTAGACCTCGATCTTTCCGAGGCGTCTGATCACGAAGAAGCCGATCCCGTACAGGCCGAGCGAGATGAGGATCAGTGTCTGGCCGAGCGGTGAGCCCGTCACGCGCTCCAGCGCGCCCTCGTTCGAGGAGTTGATGAGGAGCAGGGAGCCCAGGCCGAGCAGGGGAACCGTGAACGCCGTCGCGTGGACCTCCGACAGCATCGTGCGGACCTCGCGCCGGGTCTCCTTCCTGTCCTCCAGGGTCTGGGTGAGGTTGCGCAGCGAGTTGACCACCGTGCCGCCCGCCTTGTTGGAGAGGACGAGGGTGGTGACCAGGACTATCAGCTCGCGGGACGGCAGGCGTTCGGCCAGTTCTCCGAGGGTGTCGTCGATGGAGCGGCCCAGGGTCAACTGGTCGGCGACGTGGCTGAGTTCCTCGCCCGCGGGGGCCTCCAGCTCCTCCGCCGCCATGGCGAGCGACGTGCGCAGGGCCAGGCCCGCCGCCGTCGCGTTGGCCAGGATGCGTGCCACGTCGGGGAGCTGGTTGATGAACGCCTCGATGCGCTTCTGTCGCTGCCAGTTGAGGAAGGCGACCGCGCTCCAGACGGCGACCACTCCCGCGATCGGGCCGAAGAAGGGGGCGAGCGTGGCCGCCGCCGTCAGCCAGAGGGCGGCGACCACCGCGACGACGTAGGTGAAGAACTCGCCTGGTGTCAGGTCGAGTCCGGTGGCCGACAGGCGCAGGTGCAGGGAGCGGCCCAGGCGGGTACGGCGCAGGCGGCGGTCGACGGCGGCGAAGCGACGGGCGCGGCCGGCCGGGCCGCCGTCCCCCGAGCCGGGGCCGAGCGCCAGGCGGTCGGCCAGGGCCTGGCGCTGGGCGCGCCCCGACGCGTACGTGTGGATGCCGGCGACGGCGAGTGTGCCCGTGAGGATCGTGGCGCCCAGTGCGAGGGCGGCGGGGTCGTTCATCCGATCGCTTCCCTCGTGTCCAGTACGTCGATGGCCTCCGCCACACCGAAGGCCGGCGGCACCGGTTCGTTGGCGACGTACAGCTTGTCGGCGACCTCGCGGGGCAGCGGCAGGTGCTCGAAGCGGCCGTGCACGACGCGGTCGGCGCCGAGCGGGTACGGCACGAAGCGGGTGACCGGCACGATGCGGAACTGCTGGCGGCCGTGGCTGACGAGCAGCACGATCTCGGCGACCTTGCGGGAGCCGTCACCGTGCCTGGCCAGCTGGATGACGACGTCGACGGCCGAGTTGATCTGGTCCTTCAGGGCCTCGAAGGGGATCTGGACCTCCGACATGGAGCCGAGGGTCTGCAGGCGCATCAGGGCGTCCTCCGCGGTGTTCGCGTGGACGGTCGCCAGGGAGCCGTCGTGGCCGGTCGACATCGCCTGGAGCATGTCGAGGGTCTCGCCGCCGCGGACCTCGCCGACGATGATGCGGTCGGGTCGCATGCGCAGGGAGTTGCGTACGAGGTCGCGGATGGTGATCTGGCCCTTGCCCTCGACGTTGGCGGGCCGGGATTCGAGGCGGATGACGTGGTCCTGCTGGAGCTGGAGCTCGGCGGAGTCCTCGATGGTGATGATGCGTTCGTGGGCGGGGATGAGGCCGGAGAGGGCGTTGAGGAGGGTGGTCTTGCCGGTGCCCGTGCCGCCGCTGACGATGAGGTTGAAGCGGGCCCGCACGAACGCGGCGAGCAGCATCAGCATGTGCTCGTCGAGGGAGCCGAGGCCGATGAGTTCGGGGAGTGTGTAGGCACGGGGGAAGCGGCGGATGGTGAGGGTGGCGCCGGTCAGGGCGAGCGGCGGGATGATGACGTTGACGCGTTCGCCGGTGGGCAGGCGGGCGTCGACCATCGGGTTCGACTCGTCCACGCGGCGGTTGACCGTGGAGACGATGCGTTCGATGGTCTGCATCAGCTGCTCGTTCGAGGCGAAGCGCAGGGGGAGCTGTTCCACGCGCCCCGCGCGCTCGACGAAGATCGAGTCGGGGCCGTTGACCATGATCTCCGTGATGGAGGTGTCGGCGAGGAGCGGTTCGAGTACGCCCAGTCCGAGGGCTTCGTCGACGACGCGGCGGATCAGCTGGGCGCGTTCGGAGGTGGAGAGGACGGGGCCCTCGCGGCTGATGATGTGGCCGAGCACTCGTTCGAGGCGGACCCGGCGGTCGGCCGCCGCGAGCGACGACATCTCGGCGAGGTCGATCTCCTCCAGGAGCTTGGAGCGGTAGACGGCGACGAGGCCGTCGTCGCGGCTGGGCTCGGTCTGGCGGGTGGGGGCCACGCGGTCGCGCAGGCTCATGGTGTCCTCTCAACCTCCTTCGTCGATACCTGGTTTCAGGCGGGCGTCAGTCGTCCGCGGGGTCGTCGTCGTTCGGCATGGTGGCGTGCTTGGTGACGCTCCAGTCCGAGCCGATGAAGGGAAGCAGGGTCGGGACCTGGACCTCGACGGTCGCGGTCGTGGTCTCGGCGCCGATCCCGACATCGACGGAGGAGTCCAGGTCGCCGTCCATCGCCGCCGCCCCCGCCGCCTCCCCGGAGTCGCCCTGCGAGGCCGCGCGGGCCGCGGCGCGGGCGCCGGACCCGGCCTGGTTGGCGGCGTACCCCACCAGGCCCAGCTGGATCGCGGCCAGGCCGACGAGCAGCAGGATCGGCAGGAAGCCGGCGAACTCCAGCATGGATACGCCCCGGTCGCCCCAGCGGCGGCGCCCGTCCCGCCCCCGGCGGCCCCGGAGCCTCACGAAGAACCCGCGCCGCGTCACCCGTCGTCCCCCTCCTTCGCCGCGCCCGCCTCCCCGTGAACCTTCCACCCCGCGTCGAAGCCGGGGAAGAACACCGGCACGTCGACCCGCACGTGGGCCTTGTACACGCCGCCCTCCTCCCCGCACGAGATCTCCGCGCCCTGCCAGGCACCGGGCAGATGCTCCTTGCCCGCCGCGTCGCAGGCCCCGTCCGCGCCCTCCCCCACCGCACGCGCCGCCGTGTACGCCCGCGCCGCCTCGTCCGCCGCGTTGCCCGCGAGTGAGTACGAGTACCCGTACAGCGCGCACTGCCAGAGGAGCGTCATGACGACGAGGAGGAGCGGGAACATGCCGGCGAATTCGAGGGTGACCGCGCCCCGGTCGCCGCCCGCCGCCTTTCTGCGCAGGGCGAGGCCGGAGCGCTTGGTGCCGGCCGCGGTGTCGCCGTCGACGAGGCCGAGTTCGCCCGCGAGGGCCCACAGCGCCTGCTTGACCGTGGAGCGGCTCTCCAGGTCCTGCATGCGGCCCGCGTCGACCGCGCCCTGCAGCTCCTTGAAGCAGGCGGGCACGGTGGAACGGGCCGTTCTCGTGCCGGTGACGCGCTCCACCAGGGAGGGCTGGATCTCCGCGGTCCTGCCGTGCCGGTTGACGACGGTGACGGTCTCCTCCGCCTTGCGGATCTGCAGGCGGTCCCAGAGGCGCACCATGCGTTTGGCGGCGCGGACGGCCACGACGTCGGGGGTGACGAGGAGCAGCGCCTGGTCGGCGAGTTCCACCGCGGTGGCGCTCGCCCCGGTGACGTAGGCGCCGCAGTCGACGATCACGACGTCGTAGCGGGTGCGCAGGGCGCCGATGATCTGGCGGGCGACGCGGTCGGTGACCTCTTCGCCGCGTTCGCCCTCGGCGGGGGCGAGGAGCAGGCCGATGCCGGTCTCGTGGGTGTAGACGGCGTCCTGGAGGACGCGCGGGGTGATGTCGCTGATCGCCGCGAGGTCGGCGACGGAGCGCCGGAACTGCACGTCGAGGTAGGAGGCGACGTCGCCGGACTGCAGGTCGAGGTCGAGGAGGGCGACGGTGCGCCCCGAGGCGTTGGCGGCGAGGGCGAGCTGGACGGCGGTGACGGTCGCCCCGACGCCGCCCTTGGCCCCGCTGACCGCGACGACGGTGCCCGAGCCGGGTCCGGCGCCGTTGCCCGCGTACAGCTCGAGGCCGCCGCTGCCGTTGCCCAGGTGGCGCCGCATCCCGGTGGACCAGGCGGCGGCCGCCTGGACGCGCTCGGCGAGGGCGTCGTAGGCGAGCGGGAGGCCGACGATGCCGCGTGCCCCGGAGTCCATGGCGGCGGTGAGGAGTCCGGGGCCGGTGTCGGCGGTGATCAGGACGACGCCGACCGCGGGGAAGCGCAGGACGAGGTCGCGGATGAGGTCGAGGGCGGGGACGGGACCGATCCGCTCGTGGACGAGGACGACCTCGGGCAGCTCGTCGACCGACTCGGCGGCGAGGTGCGCGAGGGTGTCGAGCAGCGCCGTGGAGTCGCCGACCGGCAGCGCGGGTTCGGTGTCGGGCAGCTGGTCGGTGAGCGTGGATAGGGCGCGGGCCGCGTCGATGTCTCCGACGGCGGGGAGGATCCGAGTGGTCATACGTGACCTCCTACTTGTCCTCGTCGAGGGTGTACGTCCGGTCTCGGGGCGGTACGGTCGCGTCGCCGCCCGCGCCGACCAGGGCGAGCCGGACGTGCGTGGCGAACGACTCGGCGTACGCGACGCGCTGGGCGTCGGCGGTGCCGAGGGCGAACGTGATGGGCACCGCCTCGGTGGCCCTGCGGCGGGTGCGGTCGTCCTGGTTCGGTTCGAGCGGGGTCAGCTTGCCGACGTCGAGCACCCTGGCACCCTCCACGATGACTTTGGACTGGTCCTTCGCGTTGTCGGCCTCGCCCTTGAAGGTGGCGTAGATGTTGACCGTCGAGCCGGGCGTGATCTTTCCGGCGACGCCCGTCGCGGCGTCGATCATGATGGCGATCTCCTGCTGGCCCGGGCCGAGTTCGGGCCGTTTCACGATCATGTCGGACTGCAGCAGCGAGCCCTTGCGCAGCTGGGTGACGGCGATCTTGCCGCGGATCTGCCGGAGGTCGGTGACGGCGTTGTCGGACAGCCAGCGCTCGGGCATCTCGACCTTCTCGAACTGGTCGGACGTCAGCTCCTTGTAGGGCGCGATGTCGTCCTTGAGCTTGTACGCGGGGACTTCGGGGCCGACCTTCGCATTCACGTCGCGGATCACCGACAGGACGCCCGCGAACGCGCCGATCGCGCACAGGACCGAAAGGACCAGCAGGATGACGCCGCGGCGCTGGCGTGAGTTCATGGGCCGGACTACCTCGATCGAGTGCGGTTGGCTACGGACAGTGAGCGGGGTGGCGCACGTGCGGTCGTCGGTCGCGTACGAGGTGCGGGGGCGGGTGGTCCTGACCTAGGTCGCGCCGCGGGGCAGGGCGGTCGCGTCGTGCCGTGGGCCGCCGTTGCCGGGGCGGGGCCGGGTGCCGGTGGAGGTGAGGGCGCGCACCGGGGGCGCGGGGCGCTCGGCGGGCGGCGGCAGGGGCGCGGCGCAGAACGCGCAGCGGTCGCCGATGAGTTCGAGGCCGCACCAGTGGCAGTCGTCTCGGCGGACGGACGAGACGAGTTGGTAGAGGACGGAGATGTCGGGGATGGCCGCGGCGAACTCGACGAGCCTGCCGGTGGCCCACCAGCGCGCGGATTCGCCGGGCAGCGTCGTCTCGGTGACGTCCTGGGAGCGCCAGGCGGGGGCGAGGGTGCCGGTCACCCAGTCGGGGGCCAGCTTGCCGGGGGCGTAGAGCAGGCGGGTGCCGAATCCCGGCCCCGGCAGGGCCGTTCCGTTGCCGCCGGAGAGCTTCACGAGTTCGGGGCGCGGGGTGGCGAGGACGGCGAACTGGGTGCCGGGCAGCCAGGACTTGGCGTGTGTCTTGAGGGTGACGGGGACGCGGTCGAGCCTGGTGACCGAGGTGAGCAGGGCGCCCGCGTAGATGTAGTGGGAGAGGAGCCGGGCGGCGCAGGCCAGGACGCCGGGACTGAAGTCACAGACCGACAGCTGCCGCAGCTGGAGCGCGAGTACGGAGAGGCCGAGCGGCGGCAGGTCGGAGCGGACGACGGCGATGCGGTCGCTCTCCAGGACGGAGCGGACCGCGTGCAGCCGCTGCCGGACGACCGCGGGCGCGGAGGCGGGGCACAGGGCGATGACGTGGCCGTGCTGCTCGATGAGGGTGTGCATCTCGGCGAGCGCCTTGTCCAGGGAGTACGCCCGCGGGGGCCGCACGGCCGACTGGAGGACGGCGGCCGACGGGGTGTGCCGGTCGGGCGACGGCAGCACGAGGTCGGGGCCCGTGACGGCTATGGCGGTCGGCAATGCGTACACCCCCGGTCCTCGTGCACTCCTGCCTCAGCACCATATCCACGTCATGGTCGACTCGACACCCAACTTCCCACTGTTCATATGGAGGTGGGCGATTCCCCCCGCTCCACCCGGGGGGAACCGCCGTCGTTCCGACCGCCGTCGGCCCGGGCTCCTCAGAAGGTGACCCCGGCCCACAGCAGCTTGTGGTCGGAGTGCTCCGCGTTCGTGGCGTCGGCCCAGTCGACGTGCGTCGCCATCGGCACGAAGATGTAGTCGATCTTCTTGTTCGCGTCGCTCATCGTGGCCTCGCCGTCACGGCACCAGAGGATCACCGGGAAGGGTGAGCCGCCGATCACGTCGCCCCAGTGCGGGTTGTTGCCGCAGTGGCTGTCGGCCTCCTTGAACTGGCCGCCCGCTCCCCGCCCGTAGTCGGGGTGGTAGAAGTTGTCCGGCGCCTGGTGCAGCGGCTCGGCGTTGAGGTCGCCGCCCAGGTACTTCGTGTATCCGGCGTACGTGGTGTCGAGGATCTCCTTGGCCTTCGCGGACTCCTTGCGGCGCTCGGACTTGCTGTTGTGCGTGAGGTGCACGCTGCACAGGGCCAGCTGCCTGGTGGGCGAGGTCATGCAGAGCATCTCGCGCTGCTCGCGGTCGGCCGAGGTGCCGAGGCTGTGGCCGACGAGCGTCGAAGTGTCGAAGCCCATGTCGTTGCGGACGAGCAGGCCGTTGCCGAAGTCCGTGCGCTGGTCGTCCGGCACGCCCACCGGGTGGTAGCACTTGGTGTTCGGCCCTCCCGCGCTCCTGGTCACCGGGTCGAACAGCACCGTGTACTCGCCGCCGAGCTGCGACTGGAGCCGGTCCGACCAGTCCCTGCACGCCTCGTTCAGCGTCATGAAGGCGGGCTTGCGGTCCTGGACGCTGCGCACCAGGGCGTCCGGTGCCTCGTCACCGTCGTCACCGTGCTGAGCGTTGCCGCCCGCCATGTTGAACTGCCCGATGGTGTACGACGCCGCGGCGGCCGGGGCCGGGGCGGCGCCCGGGTCGGCCGGGGCCGCGGCGCCGTTCGGCGCGGCCCACAGCACTCCCCCGGCGACCAGCGCCGCGAGCGAGACGAACGTACGCGCCCTGCCGGTCACTTCTCTGCTGGCTCTCATGGTCGTTCCACCCCCGTCCGCCCGGCTTTCCGGCAGCCGGGCCTGAGTGGGGCATGACAGTAGTGACAGCACCCGGCGCAGGCAGCGCCCGCGGAAATCAGGGCCAAAACCCGACGCAGCCGGAATCGACAGGTCCACGCCCCGCCAACTCCGCGTTCGGCCCCGGGCCGCCCGGACCGAGGTTGGCCGAAGCCCTTCCCCGGAACCTACGCGTCCCCCGGGGCGATTCCCCCGACAGGCCCTCAGAAGAAGCTGCCCCAGTCCTGGTCGGTGATCTGCTTGACGCACAGGACCAGGAAGAGCAGACCCGCGACGGCCAGCATGCCGTTGCTCAGCCAGCCATTGCGCCATTCCCTGGGCGTGCGCGAGGAGTTGAGCAGCCAGACCAGGGTGAGGGCGAGGAACGGCATGAAGGCCGCGCCGAGGACGCCGTAGAGGATGATGAGGCGGAACGGCTGGCCCTGGAAGAGCAGGACCATCGGCGGGAAGGTCAGCCACAGCAGGTACGCGCGGAACGGCACCGACTTCTCGTGGCTGCCGGACGCCACTTCCTCGCCGGTCAGCGCCTTCTCCTCGACGCCGACGCGCTCCTTGCGGTAGCGCTCGACGAAGTCGGCGAACATCAGGCTCACGCCGTGCCACACGCCGATCAGCGAGGTGAAGGACGTGGCGAAGAAGCCGACGAGGAACATCTTGGCGGTGGCGTTGCCGTACTCCTCCTCCAGGATGCCGGAGAGCTGGACGAGCCCCTTGTCGCCGTTGGCGATGGCGACGTTGGCGGAGTGCAGCATCTCCGCGCCGACGAAGAGCATGGCGACGACGAAGATGCCGGTCGTGATGTACGCGACGCGGTTGTCGAGCCGCATCACCTTCATCCAGCCGGCGTCGGTCCAGCCCTTGGCGTTGACCCAGTAGCCGTACGCGGCCAGCGTGATGGTGCCGCCGACGCCGCCGATCAGGCCGAGCGTGTTGAGGACGGAGTCCTTCTCGTCGGGCAGGACGGGGAGCAGGCCCGCGAAGGCGTCGCCGAGGTGCGGGGTGACGCGGATGGCGAGGTAGACGGTGACGACGAACATGATGCCGACGAGCACCGTCATGACCTTCTCGAAGACGGCGTACTTGTTGAACCAGACGAAGGCCAGGCCGACGACGCCGGTGAGGATGCCCCACCACTTGAGCTCCATGACGTCGGGGAACAGGGCCTGGAGGGGCAGCCCGGACGACGACATCGCGGCCGCCCCGTAGACGTACCCCCAGATCACCACGTAGACGACGAAGAACCACGTCGTCCAGCGGCCGAGGCTCGCCCAGCCGTCGAAGAGGGTACGGCCGGTGGCCAGGTGCCAGCGGCCCGCGGCCTCCGCGAGCGAGATCTTGACGACGCAGCCGATGACGGCCGCCCACAGCAGGGTGTAGCCGAAGTTGCTGCCCGCGATGAGGGTCGCGACGAGGTCGCCCGCGCCGACGCCGGTCGCCGCGACGACGATGCCGGGGCCGATGTACTTCCAGCTCGACTTGCGCGGCCGGGGGGCCGTCGCGTCGGCGGTGGTGCCACTGCCTGTGGTTTCAGCCATGCCGATCAAGAAAGCGCATCGCCGCTTCCGGCACAAGGGGGTTGGCCGAAGAGAGCGTTGACGGGGCCATGCCATGGCTCGACGATGGGGCCGCGCGACCCGCACCGCACGACAGCACACGCAGCACCGCACGGCCGCACACCCCGCACCGCACCACCGCACCGCACCACCGCACGCCCCGCAGCGCACCACCGCACGCCCCCGCACGTGTCGCACTGAGCAACCCCCACCCCCTCAGGAGACTTCATGCGACTGCGCATACGCGGCAGGAGATCCGCCGCTCTCGCGACCCTCCTCACCCTCGCCCTGGCGGCGCCCCTGACCGCCAACGCCGCATCGGGATCCGACGCCCGGGCCGCGGGCGGCGCGGCGACGGCGGCCGACGAGGAAACGCGCCAGTACGAGATACCCCTGCGCGACGACCGCGCCGCGCGCACCGCGCTCGCCCGCACCGGCGTCGCCATCGACGAGGTGGACGCCCGCGCGGTGGTCGTCTCGGCGGACGCCCGGCAGGCCACGAAGCTGCGGGAGTCGGGGTACGAGCTCAAGCCCCTGGCCGGACCGCCGAAGCGTACGAACGGACAGGAAGTGCGGGTCAAGGACTTCCCGCCCGCCGACGCGAGGTACCACAACTACGCCGAGATGAACGCGGAGATCGACCAGCGCATCGCGGCCTACCCGAGCCTGATGTCGAAGAAGGTCATCGGCAAGTCGTACTCCGGCAGGGACATCGTCGCCATCAAGGTCAGCGACAACGTGGGCACCGACGAGGCCGAGCCGGAAGTCCTCTTCACCCACCACCAGCACGCCCGCGAGCACCTGACGGTCGAGATGGCGCTGTACCTCCTGCGCGAACTCGGCGCGGGCTACGCCTCCGACGCCCGTATCAAGAAGATGGTGGACTCACGCGAGATCTGGATCGTCCCGGACATGAATCCGGACGGCGGCGAGTACGACATCGCGACCGGCTCGTACCGCAGCTGGCGGCTCAACCGGCAGCCCAATTCCAATGGCCGCACCGGCACCGACCTGAACCGCAACTGGGGCTACAAGTGGGGCTGCTGCGACGGCTCCTCGAGCACCCCGGGCTCCGAGACCTACCGGGGTTCGGCCGCCGAGTCGGCCCCCGAGGTGAAGGTCGTCGCCAACTTCGTCCGCAGCCGCGTCGTCGGCGGCAAGCAGCAGATCAAGGCCGGGATCGACTTCCACACGTACAGCGAGCTGGTCCTGTGGCCGTACGGCTTCACGTACAACGACACGGCACCGGGCCTCACCCAGGACGACCGCGACGCGCACGCCGCCGTCGGAAGGAAGATGGCCGCGAGCAACGGCTACACGCCCGAGCAGTCCAGTGACCTCTACATCACGGACGGCACGATCGACGACTGGCTGTGGGGCGACCAGAAGATCTTCAGCTACACCTTCGAGATGTACCCGCGCTCCGGCGGCGGCGGCTTCTACCCGCCCGACGAGGTCATCGAGCGGGAGACGTCGCGCAACCGCGACGCGGTGCTGCAGCTCCTGGAGAACTCGGACTGCATGTACCGGTCCATCGGCAAGGAGCAGCAGTACTGCGCGAGTTGAGCCACGCGTACGAGTTGAGCCATGCACACGCGGCGGCCCCGGACCCGAGCAGGGTCCGGGGCCGCCGTCCGCCTAGTAGGCCGTCCGCCTAGTAGAAGGCCCCCTCGGCGATACCGGCCCGCAGGCCGTCGTACATCACCTTCGCCTCGCCGAGGCACCAGTCACGGCCGCCGCCCTCGGGGTGGTTGTCGATGCAGGCGGCGCGCATCTGGTGCCAGAAGTGCTCGTCGATCCACGCCTTGGTCTCCGGCGTGGGGCTGAGCTTGAGCGCGCCGTGGTTGCCGTAGTTGCGGTAGCCGAAGTCGTGCTGAGCGCAGGCTCCGTAGAAGATGCCGTCCGGCCACCAGGTGCAGCCGTCGTTGGACCAGTCGTACGGGGGATTGTGCGGCTGGTGGGCGTACTCCAGGGCACCGAGGTTCATGAGGCGGTCGGCCTCGGCGCGGACGCCGTCCGCGGCGGCGTGGGGAGCGGTTCCCGCAAGGAGTGCGAGGCAGGCCTGGGCGGGCAGAAGTACCTTGCGCAGGGCGGTCATTGGGGACATGGAGGGGGAGCCTTTCGACGCGGAGTGACAACTCCACGCGACATTAGAGCTACACACAGTCACCTTCTGCCTCTCGTCACCCACAGGGGTGTATTACGTGGGCATATGCATGGGCGGCAGACCCGCAGCGCAGCCTCCCCCTGCGTGATCCGGACCCGGACCACGCGCCGACAGAGGGGAGATCCATCGATGTTCTCGCGACGACGCACCGTGGCGGCGGTCGGCGGCACGCTGGCCGGGCTCGTGTTGGCCCTTACGGCAGGGGCGGCCCACGCCGCCCCGCCGACGACGCCCATCGCGCCCGGCGCTCCGGCGGCCTCCACGGCCGCGTACTGCGGCTACTACGACGGCATCGTCGGCCCGGAGACCTGGCACGCCCTGCGCTCGATCTGACCTGAGCGCACCCCTACGACACGGGGCACCCGGCGAGCACACCGCCGGGTGCCCCGCCCACGTCACGCGCGGGCCATCACCAAGGGCAGGGCTCCGCCTTGGGGCGCGTCGCGATGATGTACTCCGTGGGCCAGTCCTTGGGCCCTCGGTCGAGACTGACGTTGATGACCCGGCCCGTGCACCAGGTCTGGCACTCCTGAACCTCGCCGTGGATGGTGCTGCCGTCCCTGGCGGTGAGGACGAGCAGCCGTCGGCCGTACTGGTTGCCCCCGTGCTTGTGCGCCTCCCAATCGAGGTACTTCCAGGCCCCCGCGATGTCCATGCCGTTGCCGGTGATGGTGAACCTGTCCGGTGCGCTGAAGGTGACCTGGTGCTTGTCGGGCCGCTTCAACCCGCCCGACGAGGTCATTGAGCGAGAGACGGCAAGGAACAGCAGCACTACAGGAGTTGGTCGGATTGCGGCGGGTGAGCCGACGAGCAACTCCAGGTGCCCGCACTGTGGGCACCTGGAGCGCCGGTATGCCGACGGAGGACCTTCCGGGAAAGTCTCGTCATCGTCCAGAGTTGCAATAGAGATCGATGCCGGATGGCAACGGACTGCCTCGCGTCATGGAGAGCCGACTAGTGAGGACTCATGCACGGCGAACACGGCGTCACATCGGGCACGGACGTCGGCATCGTGGGTAGCGATGACCACGGCGCATCCGGCCTCGCTCATCTCTCGAAGGACGTCGATGACGACAGTGGCGTTGGCATCGTCAAGAGCACCGGTCGGCTCGTCCGCGAGCACCAGGGACGGTTGCTGGACGATGAGGCGGGCCAGGGCCACGCGCTGCTGTTCCCCACCGCTGAGATAGTGGATCTTCTCCTTACCCCTCCCTGCCATACCCACGCGATCAAGGGCTTCGGGGATGGCTGTGCTGCCTTTGCCCTGCAACGCCCGTCGTGGCCTGGCGGGTACTTCCAGGTTCTCGTCCACGGTCGCATTCTCGATCAAGGCATAGTTCTGGAACAGATAGCCGAGAGCGCTGCGGCGGAACTGACGGATCTCGCGTTTGCCGAATCCGGTGATGTCCCTCCCCTCGTATCGGATCGCTCCGGAATTCGGCTTGTCGAGCAGCCCGAGGCAGTTGAGGAGCGTCGACTTACCTGATCCACTCGGTCCGACAAGAGCGAGCATTTCGCCGCGTTTGACGGTGAAATGAACGTCTCGCCATAAGGTCCGGGTGCCGAAGTTCTTGGACAGGTTTTCAACATCGATCACAACATGCTCCGACTGACTGGGAGTTTCCACGCTTGAGGGGCTCACGCCGCAGTCGCCCCTTCCTTCACGATTCGGCGGTGGAAGAACGCAAGGGCGATGAGTACGGCACCGAATTCGAAAACAACAAGACCAGTGATGAGACTAAGGTCCAGCGTGGTGAAGTGAATGGGCTCGAAGGGGGCAGGCGCACCGGCGGCAGCAAACTTCTCGAGTTCCCGGTTCTGCTGCCACGCTTCGAAAGGAACTCGAGTGGCAAAGATGATCGCGATAGCCACCTCTACGGCAAGGATGAAGCGATGGGTGGCGACGTATCTCCAGCCGCTGATGTTCTGCACGAATATACTCTGTGCATTCTTTCGCGAGTAGATGATGCAGACGCCTACACCGGCAACGAGGATGACTATCACGGCGATGATCAGGTTAAAGATCTGCAGCCGAAGCTCGTTTGTCGCGTTCCTGAGGTCCAGAGCGGTCTTCTGGCCGACGGGGCTCACTGCGCTCACATAGTCCTGAAGCTTTTCCGTCTTGATGCCATTCAGCACCTTCTCAGGGTCAGGGAATACTATACCGGCCTGGGTGGCAAATGTGGTATAGGCGTCGTTTGTGAGGAAGGACGACCCATTGGGGACGACAACAACAACCGGGTCCTGCACGAGGGATCCGTCCTCGTCCGAACTGCGTGCCGCGCTGTAAACATAGGAGCCGGTGTTGTAGCCGAAGAGGCGTTGCCCCTTCTTGCTCGTGAGCGTCTTGAGCGGGATGTTCCGGCTGAGATCTGGGTCAATTATCTCGGCAGCTGCTTTGGTGATCGCCGGTACGTGCGATGTAAGGGATTCGGGAACGATGACCCGTACCGAGCGTGAGTCCGGCTTCTTGCTGTCCCCAGGGGCAGCGGGGAAACGCCTTCCCGCTGGGTCAAGAACCGGCTGCCGGCCGAGATAGGTTTCGTTGACGATGAGGATCTCACCGGCTGGCAGATGTGCGTCCGGGGCGGAGACCTGGAGGTCTCGACGCCCGGCAACGATGGCCTCGCCTTGCCTATCGGCTTCACGTAGCCACGGGCCCACGCGTTTGTTCAACTGGTCGATCTGCATGGCGAAGGAGCCGCTGAGGCGGATCGAGACCGCATCGCCCACGGTGTCGTAGACGTCCCGGTTCTCCTGGCGCGTCAGTACGTCCCGGCCTGCGAGGCTGACGCTTGTGGCAATGCTGAGAGCAAGCAGAAGTGCGGGGATGCGCACAAGGTAAACGCTGACGGATGCCGCCCGCGAGGGAAGCTCGCCTTTGAGGGCACGCAGCACGTCGACCTTGAAGGTCAGTGCGAGCACGGCCGCATGGGTGGCCAGCACCACGACGACCAGTAGAGCGGCGACTACTGCAGCCACCGAGGCGAAGAGCCCCCACCAGGCGAAGCCGTTGTAGAAGCCGAGGAAGGACAGCGTCGCAGCCACCACGGCGCCGACCGACGCCAGCCAGAACACTGCCAGCTGCCGTAGATCGCGGAGAAGGATGCCGGTGAAAGACATGCCCTGCATCCGAAGGACCCCGTATGACTTCGCGTTGAGCAGCACGCTCGCCCCGGTCATCGTCAGAGCCGCGAGGGCGACCACGCAGAGGGCCCTGAACAGGGGGTCATCCGAGTATCTATCGGACAGTTCGGTGTACGACAGAGGGTGGGTGACGCTTGCATTCATGCCGAGTTCGTTGAACTTGGCCATCAGGGCATCGGCGGCCGCAGACGATCCGAACACGTAATAGGAACCCCGTGGATCCTGATGTCCGATATCGGAGATCGGATGCACACGCGTCTCGTAGTTCCTACTGAACGCCGGATATCCGTTGTCCAGCCATGTCGCTGCCGGAGAGCTGGTGCTGCCCGGAGCCAAGTACAGATGCCGAAGCCCATCGGGGTTCTTCAGATCGGATATCTCACGAGCCACCCCGACTCCGTTCTCGGCAGAGAACGCCTTGATAGCTTCGACGACTTGGGTACCGCTCACCGAATCGTCGGAACCGTCGACACTGACAAGGGCCGAGTTTCCTAAAACCCCGCCTTCATCCAGTCCACGCACGAACAGGAACGCCAGCACTGCGGAGAAGGCCAAGATGGCGGCGTGGACGAATCTTATACCTCGGTGCAGCATCGGATACCTAGGTTGAGGGCGCTTGTGGAGCACGCGCCCGGGAAGGTTGAAGCTGTGTGAAGAGCAGCTGTGAGGGCGAGAAAAACTCGCCCTCACAGCTAATTCGGCCCAGGTACGCACGAGCGGCGCCACCCGTGCGTACACGAACTCAAGGTTCGGCCAGGAGACTTAGCAGCTACGGTCGTAGTAGTACTTGATGCTGCCACCGTTCTTCGAGCCTGAGGCCAGAGACCACTTCCCCTTGGCCGTGCAGCCGCTCTTGGTGAGCTGACTGCCGATCTTCACCGAGGAAGCGTGCTTGTTGTTCGGGTGCTTGTAGTTCGACCACGCCGTGTTGGCACCACTGTCGTAGCTCCACTTGCCGCCACCGACGTCCACGGTGGTGGCAAGCGCCGGAGTGGCCGCGGCAATCATGAGGCCAACGGTCACGACGGTAGCCTTAATTCCGTTTCTCTTGTTCATGTATGACTCCCCTTTTCAACATGACTTGGTCTGGACGAGTGAAGATCTTGCTGCGGAGAGTATCCGCGGCGCAACCATTAGCTCATGTGATCTGGGTAACTGCGTGGAAGGTGCAACTGCATATAGGGCGCACCTGCGCGAGTCATATCGACATCGATTCGATTGGCCGAAATGCACAGGGAGTTTCGCGCCATCCGACCGCAGAGGATGGTGAGACTTCAGGCCAAGTTGAAACTTGTCGGCCACTCGACATGACGAGGCAGTAGCTGCGGCCATGGGGATTGGTTTCAGCCAAAGAGGGCGGACCATGCTGAGACTGCGATGGCATCCTTGATCACGCTGACGGTCAACAGGGCTGCATACAGGGGGACTACGGTGCATGCGATCTCTGGCCAGTGAGCGACCTTCGTACCTCTCTAGTGCTCCGTCCTGCCCAACAGCCTTACCGGAAGCCCTCCTTCATGTCTGTTGACCGCACACTTCGCTCGTCGTCCCGCTCTCCGGGCGTCGGAACAACGTCCGCGGCACCCCCATCGAACTTGCAGAATCGCCACGTTCTTGTCTGGCTGATACCAATGCTGTGGACGCTTGTTTTCGGCCTTTGGGGGCTTTCGCGGCAGGGCAGTGTTTGGCGGGACGAGGCCGCAACATGGCAGGTTGCCCAACGCTCCACGGCTGATATCTGGCACATGCTGGGGAACGTCGACGTCGTGCACGGGTGCTACTACCTGCTGATGCACGCACTGTTTGAATGCTTCGGAGCCAGCACCACAACCCTGCGGCTCCCCTCAGTGCTGGCCACGGGGGTTGCGGCGGCGTGCGTGGCGCTCATTGGCCGCCGACTGGCCGGGGCATGGGTGGGCCTGGCAGGAGGAATGGCGTTAGGACTACTTCCAGCCGTTCAGTTCTATCTCCAAGAAGGGCGGCCGTACGCACTGGTCGCAGCCGGGGCGGGGATCTCTACATTGCTCCTCGTGACCGTGCTGCAGAGGGGTGGCGGGATAGCCTGCTGGGCCGCATACGGCGGCACTGTCTTGGTCGGTGGGCTCCTGAACTGGCTCTCGCTCATGATTCTGCTGGCGCACTTGGCGACTCTGGTCTGGACTCGAGCCGAGCGCGGAGTGTGGATTCGCTGGACGACGGCCTCTGCGATCGCCACGGCCTGTGTGCTGCCCCTGGTTCTCTTCAGCCACAGCCAGTCCGCACAGGTGTCATGGATACCCCCGCTGAGCTGGCACATGATGATCGGCCCTGCGGTCCTGCTGGCGATCGGTGGCTTCGGTGCCCTGCTGGATCGGCCCCGAAGAGGCCGACTGTCAGTGGCAACCGTAGGGCTGCCGTTGCTAGCGGTGCCACAGCTCGGCCTCGTCGGTCTTTCTCTGATCCAGCCGTTGTTCTTGGACCGGTACGTCCTCTTCAGTCTGCTGGGTCTGGCGCTGCTGATCGGTACGGCCATCGGCTCTGTGGTGCGGGCAGCCAGGCCTCGACTCCCGAGGGCATCGAATTGGATTCTTCCCGCGGTGCTCGTCGTAGCGATGGCAGCGCTGCTGCCGCAGTCGCTGGCCAAACGATCGCCGGCAAGCCGGGTGGACGACGTCCGCGCGGCAGCATCGGATGTGCAGCAGATGAAAGAGGCCGGGAGCGCGGTGCTCTTCGTCCCATCGGCGCGTCGGGACACCAAGTCCGTCTCGCCGAACGCCTTTGCCGGTCTGCGAGACATAGCTCTTAGGGAGAGCCCCGAGAAGTCCGGGACGCTGAAAGGCGTGGAGTCGAACCCGCAACACATACGCGCTGCGATGCTGGCCCAGCAACGGATCCTGCTGGTGACGGATGCGCCTCAGGTAGCGACGCCGGTGACGGCGCAGCGGGACAGAATGAAGATCTCCGTGCTGAAGAAGTCCTTCAAGGCAGTGGCTGACGAGCAGGTCCGTGGCCGGCGGGTGACGGTGTACGAGCGGCTCGCGTCAGCTCATCCTGGCTGAGCGAGGGTGCCTCGGGACTACTCCTCCTCGCAGATGGATGACCCGCGCGAGATCCCGCTCGAACGCGGGACCTTGCACCTTGGAGGCAAAGCGCGGGGCCTGTGTGTGAGCGATGCGTGAGCGGTTGGTTCCCATGACCCGACCCGTCATCGTCTGGATCACGCAGCACAGTCCACGCCTTCCGACCAAGCGCCTCATGCTCCGCCCGCACTCACCGACGCCACGCCCCCTACGGCCAAGGCCTCACGGGAAACTGCAGTTAGCAGGAACCACAGCTTGCAATCGAGCCATTACTCGATGGCCGGGAACAGGCCGTCGCAGATGCGTTTACGAGGGTTCAGATTTCCCCGGCCCCGGCCTGATGCCAGGGCCAGGCGATGAGCCCGGCGGCGGGCTCTCCGGCTCAGGCACCCTGCACGTATGCCACTCCCCCGCCGTACGGCACCGTCGCCCACATCCGCGTCCCCACGCCCGGTTCCCTGGCCTCCCCGAATCCCCAGTCCCCCTCGCAGGCCCTCGCCACGCACGCGAGCAGCCGCAGTGCGGCCCTTCGGCGGACGTCGCAGGCGGCGGCGAGGCGTGGGTGGGTGTGGCGCGGATGGCTGTCATAGACGATGACGCGGAGGGTTCCGTCCCGGAAGCGGAGTGATACGTAGACCTCCGCGGCCGCGCTGAACCGGCAGGCTGTCGCCGTCAGTTCAGCCGCGATCTGCGTCGCCGGATTCACGAGTGCGGCCAGGCCGTGCGCGGCCAGCACCGTGGGGGTCGCCACGCGGGCGATCGCCGGGGACGTGAGGGCCGATGGCAAGGTGAGGCTGTACGCGAGGGTGTCGGGGGTGGGGGCGGAGTGGTCGCCTCGGCTGGGGCAGATCGTTGGGGTTACCTGCTCGACGGGTGTGGACATACGGACTCCTCTGACACGAGCGGATGTTGGTCCTGACCTCGGCCGTCGGTGGCTCGTCTCCCTGACGCGAACACCGCCCCTCCCAGGGAAGGAGGACCAGGGCAGGCTCGCGCGATGCACCGCCAACTGCCGTGCGTAGTGCGTGCGTTACTCAACGCAGGACAGGTTTTGGTTACTGTGCCACCTTGCAGCAGAAATTGAACCCGGTCGTGGTCAGATTGAGCCCGTGGGCGGCAGACTGCTGACGAACATCACGAAGGGAACGCCATGCCACCAAGGACGACGCCCAGCGAGCGCCAGAAGCGGCTGGGCAACGAGCTGCGCAAGATGCGGGTGGCCGCCGGGATGTCGACCGAGCACGCTGCGGGGCTGCTCGGTCTGGACCGCGCGAAGATCTCGAACATCGAGACGGGGATCCGCACCATCAGCGCCGAGCGCCTTCGCACACTGGCGTGCAACTGCGACTGCTCCGACACGGCTTACATCGATGCGCTCGTAGCCATGACCGGGCCGAACGGGCGGGGCTGGTGGGAGCGTTACCGAGGCTCCCTTTCCCCGGGCCTCCTGGACATTGCCGAGCTGGAGTCGTACGCCGTACGCATGCGCACCGCGCACACCGCACACATTCCGGGACTGCTCCAGACCAGCGACCACGCGCTGGAGCTGTTCCGCGCGGTGCTTCCACCGCTGCCCGAGCACGAAGCCGCCCTCCGACTGGCGTACCGAGTCGAACGACAGAAGGTCCTGTCGGGCGAGGACCCACCGGAGTATGTCGGAATCGTCCACGAGGCGGCCCTGCGCATGCAGTTCGGGGGACGCGAAGTGGCCCGCGCCCAGCTCGAACACTTGCTCACCGCATCCGAACGACCGAACCTCCGGCTCCTGGTGATTCCGTTCGCGGCGGGCACGTTCCCAGGCGCCGGGCAGACGGTCAACTACCTCGAAGGGCCCGTACCGCAGCTCGACACCGTCCAGGTCGACAGCTCCCACGGGCCGGAATTCCTGGGTGGCGAAGCCCAGTTGTCCAAGTACAGGGCCCATCTGGACTGGATGGAGCGCATCGCCCTGTCGCCCAAGGCGTCGCGCGATTTCATCCACGACATCGTCAACAACCTCTGAGGAGACACCTCATGACCGAGATCACGTGGGAAGACCCCTTCTGCGGCGAGGGCGCCAGCTGCTTCCGCATAGGCACCGACACCTCCGGCAACGCCTACATCGCCATCTCCGGCCAGGAGGACCACTACCTCACCGACTCCACCGACGCCCTCCGCACCCTCATCCGGGACATCAAGGCAGGCAAGGCCGACCACCTCCTCTAGGTGGCGGGGGCGCAGGCCCCACCGAAGGTGGGGGGACAGCCGTAGTGAGTGGGGGCAGCCCTTCCGTTTAGCGTCTGGCGTGTGAGACATATACGGAACGCCAGCCTCCTTCTCGCCGCCTGCCTCGGCGCGGCCCCCGCCGCGGCCGCCGCGACCGGCACGGCGACCGCCACCCCGGCGAAGCCCGCCTCCGGCCTTGACCGTTACTACTCCCAGCACCTGAGCTGGGGCGGCTGCGCCAAGAGCCCGGACGACTCCATGGGCCGCGACCTGGACACGGCCGGCGTCCAGTGCGCGGACGTCACCGTGCCGCTCGACTACTCCGAGCCGGGGGGCCGTACGCTCACCGTCGCGATATCCCGGCTCAAGGCCACCGACACCCGCCACCGCATCGGCTCGATCCTGCTCAACAACGGCGGCCCCGGCAACGGTGCCGTGCAGTCGCCGCCGGAGTTCCACGCGTGGATGAAGAAGACGGGTCCGCGCTACGACATCGTCGGCTTCGACCCGCGCTTCGTCGGCCGCAGCACCCCGCTGGACTGCGGCTGGAACGTCGGCACGCAGCTCTTCTCGGCGGGCCTCGGCCGGGCGAGCTTCGAGCGCCAGGTCGACCTCCACAAGGACCTGGCCGCCAAGTGCCGCGCCACCAACGCCGACGTACTGCCGCACGTGAGCACCCGCAACACCGCCCGCGACATGGACGTCATCCGCGGCGCGCTCGGCGAGCGGAAGATCTCCTACTTCGGCTATTCGTACGGCACTTACCTCGGCACCGTATACACCCAGATGTTCCCCGGCCGCACCGACCGCATGGTCCTCGACGGCGCCATCGACCCGCGCAAGTTCGGCCCCCGGCTCCTGAAGGAGGCCGTCGGCGAGAACGAGCGGGCGCTCGCCGACTGGGCCACCTGGGCCGCCGCCCGGAACGACACCTACCACCTCGGCCGCACCCGCGCCCAGGTCCTCGCCACCGTCGACCGCGTCATCAAGGAGTCCGCGCGCGGCCCGCTGTCCGTCGGCACCGCACCGGAGAGCTTCCAACTGGACGATACCCAGGTCCCGTTCGTCCTCCTCGCCGGGCTCGACAGCGACACCGACGCCTCCCGGGCGTCCCTCGGCGAGCACGTGTCCGTGCTGAACGAGGCCGCGGCCGGGCATCCGACCAAGCTCTCGCCGCAGTTCACCGGACTCCTGCGGCTCGCGACGACCGGTGACCAGTCGAACATGGGCAGTTCGCAGACCGCGATCATCTGCGGGGACAAGGCGGCCCCGCGCGACCCGGAGGTCTACTGGCGGGACATCCGGCGCAGCCGCGCCGCGTACCCGCGCTTCGGCCCGATGAACAACAACATCGGCCCGTGCGCCTTCTGGGACCGGCCCCGTGAGGAGCCCACCGCGGTGACGCACGACGCCGAGGCGATGATCGTGTCCGCCACCGGCGACCCGCGCACCCCGCACAAGGGCGCCGTCGCCCTGCACGGCCTGCTGCCGAGTTCCCGGTTGGTCACCGTCGAGGGCGCCAACCGGCACGCGGTCTACGGCCTCTACGAGAACGCCTGCGTCGACAACCAGGTCAACCGCTACCTGGCCACCGGCAAGCTGCCCGCGGGCGACCTGACCTGCAAGCGGCAGACCGGCAGGGCGTACCGCTAGGGCCCTAGGGTCTGTCTTTCGGATCAGGCCGGACTTGGGTGGCCTTGCCTTGGGTGGGGCTTGAGCGGGGTCTGGTGCGTGCAGCTGCAAGGCGGAGGAGGGCGGCAACGCGGAGCGTTGGCAACCGACGACAACGCCGCAGATGTGCGTGCCAGACCCCGCGACCCCGGACAGATCCGAAAGACAGGCCCTAGACGAACAGGCTTAGCAGAGCGGCGACCGCGAACCCTGCCACGGACAGGACCGACTCAAGGACGGTCCACGTCCTCAGCGTGTCCCGCTCGCTGATGCCGAAGTACTTCGCGACCATCCAGAAGCCGCCGTCGTTGACGTGCGAGGCGAAGATGGAGCCCGCCGAGATCGCCATGATGACCAGGGCGGTGAACGCCTGGGAGTAGTCGCCCTCGGAGAGGAGCGGGGCGACGATGCCCGCCGTCGTGACGATCGCGACCGTCGCCGAGCCCTGGGCGACGCGCAGGATCAGGGAGAGCAGGTACGCGAGGACGATGATCGGCAGGCCGACGTCCTGGAAGGTGTCCGAGATGGCGCCGGCCACGCCGCTCGCCTTGAGGACCGCGCCGAAGATCCCGCCGGCGCCGACGACCAGGAGGATGTTGCCGACCGGCTTGAGGGACGCGGTCGAGACGGTCTCCAGGGACTTGCGGGACCAGCCGCGCCGGATGCCGAGCAGGTAGTACGCCATCAGCAGGGCGATGGTCAGGGCGACGAACGGGCTGCCGAAGAACTCGATGACGCTGCGGAACGTCGAGGGGTCGAAGGCGATCGAGGAGAACGTCGCCAGGAGGATCAGGACCAGCGGCGTGCCGATGATCGTGAAGACGATGCCCAGCGGCACCGGCTTCTCCTGCGGGGCCACGCCCGCCGCCCGCTGCTCGGCGACGACCGCGGCCTTGGCCTCCTCGGCGGCCTCGACCATGTCCTGCGGCACCGGCACGAAGATGCGCTTGCCGACCCACGCGGAGAACGCCCAGGCGGCGAGCACCGCGGGGATGCCGCAGACGATGCCCATCAGGATGACCCAGCCGAGGTCCACGTGGAGCAGTCCCGCGGCGGCCACCGGGCCCGGGTGCGGGGGCAGGAACGCGTGGGTCATGGAGAGGCCCGCGAGCAGGGGCAGGCAGTAGAGCAGGATCGACTTGCCGCTGCGCTTGGCGGCGGCGTACACGATCGGCGCGAGGACGAAGATGCCGACGTCGAAGAAGACGGGGACACCGAAGATCAGGCCCGTCAGGCCCATGGCCAGCGGCGCGCGCTTCTCGCCGAAGAGGCCGAGCAGGCGGGAGGCGAGGACCTCGGCGCCGCCGGAGACCTCCAGGATCGCGCCGAGCATCGTGCCGAGGCCGATGATGATCGCCACGTGGCCGAGGATGCCGCCCATGCCGGTCTCGATGACCGAGACGGCGTCGGACCTCTGGACGGTGCCGAAGAGTTCGGTGACGGAGAGCCCGGCCGAGAGACCGACGGCTATGGAGACCGCGAGCAGCGCCACGAAGGGCTGCAGCCTGACCTTGATGATCAGGAAGAGCAGAAGCACGATGCCGAGCGCGGCGACCGTCAGGAGGCCTGCGGTGCCGTCGATCAGGGTGAGGATGCCACCGGTGTGCGGTGGCGGTTCTGCGGCGGGGGCGGCCGCGAGCACGGCGGTGTGGGACGGGGACATCTTTGACCTCGTAAGTGCATGGGGCTTTCGGAGCAGGGGGGATCGCGGCACGGCGCCCGGCGGGATGCGGGCGCCGTGCCGTGACGACGTACGGCTTGCGTGGAGAAGTGGATGTGGGTCAGCCGAGGACGGCGAGCGCGTCGATCTCGATGAGGAGACCCGCCGGGAGGCCGACGTAGACGGTGGTGCGGGCCGAGGCGGGGGCCTTGAGGCCCTGCTCCTCGAAGTACGCGTTGTAGATCTCGTTCATCTCGGCGAAGTGGTCCACGTCCGTGAGGTAGACGCGCATCATCATCACGTCGTCCCAGGTGGCGCCGCCCTCTTCGAGGATCGCCTTGACGTTGGCGAAGGTCTGCAGGGTCTGCTCGCGCAGGGTCGGGCCCGCGGGGGTGGGGGCCTTGCCCTCCTCGGCGGGGAGGAAGCCGACCTGTCCTGCGACCTGAAGGATGTTGCCCTTCTTCACGCCGTGGGAGAACTTCGCGGGCGGGGTGGTGTGGGTGGCCGGGGTGAGCGCGGTCTTCTCGGTCATGGGCTGATCAGGCTTCCTTGAGTGGGGCGGTCTTGGCCTCCGGCGCGGCGCCGGAGTACTCCCTGCTGATGGCGTCCGCCGTGCGGCGGACCAGCGGGAGCAGGGTGAGGAGTTCCTCGGCGGTCACGACGACGTTCGGCGCCGAGACCGACATGGCCGCGACGACGCGCCCGTCCGCACCGCGGATGGGGGCCCCGATGCAGTTGATGGACTCCTCGTGGCCACCGAGGTCGGTGGCCCAGCCCTGTTCGCGCACCTTCTCCAACTCCCGCAGGAACGCGGCGGCGTTGGGTGTCGAACGGGACGTGTAGGTGGGGTAGTCGAGCTTCTCCGCGATGGCGCGGCGCTCGGCCTCCGGGAAGTCGGAGAGCAGCAGCTTGGCGACGGCGGCGACGGTGATCGCCACCGGCTTGCCGATACGGGAGTACATCCGCACCGGGTAGCGGCTCTCGACCTTGTCGATGTAGAGGACTTCCTGCTCCTCGTAGACGGCGAGGTGGACCGTGTGGCCGCACTTCTCGTTGAGGGCGAGGAGGTGGGGGTGGGCGATCTCGCGCACGTCGAGGCTCTCGACGGCCTGCTGGGCGAGGGCGAAGAGGCGCGCGCCGAGACGGTAGCGCTGGTCGGACTGGCGGAAGACCAGGCCGTGTTCGTGGAGGGTGCGCAGCAGCCTGAGCGCCGTGGACTTGTGCACGCCGAGCCGGTCGGCGACCTGGCCCAGGTCGGCGGGGCCCTCGGCGAGCAGCGGCAGGATCGAAAGGGCGCGGTCGACGGTCTGACTCATGGGGTACGTACCTCCTCCTCGACCGCGGTGTCCGACGGGGCGCGATCCGTCCAGCCGGGGCCGAGACGAAGTGTCCCCCAGGCGGCGTCGTCCAGGTCGGCGAGGCGGTCGGCGTGGGTGCGGTCGGGGGGTGTGGCGAGGTCGCCGGGGACGGTGAGCGCGGCGGCGGCCATGAGGTGGCCGTGGCGCAGGCACCGGTCGGCGGGCAGGCCGCGCAGGGTGGCGGAGAGGAAACCGGCGGCGAAGGCGTCGCCCGCGCCGACGGGTGCGACGACGTCCACGTGCAGGGCGGCCCGGAAGACGGGGTCCTCGCCGTGCCGGAAGACGGTGGCGCCGCGGCTGCCCTGCTTGACGACGAGGGTGGCGGGCTCGGGCAGGGCGGCTCGGACGGCGGCGGGTCCGCCGGTCACGTCCCAGGCGGCCGCGGCCTCGTCCTCGCCGACGAAGACGAGGTCGGCGCCGCGGGCGAGGTCGAGGAGGACGCCGGGGCCGTCGCCGGTGTCCTTCCACAGCCCGGGGCGGTGGTTGACGTCGAAGGAGACGAGCGGGCCGCGCTCCGGGCGCCGGGCGCAGAGGTGGCGTACGAGGGCGAGGCAGTCGGCGGAGAGGGCGGGCGTGATGCCCGACAGGTGCAGGACGCGTCCTGCGGTGAGGGCGTCCTCGTCGACGGACCCTGGCGCCATGGCGGAGGCGGCGGAGCCCGCCCGGTAGTAGACGACCTCGTGGGCGTCGGTGTCACGGTCGTCTGCGGTGCGGAAGTAGATGCCGGTGGGCCGGTGCGGGTCGCGGCCGACGGCGGAGGTGTCGACTCCGTAGCCGCCGATCGTCTCGACCAGGTGGTCGCCGAAGCCGTCGGCGCCGACGCGGCTGACCCAGCGGGTGGTGTGTCCCGCGGCGGCCAAGGCGCAGGCGACGTTGGACTCGGCGCCGCCGATGCCGCGGTCGAAGGAGGGCACGTCGGCGAGGCGGCCGGGCCGCGCGGGCAGGAAGGTGACCATGGACTCGCCGAGTGCCACGACGTCCACCACTGCCGGTGCGGCCGTCGGTGCGGCTGCCTGTGCGGTCACGATCTTCCAGCCCCTCAACCGACTCTCCGGATCCGTTGACCCGGCGTTGGCTCGGATGTTAGACAGCAGTAAGCGGCATACGCAATGACTGTTGCACATGCTGCAACACCTCATGAATCCCCTCATGAATGCACTCCTGGAGGAGGCGCCCATGGCCGCCGACAACGCCGTCGAACGTCCCGCCGGTCCGCAGGCCACGCCCGCGGCCGGGCGGCTCGCCGCTCTCGCCGACGAGCGGCTCGACCACCGCTTCAAGGGCCTGCCGCCGGACGCCGAAGGGCTGACGGTGGGCGAACTCGCGGCGCAGCGGCGCAACCTCTTCACGGGCGGCTTCACCACCCCGGTCCTCGCGCTCTCCGCCGAGCGCCTGGAGCACAACCTCGCCCTCATGGAGACGTACGCCGAGCGGCACGGCCTGGCCTTCGCGCCGCACGGCAAGACGTCGATGGCCCCGCAGCTCTTCGCCCGCCAGCTGGAGCGCGGGGCGTGGGGCATCACCCTCGCCGTGCCCCACCAGGTGCGCGTGGCACGGGAGTTCGGCGTCTCGCGGATCTTCCTCGCCAACGAGCTCGTCGACGCGGCGGCGCTGCGATGGCTGGCGGGCGAGCTCGACGCGGACCCCTCCTTCCGCTTCATCTGCTACGTGGACTCCGTACGCGGCGTCGAGCTGATGCACGCCGCGCTCAGCGAGGCGGGCGCGAGCCGCCCGGTGGATGTCGTGGTGGAGCTGGCGGCGGGCGACGGCGCGCGGACCGGTGTGCGGACCGAGGCGGAGTGCTTCGAGATCGCGGGCGCCATCGCGGGCGCGGACACGCTGCGGCTCGTGGGTGTCGCCGGGTACGAGGGCGAGGTGCCGGACGCGTCGAACGAGAGCGTCACGGCGTGGCTGCGGCGGCTCGTCGCGCTGCTCGTCGAGTTCGACGCGGCGGGGCTCTTCACCGATCTGCCGGAGGTCGTGGTCAGCGCGGGGGGCAGCGCGTGGTTCGACGCGGTCGCGTCGGTCTTCGCGGAGATCCCCGAACTCTCGCGGCCCCTTTGCAGGTTGCTGCGCTCGGGTGCGTACGTCTCGCACGACGACGGCCACTACAAGCATCTGACGCCGTTCAACCGGGTCCCGGACGAGGGCGCCCTTGAGCCCGCGTTCCGGCTCTGGGCCCAGGTGGTGTCGCGGCCCTCCGCCGAGCAGGCGTTCATCAACGCGGGCAAGCGGGACGCGGCGTACGACCTGGATCTGCCCGAGGCGCAGGTCGTCCGGCGGGACGGTGTGGAGCGGGCCGCGACCGGGGTCTCGGTCACCGGGCTCTCCGACCAGCACGGGTGGCTCGTGACCTCGCCGGAGGCGGATCTCGCCGTGGGCGACTGGGTCGGGATGGGGCTTTCACACCCTTGCACGGTGTTCGACAAGTGGCAGCTGATTCCTTTGGTGGAGGAGGACGGGACGGTCACGGACTACGTCCGAACGTTTTTCTGACCTGGGGGTCTTGGGGGGTGTTCTGGTCCGCCGCTGCGCGGCGGGTGCGGTCTCCGGGGGGGGCGGCTCCGGTCCACTTCCTGTGGGTGGGGGGCTGGACTGTCCCGCCGCTCCGCGGCGGATGTATCCCACCCGCCCACCCGTTTGCCCCGCGACGCGCGGCGGGCGTAGGGGCCTGAACCGCCGCTCCGCGGCGGATGTATCCCACCCGCCCACCCGTTTGCCCCGCGACGCATAGCCACGTAGGGGCCTGCCCCCGCCAACGGCGGCCCGCCCCCACCCCCACCACCCGCAGCCGAAGAAGCGCACAAGGAAAGAGGCGACATGGACCTGGTGATCCGGGACGCCCGCGTCATGGATGGCACCGGAGGTGCCTCCTACCGCGCCGACGTCGGCGTACACGAGGGCAGGATCGCGGAGATCCGCAAAGAGGACGCGGGGCCCCGCCTCACGGGGCAGGCCACCCTCGACGCCGAGGGCCTGGCGCTGGCGCCCGGTTTCATCGACATGCACGCCCACAGCGACCTCGCCCTGCTCCGCGACCCGGAGCACACCGCGAAGGCGGCCCAGGGCGTCACCCTGGAGGTCATCGGCCAGGACGGACTGTCCTACGCCCCCGTCGACGACCGCACGCTCGCCCAGGTCCGCCAGGCCATCACCGGGTGGAACGGCGACGGCAGCGACATCGACTTCAGCTGGCGCACGGTCGGCGGCTACCTCGACGCCCTCGACACCGCCCACGGCGGCCACGGCATCGCGGTGAACGCCGCCTACCTCATCCCGCAGGGCACCGTCCGCATGCACGCGCTGGGCTGGGACGACCGCCCGGCGACCCCGGCCGAGCTGGACCGCATGAAGCAGCTCGTCGCCGAGGGTATGGAAGAGGGCGCCGTCGGCATGTCGTCGGGGCTCACGTACACGCCGGGCATGTACGCCGACGACTCCGAACTCACCGAGCTCTGCCGGGTCGTGGCGGCCCACAACGGCTACTACTGCCCCCATCACCGCAGCTACGGCGCCGGCGCCCTCCAGGCGTACGAGGAGATGGTGAACCTCACCCGGACCGCGAACTGCCCCCTGCACCTCGCGCACGCCACCATGAACTTCGGCGTGAACAAGGGCAAGGCGCCGGACCTGCTGGCCCTGCTCGACGACGCGCTCGCGAGCGGCGCCGACATCACCCTGGACACGTACCCCTACACCCCCGGCTGCACGACGCTCGTCGCGATGCTGCCGAGCTGGGCGAGCGAGGGCGGGCCCGATGCCATCCTCGCCCGTCTCGAGGACGACGCGAGCGCCGCGGAGATCCGGCACCACATGGAGGTCATCGGCGCCGACGGCTGTCACGGCGTGCCCATCGAGTGGGACACGATCGAGGTGTCCGGCGTCAGCGATCCCGGGCTCGCCTCCTGCGTCGGCAAGACGATCGCCGAGTCGGCGGCCCAGCGGGGCGAGGAGCCGTGGATCACCGCCCGCCGTCTCCTGATCAACGACAACCTCGGTTCGACGATCCTCCAGCACGTCGGCCACGAGGAGAACGTCCAGGCGATCATGCGGCACCGGGTGCACACCGGCGGCAGCGACGGCATCCTCCAGGGCTACAAGCCGCACCCGCGCGCGTATGGGACGTTCCCGCAGTACCTCGGGCGCTACGCACGGGAGCTCGGCGTCATGTCCCTGGAGGAGACCGTCGCACACCTCACCTCACGGCCCGCCGCCCGCCTGCGCCTGCCCGACCGGGGCGTCGTCCGCGAGGGCTACCGCGCCGACCTGGTCCTCTTCGACCCGGAGACGGTCGCGGCGGGGTCGACGTTCGAGGCGCCGCGCACCCTGCCCGTCGGCGTGCCGCACGTCCTGATCGACGGCCGCTTCGTCATGCGGGACGGCCGGCGCACGGACGTCCTCGCGGGACGCGCGGTCCGCCGCACTCCCTGACCCCGGCTCTCCGGGCCAGGAGGGCCGCCCGTCCCTGCCCCCGCCCCCGTCCCCGCCGGTGCCGAGGGCGGGGACGGGGGCGGGGGCCACGTACGCCGTGAGGAGCGAACCCGCGTCCTACCTCTGAGCAGCGGCAGGGCGCGGCAGCCTGCATCCCTTGCGGCCGAGGTCGATCTTGCTCGCCTTGCCGACGCACGGCACGATCCCGTACGTCTCCTGCGCGTAGTTGATGCCCTTGCGCACGGTCACCCTGCCCTTGCGGTCGATCTCACAGGGGTTGTTGAGCGTGCAGCGCTCGCCGTCCTCGTTGCCGGTGTTGTTGACCGCGGTGACCTTGCCGGTCTTGTGGTCGATGACCGGCGAGCCCGAGGTGCCGCCTATGGTCTGGCAGGCGGGGGTGTAGCGGACGGAGTCCTTCCAGGTCCACTCACCCTCCTTGATGCGGTGGACGAAGCCGTCGATGTTGCAGCTGTAGGTCTTCTTCCAGTAGCCGGAGACGACGGTGATCGCCCGCCCCTTCACCGGGTGGTCGTCCTCCAGCTCCAGCGGCTTGATCTTGTACTTCCTGGTGATGTCGCGGTAGCTGCTGGTGAGTTGGTAGAGCGTGATGTCGGTGTCCGTCATCGTCGCGTACGACACTTTGGACGCCTTGAGCGTGGCGACGTCGTGCGCCTTCGCGTCGAGGAGCTTGAAGGTGCGGGTGGACGGCTGGTCCACGATGACCTCGCCGGCCGCCGGGAACCCGGACTCTATGCAGTGGCCGTTGGTGAGGACGAGCGCCGGGTCACCCGGTTTGGACCGGGGCGTGCGCACGACGGAGCCGGAACAGTTGCTGAGCGCCACCGTTCCCGCGAAGTCGACCTTCTTGGTCTTGGCCTGCCCCTGCCGGGCCGGCTGTCCGTGCCCCGCGAACGCGGGTACCGCGCCCGCGCCCGCCAGGGCGAGGGCGAGCAGCCCGCCCGTCACCGCTTTGCTCGTCTGTCGTCCCATCAGTGGAGCCCCCCTTGCGATGTACACCAGTCATACGTATGTCAGGGGCATTCTTGGGGGGCGCTGTGCGGCCGGACAAGGGGTGGGAACTCTTCCCTTTCACCCATGTGGTGTGATGCGGACAGCGTGCGTGCCGGGCCCCGAAGTGAGTGTGAGGATGCGGGACTTGGGGTTCCAGGAGCGCTGGGAGCCGCCCAGCACCCGCCCTCCCCGGGGGAAGAGCCGCGCGGGCAGGTGGACCTCCGTGCCGCCCCGCACGCCCGCCACGCCCCGCCAGCTCACCGTCAGCGTCTTGGCCTCCGCGTCCCACCGGTAGGCGACCGGGTCCCCCGCGACGGCCCGCGGGTAGGGCCGGTCGAGCACGGGCAGCAGCGCGGTCGGCTTCATGTCGGAGTCCCACGGCGCCCAGCTGCCGGGGTCGTTGGACCAGTACGCGATGCCCGCGCCCATCCCGTCGGCCATGCGCTGCACCTTCTCGACGTACTCCATGGCGCCCGGCAGCCCCACGTCGAGCCCGAACTCTCCGATGATCACGGGCGCTCCGAGCCGCCGCGCGGTCTTCTCCGTCTGCGCGCGCCAGGCCTCCAGGGACCTGTCGACCTGCCCTCTGGCCGACCCGGTGTAGCCGCCGCCGAGATCCATGGGGAGGGGGTAGAGGTGCGGCGCGTAGGCGATGCGGGCCCTGTCGCCGTCGCCGCGCGGGTCGTCCAGGCGCGGGAGCCCGGACGCGAAGCCCCAGTTGGCGCCGATGGCGGACGGCTCGACGAAGAGCCAGTGGTCGCGGTCGACGGTGCGGATCGCGTCGATGCCGTCCTGGTAGAGACGGGCGAGCGGCCCCGACTCGAACGCGGGCCCCTGCACGCTGCCGCCCCACGGCTCGTTCATCAGGTCGTAGCCGATGACGGCGTCGTTGTCGGCGAAGTGCCCGGCCACCGCGCGCAGGGCGCCGACGTAGTGTTTTCGCAGGTCACGTCCGCCGCCTTCGACCGTCCCCCAGAAACGGTCGAAGGCGCGGACGGTCCCGGGTTCGGCGTAGCCGAGTTCCCAGGGGTCGGTGGCGGCGGACGTGAGACCGTCGGTCTCCGTGGCCCACCCGGGGGCGCCGTTGCCGCCTACCGCCGGGCCGTACAGGTCCTGGTGCATGTCGAGCAGCACGTGGTAGCCCCGCTCGCCGTACCAGCGGACGCGCTCGGCGACCCGCTTCAGATACGTCCTGTCGTACGTCCCCGGCGCGGGCTCCACCTTGCGCCACTGGAGGAGGAAGCGGACGAAATTCGTGCCAAGATCGCGCCGTTCGCGCGCGACGTCCTTCTCCTCGATCCACGGCATGCCGTCGTCCGCCTGCTTGGCGCTGCTCGCCGTGGACAGGCCACGCAGCACCAGCGCGCGCCCCTGCCGGTCGGTGATCCACCGGTGGCCGCTCGCGGTGTCGGCGCGCGCGGCGCCCGCGCCCTCCGGTCCGACGGCGACCAGCAGCGCGGCGGCGACGGCGAGCGCGACGGCGCCCACCGCCCAAGTGCGCCACGCCGCAGGGGACTTCATGGCCGGGATGGTAGATCGCGGGACCCGTCGCGCGACAGACCTGAGCCTTGTTCACTTTATTCTTCCGCACCTCTGTTCCACGGCGGCCGGGGCGGCCTACAGTGGCGCGCCATGCGGACGACGTTCGACGCGTTGCGGGCCCGGACGGATGTCACGGCCGTGGTTGCCGGCGTCTGCCTGCTGCTCGTCCTGGCACACGGCAGCGCGACGCTGCTGACCGCGTTCACGGCGCGGGCGGGTCTCTCGGTCGTGCCGAGCGCGCTCGGCGTGCCGTTCGCGCTGCCGGGGCTGCGGATGACGCCGCTGGGCGCGACGGACTGGTCCTGGCAGCTCTGCGAGGACTTCGCTGCGCTGCTCCTGATCGCCACGGCCGCCGCGCGGATGCGCCGCCATCTGCGCCTGCGCCCTGGCGCGGGGACGGGCCGCCGCCTGCTCGCGGGCTGGACGGCGCTGGTCGCGGGCGCGGCCCTCGCGGGCGTGTGGCGCGGCCTGGTCGCGGCCCGGATGGTCGAGGCGGGGCCCTGGGGCTGGCTGCTCCTGCCGCTGACCGGCGCGCTGTCCGGCGCGCTGTGGGGGCTGGCCCTCGGCTGGCTGCCGGGGGCCTCGGCGCTCGCGGCGGGACGACCGCCCCGCGCGGCGCCGCGGGCCCCCGACGCGTACTAGACGGTCGTACCAGCCGTGGGAGACAGTCGTACCAGCCGTACTAGGCGGTCGTACCAGCTGTACTAGACGGTCGTCCTAGACGACGGAGGTCGGCCAGGGCGCCGGGGCGGGCTCGGGCGCCACCGGCGCGGGAGCGGTGCGGCAGGTAAAGCCGAGGCCGGTCAGCGCCCTGGTCACCTCGCGCGCCGAGAAGTCACGGCGGTCCTGGCGCGTGATCAGCTCGCCGACCTGCTTGACCGGGTAGGTGCTGCGGCCGACGATCACGGACTCGCCCGTGACGGGTTCGGGCTTGACGCCCTTCATGACCTGCTCGACGTCACTCTTGAACAGGTCGAAGGGGAAGCGGGCGATGACACAGCGCATGGTGCCTCACAGGGAAGAGGGTCGGTGGACGGACGCCGGGGCGGGAAGCCCGCCGGGCCCGGCTCGGAGCCTGCGTCAGGCCGCGTTGTCGCTCCGCGAGCGGGCGGCGTAGGCGCGGCGCGCGCGGCCGTCGCGCGGACGGCGGCCCCGGGCGGAGGAGCCGCCGCGACGGGAGTCGTCCTTCGGCGGCGCCGGGATGGTGACCGGGATGCCCGAGGGCGCCTTCGCACCGGTGATACGCGTCAACTCGGCCTCGCCCGAGCGGACCTGCGCGGTGTGCGGCCGGATGCCCGCGGCGATCATCAGCCGGTTCATGTCGCGTCGCTGCGCGGACGTGACCAGGGTGACGACGCTGCCGGAACCGCCGGCCCGCGCGGTGCGGCCGCCGCGGTGCAGGTAGTCCTTGTGGTCGGCGGGCGGGTCCACGTTGACGACGAGGTCGAGGTCGTCGACGTGGATGCCGCGCGCCGCGACGTTCGTGGCGACGAGCGCCGTGACCTGCCCGGACTTGAACTGGGCGAGCGTCCGGGTGCGCTGCGGCTGGGACTTGCCGCCGTGCAGGGCCGCCGCGCGCACGCCGCTGCTCAGCAGGTGCGTGGTGAGCCGGTCGACCGCGTGCTTGGTGTCCAGGAAAAGGATCACCCGGCCGTCGCGGGCGGCGATCTCGGTGGTGGCGGCGTACTTGTCGGCGCCGTGGACGTGCAGCACGTGGTGCTCCATCGTCGTGACCGCGCCGGCCGAGGGGTCGACCGAGTGGACGACGGGGTCGCTGAGGTAGCGGCGGACCAGGAGGTCGACGTTGCGGTCCAGGGTGGCCGAGAACAGCATCCGCTGCCCGCCGGGCCGCACCTGGTCGAGCAACTCGGTGACCTGGGGAAGGAAGCCCATGTCGGCCATCTGGTCGGCCTCGTCGAGCACGGTGACGGCGACCTGGTCCAGGTGGCAGTCGCGGCGCTCGATGAGGTCCTTGAGCCGTCCCGGTGTCGCGACGACGACTTCGGCGCCGGTGCGCAGGGCGCCGGCCTGCCGTCCGATCGACATGCCGCCGACCACGGTGGCCATACGCAGCCGCAGCGACCTGGCGTACGGGGTGAGCGCGTCCGTCACCTGCTGGGCGAGCTCGCGGGTGGGGACGAGGATCAGTGCGAGCGGGCGGCGCGGGTCGGCGCGCTGTCCGGCGGTGCGGGCGAGCACCGCGAGGCCGAAGGCGAGGGTCTTGCCGGATCCGGTGCGTCCCCGGCCGAGCACGTCGCGGCCCGCGAGGGAGTTGGGCAGCGTGGCCGCCTGGATCGGGAAGGGGGCGGTGACGCCGAGCCCGGTGAGGGTCTTCACGACCCCGTCCGGCAGCCCGAGCGCCGCGAAGTCCTCGACGGGCGGGAGGGCCGGGGTGACGGTGACCGGCAGTGCGAACTCTCCCTGGAGCGCGGCGGGGCGGCGGCCCGTGCTCCTGGGACGTCGGCTGTTCGTGCGCGTTGAACGGTTCAAGGAGAACCTTCCTCGATGCGGCGCGTATCGAGGAATTCTGACCGGCACCGACCGGTGCCGAGAATCGCAGGAACGGCCGGGGAAAATGAAACATATTCCCGGTGGACGCGAAAGTATTCCGAATCCGTCCGGTGAAAATCAGGGAAACGTGGAACGCCTTCCCTGGAAACGCAACGAGCTGGGGCCCGCACCCAAGGTGCGGGCCCCAGCTACGAAGTACGCGTGAGCGTCAGCGTCAGGCGGGAACGATGTTCTCGGCCTGCGGGCCCTTCTGGCCCTGCGTGACGTCGAAGGTCACCTTCTGGCCCTCCTGCAGCTCACGGAAGCCCTGGGTGGCGATGTTCGAGTAGTGAGCGAAGACGTCGGCGCCGCCGCCCTCCTGCTCGATGAAGCCGAAGCCCTTTTCAGCGTTGAACCACTTCACGGTGCCAGTAGCCATGTCATATCTCCTTCGGGGCAGTGCCCGGGAGCCCGCACTGTGCGGACTCCGCGTCGCCGCGATGATTACCCCGTCCGGAAATGACCGGCAATACAAAGTGCCCCTGACGGCACCTAACGCCGACCGGAGCACTTGGAGTCTCTGGGAACCACAACTGCAACTGAAATCGACAGTAGCACGCCCTCGCCGTCGGCGCGCGTTTTTCCATATCGCGTCGTCGACCCGCGAATACCCCGCCGCTCGCACCACCCGAAATCCTGCTTTTGCCGTCACAGATATACGGAGGCAGAGGGCGCAGCGTTTCGCGCCCGGCTGCCTCAGGGCGTCGCCGTGCCGTCCGTGCCGGGGTCGCGGCGCAGCTCCTCGTTGAGGCGGAGCGCCTCGTCGAGCTGGTCCTCCAGGATCACGATGCGGCAGGCCGCGTCGACCGGTGTGCCCTGGTCCACGAGTTCCCTGGCACGTGCGGCGATGCGCAGCTGATAGCGGGAGTAGCGGCGGTGGCCACCCTCGGAGCGCAGCGGGGTGATCAGCCGGGCTTCGCCGACCGCGCGGAGGAAGGCCGGCGTGGCGCCGATCAGCTCGGCGGCCCGGCCCATGGTGTAGGCGGGGTAGTCGTCGTCATCGAGCCGCTCGGGGCCGTGCGAGGAGGTCACCGGGGGAACGCTACCAACGGTGTATGCGCATGTCTGCTTCGGCCGGGGCAGATATCGGCCGGGGCGGACGCCCGGCCGGGGGCACCAGGGGTGCGGTCCCGGCCGGGGCCCGAAGGGCTGCGTACCGCTACGGCTGCTTCATCCCGGCCGGCTTGGGCAGCCCACAGCCCGCGCGGCTCAGGTCGATCTTGCTGCCCGCGCCGACGCACGGCACGATCCAGTAGGTCTCCTGCGCGTAGTTGATGCCCTTGCGGACGGTGACCTTGCCGTTCTCGTCGACCTCGCACGGGTTGTTGTCCGTGCACCGCTCGCCGTCCTCGTTGCCGGTGTTGTTGACGGCGACGACCTTGCCGGTCGCGTCGTCGATCACCGGGGAGCCCGAGGTACCGCCGATCGTCTGGCAGGCGGGGGTGTAGCGGACCGAGTCCTTCCAGGTCCAGTTCCCCTCCTTCAGGCGGTACGCGAAGCCGTCGATGCTGCACTTGTACAGCTTCTTCCAGTAGCCGGACGCGACGGTGATCGCCCGCCCCTGCTGGGGCCGCGCCGCGTTCAGCTCCAGCGCCTTGATCCCGTACCTGCTCTCGATGTCGCTGTAGGTGCTGGTCAGCTGGTAGAGCGACACGTCGGTGTCCGTCATCGTGCCGTACGCCACCTTGCTCGCCCGGACCGTCCCCGCGTTGCCGCCGGAGGCGTTGAGCAGGGTGAAGCTGCGGGACGACGGCTTGTTGAGGACGACCTGGCCGGGCGCCGGGAAGCCGCTCTCCAGGCAGTGGCCGTTGGACAGGACGAGCGCGGGGTCGCCGGGCTTGGAGTCGGGCACGCGGACCACGGAGCCGGAGCAGTTGCTGAGCGCCACCGTCCCCGCGAAGTTGACGGCCTTGACCTTGGCCTGCGGCTTCGCCGGCCCTTCGTGACCGACTGCCGACGCGGGTACCGCCGCCGCCCCGAGGAGCAGGGCGGCGGTGCACGCACCGACGAGAGGCTTCTTCATGTGGGGGTCCCCTCTGATGACTGTGTGACCGAAGTTCTCACGGTTTTGTCATGCGCATTGTTGGGGTCCCCGGCCGCCGGGACAAGACCACAAACGGACACAACCGACCGCTGACAGAACATCCCCTCCCCCGGCGCCCCCCCTCGCCCCCTGCGCCCCCTGCGCCCCTCTTGTGTCCGAAAACACGGGGCGGCCCGTCCGACCCGGCCGTAAGCTCGCGGACATGCAGGTCATCCAGTCGACGAAGCTCTCCAACGTCTGTTACGAGATCCGGGGCCCGGTGCTCGAGGAGGCGACGCGGCTGGAATCGGCCGGTCACCGCATCCTCAAGCTCAACACCGGCAACCCCGCCGCCTTCGGCTTCGAGTGCCCGCCCGAGATCCTCGAGGACGTCCTGCGCAACGTCGGCACCGCGCACGGCTACGGCGACGCGAAGGGCCTCCTCGCCGCCCGCCGCGCGGTCGTCATGCACAACCAGACCCTGGGCATCGAGACCGACGTCGAGCACGTCTTCATCGGCAACGGCGTCTCCGAGCTCATCGTGATGGCCATGCAGGGCCTGCTCGACGACGGCGACGAGGTCCTCGTACCGGCCCCTGACTACCCGCTGTGGACGGCCGCGGTCTCGCTCTCCGGCGGCACCGCCGTGCACTACCGCTGCGACGAGCAGGCCGACTGGATGCCGGACCTCGCCGACATCGAGCGCAAGGTCACCGACCGCACCAAGGCGCTCGTGATCATCAACCCGAACAACCCGACCGGCGCCGTCTACAGCGACGAGATGCTGCGCGGCCTGACCGACATCGCGCGCCGCCACAACCTCCTGGTCTGCTCGGACGAGATCTACGACAAGATCCTCTACGACGGCGTGACGCACACGCCGACCGCCGCCATCGCCCCCGACCTGCTCACCCTCACCTTCAACGGCATGTCGAAGGCGTACCGGGTGGCGGGCTACCGCGTCGGCTGGATGGCGATCTCGGGTCCGAAGGCGCACGCCTCCTCGTACATCGAGGGCCTGACGATCCTCGCCAACATGCGCCTCTGCGCGAACATGCCGGGCCAGCACGGTGTCGTCGCGGCGCTCGGCGGGCGGCAGACGATCAACGACCTGGTGCTGCCGGGCGGACGGCTCATCGAGCAGCGCGACACCGCGTACGACCTGCTGACCCAGATCCCCGGCGTGAGCTGCGTGAAGCCGAAGGGGTCGCTCTACCTCTTCCCGCGGCTCGATCCGAAGGTCTTCAAGATCAAGGACGACCGGCAGATGGTCCTCGACCTGCTGCGCGCCGAGAAGATCATGGTCGTGCACGGCACGGGCTTCAACTGGCCGGAACCCGATCACTTCCGTGTCGTGACGCTGCCGACGGCGACCGATCTCGCGGAGGCGGTCACGCGCATCGGGAACTTCCTCGACGGCTACGGCCAGCCGTGACGACCCGCTATTGGTCCGGACTCAACTTTAGACAGAATCTAAGCTAGGATGGCTTTCAAGCAACCGTCTGGAGGCCATCCCATGTACGAGCCGATCCGCACCAAGTCGGTCCACACGGTGGCCGACGACGCCGGCTACCCGCACCGCTCCCGCGAGGAGGAGCTGGACATCCAGCTCGCCGGGCACCTCGCGGCGCTCCTCGCCGTCACCGACGAGCTGCGCGCGCTCGCCCCGTCCGCGGAACTGGACGGCGCCGCCGAGCAGTTGGCGTACCAGGTGGCCCGGCTGCGCGGTGGCGCGCGCCCGCCGCGGTCCTCCGTGGCGGCCGCCATCCACGAACCCCATGTGTCCGCCCTGCACCAGCGCGCGCACGCCCTCGCGGGCCGCGCCCTGGTCGTCGCGGCCTCCCGCGCCGACACCGCGGCGGCGATCCTCGCCGCGGAGCGCATGGACGCCCACGCGGACGCCGCGCGCCTGGTCGGCGCCTCCTGAACGGCCCCGGTCCGCGGCCGAGGAGGCCGCGGACCGGGCGCCACCAACGGCGACGTCACTGGGGGTGGGCGCCGCCGTCGGTGCTCTTCGGTGCTTCTCAGCCGGTGATCTTCACCGTGGCCGACGCGGTCGAGCCCTCGTGCAGGGCGTCGCCCTCGTAGCTCACCGCGTACACCGTCCGGCCCTTCTTGCCGGGCAGGTCCTTGACCTTGAAGGTGCCGTCGGCCGCGACCCGCGCCGCCGTGAGCTCGCCCGTCGCGCCGAGCCTGTCGGTGCGCGTCACCTTCAGCTCGATCCCGGCCGGCAGCGCGCGCCCCTGCCCGGTGAGCCTGCCGGTGATCTCGACGCCACCCGCGCGGGTCGCATCGGCGGGCGCGCTCAGCTCGATCGCCGTCGGCGCCTTGCCCACGTCCACCGTGACCGTGACGTCCTCGGCGGGCCGGTGCGTCACGTCGCCGAGGAAGCGCAGCGTGTACGTCGCCTCGCCCAGCCGGTCCGGCACGTCGGGCACGGTGAAGCTGCCGTCGGCCGCGACCTTGGCTGTCGCCACCTCCTGCGTGCCGTCGGCGTCCTTGCGGACGGCGGCGACCCGTACGGGCTCCGCGGGCGCGGGTCCGTCCAGTTCGAGGCGGCCGCGGATGCCGAGCGGTTCGCCGACGACGGGCTTCGCGGGCGTCGTGGTGAGCGCGCCGGTGAAGCGGGAGTCGTACTGCGCGGCGGGCGGCTTGATGATGTGCAGCCAGTGGCCGCTGCCGCCGTCCGAGGTCACCGCGAAGAGCCGCGAGCCGTCCTTGGCCCATTCGAGCCCCTGCGGCACGACCCGTGTCCCGTCGAGTTCGCTCTCGAAGGCGAACTCCGTCGGCGTGCCGCCGTCCTTCGGGTCGGCGGACTGGATCAGCAGGTCCGCCGTGCTGCCGGCGGCGACCGCGCCCCGTGCCACGTACTTTCCGTCGCCGCTGAAGGCCACCGCCGACGCCTTGGCGCCCGCGGGCAGCGGCTGGTAGCCGACCGGGGCGTCGGAGAGGTCACCGGCGTCGAGCAGCCGGGTGCCGTACGCGGCGTCCGCCACGGCTATCCGCTTGCCGTCGGCGCTCTGGGCGATGTCCTTCAGGTCGAGCGCGCCCTTGCCCTGCGCGTCGGCGAACCGCCGCGAGGGGCCCCGGACCAGGGTCTCGCCACTCGCGTCGAACGTGGTGACGAACGGGTCGGCCGTGGCGCCCGCGCCCGCCTGCCCCACCACGAGCCGGTCGGGCGCCCCGGGCCCGGCCGCGAGCCGCAGCCGCCCCTGGCTGCTCCAGCCGGTGCTGACCGAGGACGTGCCGCCGACCCCGTAGAGCAGGGCGAGGTTGTCGGGCCGGTCGCAGTAGGAGGAACCGGAGTACGGCGTCTCCGTGAACCACGTCCTGCCGCCCGCGACGGCCAGCTCACGGCCACAGGTGACGTCGTAGGGCGTGCTCGCGGCGCCGGTCCTGGCCTGCGTCGCGGTGTCGAACGTCAGGATGCGGTTGGACTGCGACACGTGCAGGGTCGCGCCGTCCGCACTGAGCGCCATGCCGGAAGCGGGCTGGTCGGTGGCGAGCGAACCGACGCGCTGGCCCTGGAAGTTGTAGACCCGGACCGCGCTCGCGCCGGTGTCGCTCTTGTTCCCGTCGGTGACGTAGACGCGCTCGTGCGCGTCGTCGACCACCATCGCCCCGAACGACGCGATGGGCAGCTTCGCCACCTCGTCGGACGGTGTCGCGGCGGACGCGGCGGGCGCCCCGAGGGCGACCAGTCCCGCCGAGCCGAGCGACACCGCGAGTGCGGCGCCCGTCACCCGTCTTAAGCGCTGGTGCTTCTGGGCCTTCTGGTTCTTCTTCAACTCGTCCCCCCGCAGGCTCTCTTGACGGCCCGCGCCGTGCGGCGGGCCCCCGTGTGGGGCCTATGAAACATGTGGGGGGCATGTGAAGGCAAGGTGCACAGGGTGCATATGTACGCGGGCGGGCCCTGCGCGTATACGCGGGCGGGCCCCGCACGCCGTGGCGAATTCAAGGGGTCGTCGCAACACGGTGATCAACTGGCTGTTGCCAGGAGCTTAGCGAGGCGCTCGGCTGGGGTTTACCAGCCGAGCGTTT
>NZ_JBHVYE010000036.1:0-72147 GCF_042881135.1 Streptomyces sp. NPDC058284
GTCGTGTTCGGCACCGTCGTCTTCGCGATGTTCTCCGGCTTCCACTTCTGGTGGCCGAAGTTCACCGGCAAGATGCTCGACGAGCGCCTTGGCAAAATCACCTTCTGGACGCTGTTCATCGGCTTCCACGGCACCTTCCTCGTCCAGCACTGGCTCGGGGCGGGCGGAATGCTCCGCCGGGTCCCCGACTACCTGGCGGTGGAGGGCTTCACCACGCTCAACACCGTTTCGACGATCTTCTCCTTCCTGCTCGGCCTCTCGTTCCTGCCGTTCTTCTACAACATCTGGAAGACCGCCAAGTACGGCAAGAAGGTCGAGGTCGACGACCCGTGGGGGTACGGCCGCTCGCTGGAGTGGACGACCTCCTGCCCGCCGCCCCGGCACAACTTCGAGTCCCTGCCGCGCATCCGCTCGGAGTCCCCGGCCTTCGACCTGCACCACCCCGAGACCGCGGCGGCCGAGCAGCGGGCCCTGCGATGACGGCGATGGACGAGCACGCCGTGGACGTGCGGGACTTCATCAACGGGGTCGAAGGGCTTCTCCTCGTCGAGGCCGCCCGCGCCGACGGCCGCACTGCGGCGGAGCGCTTCACGCGGCGCCTGCCCTGGCTGACCGACACGCAACGCGCCGAGGTGGAACGGCTCTACACCGAGGACCACCTGTCGCTCACCCGGCACGGCTGGCAGCACATCGCCCGCCGCGGGCACGAACTGCGCGCCGAGTACGAGGAGACGTACCGCGTCCTGCGACGGCGCCTCCTCGCCCGGAACCTGCTCGGCCTCGCGCTCGCCCTGGCGCTGGTGGTCGTGGTGGCGGGCTGCGTCCTGTAGCGGCGCGGAAGGCCGCCGGAAGGCAAGCCCGGGACGGCGTGTCAGACGTCCGTCACATGCATGCGTTCGCCCTGCTGCCCGTAGATGGCGATGGTCTCGGCCGGCATGTCGTCCCGGGCGTTGCCGATCCAGTGCGGGGCCTCGGTGTCGAATTCCGCCGCCTCACCCGCCGCCAGTTCCGTCCGGGTGCCGGTCAGGACGAGTTGGACCGACCCGGAGAGCACGTAGAACCACTCCCGGCCGGGGTGCGTGTGGAACTGCGGGGGCGGGAGTTTCGACAGTGGCGGGTAGATCACCTTGTACGCCCGCATGCCGCCCGTCTTCACGCCCAGCGGCACGAACGTCAGGCCGCCCTTACGAAGGGGACGCAAGTGCACCCGCGGGTCGCCGGTGGCCGGTGCGGCGACGAGTTCGTCGATCGGCACGGCGTAGGCGCGCGCCAGCGGCAGGAGCTGCTCCAGGGTCGGGTGGACCAGCCCGCGTTCGAGCCGGGAGATGGTGCTCTGGGTCAGTCCTGTGCGCTCCGCCAGGTCGGCGAGGGTGAGACCGAGGGCCTTGCGGAAGCCGCGCAGCCTCGGGCCGACGTTCCGCAGTACCGCTTGGTCTTCCGTCACACACGGACACTTTCACGGGAGATCGACTCGGGGCCCGCTCTTTTGCAACCCTGCAAAAAGCCGCCCGGTTCCGCAAGGGCTCCCGTGAACATCGCACCATGAAACCGACCCGGACCAAGGAACGCCCTCTCCCCCGACGCCGGCTCCTGGGAGCCGGCGCACTGGCGCTCTCCCTCACCGTCGGCAGCGCCGTCGGATGGAACGCGCTCGACGGATCCGCCGCGGCGGCGCCCCCTCCTGCCACCGCCGCGACGACCGCCCCGGCCGCGTCGTACGACGCGGCGAGGAAGCACGGCGCGGAGTTCAACGCCACGTTCGAGCGCAAGTTCGCGAAGGTGCGCGGGGTGCGCATGCACTACGTCACGGGCGGCAGGGGTCCGGCACTGGTGCTGCTGCACGGCTGGCCGCAGACCTGGTTCGAGTGGCGGAAGGTGATGCCTGCTCTCGCGAAGCGGCACACCGTGTACGCGCTCCGCACCTACAGCCGCCCGGACGCGCTGCACGCCGGATTCGAGCTCTACCGGAGCCTGGACGAGGACGAGCGCGACAACACCGCGGCCACCCCGTCGGACACCCCCACGCTCCTCCTGACGGCGACGGGTTCACTCGCCGCCACCCGGCCGACCCTGACGCCGATGCCGCGCAGGGTCGTACGCGGAGTCGAGATTCCCGAGGCCGGGCACTGGCTCGCCGAGGAGAACCCGGAGGCCGTGACGCGCGAGATCCTCTCGTTCACCGCGAGGTGACGTAGTGACCGGCCGCCCGAACCCTCAATGGCTGGCCCTCGGCCGTATCAGATCGGCCCCGTGGGCCTTGGTGAAGTCCTCGAACGAGCGGGGCGCGTGTCCCGTCACGCGTTCCACCACCGGACTCGTCCGGTCCTCCGCACCCGCCGCGATCGCCTCGTCCAGGCCGGCAAGCTGTTCGGCGACGCCCACCGGCAGACCCTCCGCGACCAGCCGGCCCCGCATCGCCTCGCGGGAGACGGGCCGGTGCCGGACCGGCCGTCCCGTGACGCGGGAGAGCACCGCGGCGACCTCTGCGTAACTCAGCGCCTCGGGGCCGGTGATGAGGTGGGCCGTGTTGTGCGGGCGCTCGTCCGTCAGGGCCCGCACCCCGACCTCGGCGATGTCGTCGGCGTCGACGAAGGCGACACGGCCGTCGCCGGTGGCCGTCACGATCTCGCCGCTCGCGCGGACGCCGGCGGCGTGGGGGTGGTCGTCGGTGAAGTTCTGCATGAACCAGGAGGGCCGGAGCACCGCCCACTGCGGGAACCGCTCGCGGACCGCCCGGTACACCTCACCGAACCCGCCGTCCGCCTCCGCGATGGCCGAAGAACCGAGCAGCACCACCCGGTCGACTCCGGCACCGCGCGCCAGTTCCAGGAAGGGAAGCAGACGCGCGGCGGAGTCCGGTCCGGCGTCGGGCGCCGCGAGGTAGAGGCGGCGCACGCCGTCGAGGGCCGGGCCGTGGGTCGCGGTGTCGGCCCAGTCGAAGCGGGCCGCCTCAAGGCCGGGCCCGGGGGCCGGGTGACGGCTCGCCGTCCGGACGCGGTGACCCGCCGAGGCCAGCCGGGCGGCGACGCGGCGCCCGGTCTTGCCGGTGCCGCCGGTCACGAGAATCGTCTCGCCACTACGGGTCATGCCGCACCGCCCACGAACGGAGCGTCGGTGCCGCCGGCGATCTCCAGGGCGGTCAGCGGGTTCCAGTAGTCGCGATAGTGGGTGAACAGCCCGTCCTTGACGGTGACGACGACCACGTACGACATCTCGAAGTCCCGCCCCGTGCTCACCGAACGCCCCTCGGCGCGCTTCTCGACGATGACGATGTCGGGGTCCGCGGTCCGGTGGACTCGTACGTACGGGATGGCGGTCAGGTCGATGTGGTCCGGGTACGCCGCCATGTAGGCGCGGACGGCGGACTTGCCGTCCAGGCGGCGCGGGGCGCCGGGCGGGGCGAACGGGAATTCGCAGACCCCGTCCTCGGCCCAGAGGCCGACCCATCCTTCGATGTCCTTGGCGAGGAGCAGTTCGAGGCCTCGCCGGAAGACGGCCTCGGGCGTGCCGTCCTTCGTTGTCGCATGCGACATGGTGGTGCCCTTTCACAGCCATGGCCCGGCCCGCGCTACGATGCGGACCAGCGGTCCGCATCAACTATACGGACCGCTGGTCCGTTTACCTAGTGGAGCCACCATGCCCCCTCCTCCCCCGCGCAAGGAACGTGCCGACGCCCAACGCAACCGCGAGGCCGTACTGGCCGCCGCCGAGCGCCTGTTCATCGAGCGCGGGGACCCCGACCGCGTGTCCATGGACGACATCGCGGCCGCCGCGGGGGTCGGCAAGGGCACCCTCTTCCGCCGCTTCGGCGACCGCGTCGGCCTGGTCAAGGCACTCGTCGAGCAGCGCACCGAACAACTGCGGGCCGATGTCGTCTCCGGTCCCCCGCCCCTGGGCCCCGGGGCCCACGCCGACGAACGCGTCCTCGCCCTCCTGGACGCCCTACTCCATCTGAAACTGGCCGTCCGGCCACTCATGCTCGCCCTGGAGAGCGCGGGCAGCGGCAGCCCCTACGACAACGACACCTACGCCCTGTGGCACGCGGAACTCACCGCGCTGCTCACCGAGGTCCGCGGCGAGCAGGACGCGAGCTTCCTCGCGCACGCACTCCTCGCCGCCGTACGCAGCGACCTCATCGAGCACCTGCGCACGAACGGCACCCCGCCGCGGCAGATCCACGAGGGCGTGGCGGCGCTGGCCCGGGCGGCACTGCGGGGCGAAGCCACCTCGCCGGATTCCACCTCGCCGCCAACTTCATCCGGCCCGCGAGGCGATGCGGAGGAAACGCCCTAGCCTCTAGCCGGAGAACCTGAGCGACGCTCCCGGCGACGCGTTGCCGTACGCGTCCACGGCGCTCACGTGGGCCGCATAACGTGTGCCGCTCTTCGTGGACGGCAACGGGATGTCCAGGGAGCCGGGGCGCGGCATGAAGTAGTACTCGGCGAGGACCTTCGTCGAGAGCAGCTTCGCGCCCGTCCTCGTCTCCTCGATGTCGACGCGGTAGTGGTGCACCATCTGGTCGTCGCGGGCCTGCCGGATGCGGAGGGCGGCGCCCTTGCCGGTGCGGTCCGTCTTGATCAGGCCGAGGGGGTGGCGGTCGGTGAACCGGGGCGCGGTCGTGTTGCGCCGGGCATCCGTGTACGTGAAGCCGTCCTTGATCTGCTGCGGGCTGTTGCCCTTCAGGCGTACGGTCCACGTCGGTCCGGCGAGCGTGCCCGCGCTGGCGTACGGGGGCTGCCAGTTCGCCGACCACTGGCCTCCGGTGTAGATGTCGTGCCTGTCGGCGGCCATGTTGACGCGCGCGATCTCCGTGCGGTCGCGGTACACCTCGACGAACAGCGCCTGCGCGGTCGGCGCCTCGAAGCGGTCCGCCAGGCCCGTCTCCGTGACCGCCTGGTAGCCGTGGTCCATCTCGACGTACGACATCGATCCGTCGTTGACGGCGGTGAAGTCCCGCTGGTGGACGGAGCGTTCGTCGTTGATGTTCAGGTGCGAGTGGCCGGAGAAGTAGATGACCTGCGGGAAGTCCTTGAGATCCTCGGTGAGCCTCGGGTTCGACGCCTGCTGGCCGTCCATCGCGGTGCCGGGGGCGGGGCGGTGCCCCTGCACGAGGATGGGCGTGCGCGCGTTCGCCGGGTCCGCGGTGAGCTCGGCGAGCCGCTTCTTGAGCCATGTGCGCTGCGCGGTGCTCCCGTTGTACGTCTCCGTGTTCACGGTGAACACGTGCAGGCCGCTGACCGTCGACTCGTAGTAGCCGCCGCCCGAGTCGGGGAACCAGGGGCGGGGGTAGTGGGCGCGGATGTCGGCGAGGCTCGCGTCGTGGTTGCCGTTGGAGAGCAGGACCTGGGTGTCGTCCATGCGCTTGCGCTTCAGGTTGTCGCGGAAGATCTCGGAGACGATGCGGTGGTCGGCGCCGCGGCCGTCGCCATTGTCGTTGATCATGTCGCCGTTGGAGAGGATCGCGTCGGGCCGCGGGAACACCGACGCGATGGTGTCGAAGAAGCTCTCGTACTTCTTGTCGTTGTTCTCGTGGTCCCCGATGTGCACGTCGGACATGACGGCCAGGCGCGCGAGGGGCTTCTCCGCCGTCTTCACGAGGTAGCCGACGGATCTCGCGACGCTCGCCCGGCCGCCGCGGAAGGCGACGGCGGTGACGTTGGTGTCCCCGCTGATGCGGAGCGGGCGGCCCGGCACGAAGAGGCGGCTCGCGCGCGTGGGCGTCGTACCGTCCAGCGTGTAGCGGATCGTGGTGCCGCGCTCGGCCCGCAGCGTGAGGGAGACGGGGCGCTCGTAACGGCCGCCGGCGCTGCTGAAGGCCGGGGCGTCGGGGGCGGTGTGCGGGGTGTGCGGGGTGTGCGCGGTGCGGGTCGGCGCCTCCGCCGTCGGGGCGGATGCCTGGGCGGCGGCCGGGAGCAGCATCGCCAGGGACGCGGTGGCGGCGACGAAGGGGATGCGTTGCACGAAGGGGGCGCGGGTCGCGCCGGCTGTACGTCTGACGAAGGAAGTGCGTCTCACGGGGGTCCTTGCCTCTGGCCGGGCTTGCGGGGCGTGCCGCCCGGCGGGGAACTCCCGCGACGCTAGAGCGCGTTGGTGAGGTGTCGAGGCCAGACCAGTTACCGGCCGGTGACCCGATCATGAACCGCTGCCCCTTCTTCCGCCCCCGGGGTTGCGGCGGCTTGGGCTCGCCCTCCCGTTTACAGACGCGTCTTCCGCTCGTGGGCCTTGAGCCCACGGAGTGTCCAGAGTCCGTACAGAGCCAGCAGGGGTTTGGCGGCCATCCACTCGCCAGGTCGGTAGTCAGCCGCGCGCACGAGCTTCTCAGCCAGATCAGGGCGCTGGCGCCGCAAGTACGCGCGGGCCTTGAGCGCGTGTGCCGGTTGGGAGGCGATTTTGATGCGATCGACGTCCTCAAGCAAGGGGATCACGTTCGTGACGTTCTCCCATGTCGTCGCACTTTGGTCTTCGAGGAGAACGGTGCCGTCGAACTCCAGTGCCGACTTCGCGTAGTCAGCCATCAGCTGGGCTTCCGCAGCACAGCTGCTGGTCCCACCACCGCTGAAGATCACGCGAGTGACTCGCGCGTTGTCAGCGGCGATGGAGCGGATGCCAGCACGGACACGCCAGCGGTTGATGAAGTTCACCGTCGGTTGGGGATTCCGGTAACCCAACACGACCACAGCTTCGGACGCGCCCCCGCTGCCCCCTACCAGCGCGCGAGACCAGCGCCAGTTCAGCCACTCGCCCCAGGCCAGAGCCACAGCCCCAGCCATCGCCAGTCCTGTCCTTCGTCGCATGCGGCGACCCTAACGTTCGCGCACCGCCAGGTGTTCAGTTCGGACGTGCGGCCCACGACCGTAGCTTGTGACCTTGGACGGCCGTCCGCATCCGGATACGTAGTTGATCCCCCGTGGGCGGACGGGCAGACTCCCGGCCGTGACCGGAGCTGCGCGTGACCTCGTCCTTGAGCACTTCCGATGGGTGGGCGGGCATGCCGATGTCTGGTCCGTCTTCCGCGATGCCAGAGCCTTTGCCGCCGTCGTGGCAGGTCTGGTCGAGCCGTTCCGGGAGGCGCAAGTCACCGCCGTTTGTGGCATTGAATCGCGCGGCTTCCTGCTCGGCGGTGCTGCCGCTGTCGAGTTGGGGGTCGGTTTCGTGGCGGTTCGTAAGGGACAGGGCCTGTTTCCCGGTGACAAGGTCGAACGCCGAAGCACGCCGGACTATCGGGGTCACGAGCATCGCCTTCGGCTTCAGCGGTCCTCCTTGGGGCGGAGTGACAAGGTGCTGCTGGTCGACGACTGGATCGAGACCGGCAGCCAGGCCACCGCGGTCAGGGACATGGTCTCGGAGTGCGGGGGCGACTGGGCCGGCTGCAGCGTCATCATCGACCAGCTCGGTGAGGATCAGGCACGCGAGCTGGGCCCGGTTCGAGCGCTGCTGCGCTTCGAGGATCTCCCTGCCTCTCGCACTCATGAGTAGCCGGGACGCGTCATCCGGAGCCGCCGGGGGGCGCTGGCCGCCGCCCGTTCACGGTCACTGGTCCTCGAGATGCGCAGGTTGAAGGAACCCCGTTGGTTGTGACGGGGCCCTTCGTCGTGCGTGGCGTCTCGAAGGTGGGGTCACCGTACGCGCGGTGGTTTCCGGGGCGGAGGGATGGCCGGCAGGATCTCCCACAGGGGCCGTCGGCCGCGGGCCCACTGTTGGAGCAGGTGCCGGTCGACCACGTGCAGACTCTGCTGCCGGGCGAAGTGCCGGGCAGGCTGCGAGATCTTGCCGTTGGTCACCATCACGACGACGTCGCCGCCATGTACGGGCCGGCCGGTGCCGTTGAGCGTCTGCAGTTCCGGAGTGCCGACGGCCGCGCCATCGAGTCCTTTCCTGCGATGCTTGCACTGAAGCACCCAGTACCGGCCGTGGGGGTCGTGGCCCTTCACGTCGGCGCCCAGGTCTCCCCGGCCTCCGCAGCGCAGGGCGTCGCGTGATCCGTCCCGGGCGAGCAGATCGCGCACGGCGACCTCGAAAGCGGTGTGGTGCATCGCGTCCAGCTGGGCGAGCGAGTACGTCAGGCCCTCGACCCTCAACCGCGCGGACCGCACCTGGTCCACCTGCCGGTAGATCCAGGCCGCGAGCACGAGCAGGGCCAGGAAACCGAGGACGACCAGCACCCACCAGTGCGCCCACACCCACTGCCCTGCTTTCACCAGCACCAATCCGACGACGACGAGCACGCCAAGCGCGGCGAGCAGGTCCTCGTCGCTCTTGCGCCGACGTCGGCGCGGGCTCACCGGAGCACCTCCGCCCGCACGGCACGCCGCGCCTGGTGCACATCCTGTCCGGCGTGCACGGTTCCGTCGTAACCCCTGTTCCCACGCACAGGCCCCCCTCGTCCGCAACTTCCCGCCGCTTTCATGAGAGCACCCGGCACTGACAGCGACCCCGGCGTGGAGAGCACCGACCGGAAATCGCTGCGCGAACCCCAATGGCATTACGTCATGGACCAGTTGGCTGCCCGGCGTTGTCAGTGGGCGCCGCTACCGTTGTGAGTTACGCCGGGAAACCCCGGCCCCGCCCGGGCTCCTGCCCCCTCATCTCTCAGGACCGCCCATGACCTACGTCCGTCCCCATCGCCGCCGCGACGGCACCTTCGTCAAAGGCCACAACCGCCGCAACCGGCCGCGCGCCGCGCAGTCGTACGCGGCACCCCGACGCGCCACTCCCCGCCGCGCTCCCGCGCAGCGGCCGACCCGCACCGGACCGACCACCTACGTCGCCCCCTACTCCCGCGCCGACGGCACCCGCGTGCGCGGTCACCACCGGTCGATATCCCCCCGCACCGCCGTCGCCGCAGCGGGTGCTGGGAGCGGATTCCTCGTCCTGATCGTGGTCCTGTTTACCCTTGTCAGCGGGTCAGGCGAGAGCAAGGCACCCGCCGACACGACGCCGTCGCACTCCCCCGTGGTCCCGGCGAGCCAGCACCGGTAGGCCCCGACGCGCACAATGGAGGGACTGATCAGCGGTGGGACCGGAGGTCGGGCCGGTGGCGGGTGGCGTGGATGGAACCGAGCAGGTTGAGGGAGTGGGCGCTGGGGCTGCCTGGTTCGGCGTGGTAGATGACGAGCTGCTGGCCGGGGGCGTCGCGTACGTCGAAAGCCTGGTAGGTGAGGGTGAGGGGGCCGACGTCCGGGTGGAGGAGGTGTTTGGCGTCCTGGGTCTTGCCGCGCACGGTGTGGGCGTTCCACAGACGGGTGAAGTCCGCGCTGTGTTCGGTGAGGGTGCGGACCAGCTCGCGCAGCCGTGGGTGGTCCGGGTCGAATCCGGTCGCCTCGCGAAGGTTGGCGACGGTGGCCTGGGCTGCCCGGTCCCAGTCCGTGTAGAAGTTGCGGCCCGCGGGATCGAGGAAGGTCATGCGGGCCAAGTTGTCCGCGGGCTCGAACGGGGCGTAGAGGGCATCGGCCAGAGCGTTGACGGCGAGGAGGTCCAGGGTCCGGCTCATGACGAACGCCGGAGTGTTGGGGTAGCCGTCCATCAGCTGTCGCAGCGCCGGGCTCACCTGCTCGACGGCATGGACGGAGGGCCGGTCGTTCGGCGCGGCCCCGGCCAGTCGGTACAGGTGCGCGCGGGCGTCCGTGTCGAGGCGCAGTGCGCGGCTCAGTGCGTCGACCACCTGGGGTGAGGGGTTGCGCTCGCGGCCCTGTTCCAGGCGGGTGTAGTAGTCGACGTTGACTCCGGCCAGGACGGCGACCTCCTCGCGGCGCAGTCCGGCGACTCTGCGGACCCCGTGACTCGCCATGCCGACGTCTTCCGGCCGCAGACCGTCGCGGCGTATGCGCAGAAAGTCTCCCAAGTGGTTGTCGTCCATGTGAGCAGGCTAGGCGAACGTTCGGTGTGCAGCCTGGGTGTGCCATGCCCAGGCAGCACGCGTCCTGGTTGATGGCCGGTGGCCTGCCCAGACTCGGTGGGGCGGGAAGGGCCGGGTCCGTGGCCGCCCTGGTACCGGGGCTACCAGGACGTCCCGGAAGTCCCGGCCCAACAGTCACTCGACAGCAACGAGGATCAAGGACCACATCAAATGACAGGACAACGACTTGACGGCAAGGTCGCGCTGATCACCGGCGCGACTGGCGGCCTCGGCACAGCGACCGCCGAGCTCTTCGCCCGCGAAGGCGCCCGGCTGGTGATCACCGATGTCGCCGAGGGGCCCCTGCGGGAGCTGTCCCACCGGCTGGAGGCACGCGGTGCGGAGGTCGTCGCCGCCCGGCTCGATGTCTCCTCCGCGCTAAAGTGGGACGAAGTGATCACCGTCGTACGCGACCGGTTCGCCACGCTGGACGTGCTGGTGAACCTCGCCGGCATCCTGGACTGGCCGGGTATCGAGGACACTCGGGAAGAGGCGTGGGACCGCGTCATTGACGTGAACCAGAAAGGCACCTGGCTCGGCATGAAGGCGGCGATGCCGCTCCTGCGGGCGAGCGGCAACGCCTCGGTGATCAATACGTCATCCGTACTCGGCCTGGTGGGAAGCGGTGCGGCCGCGGCCTACCAGGCATCCAAGGGGGCCGTGCGCCTGTTGAGCAAGACCGCCGCGGTCGAGTACGCCCGGCAGGGAGTACGGATCAACTCGGTGCATCCAGGGGTGATCGCCACACCGATGATCCAGGACCTCCTGGACGACCAGGGTGACCAGCAGCCGGACATCCGGCGCACACCCATGCGCCGGGCCGGCCGCGCCGACGAGGTCGCCCCCGCCATCCTCTTCCTGGCCTGCGACGACTCCTCGTTCGTCACCGGCACGGAGTTGGTGGTCGACGGCGGGCTCACCGCGCACTGAACAACCCGGCCGTACGACGTCCACGTGTGGCACACCGCCGGGGCGCCGCAGGACAACGGTCCCGCGGCGCCCCGGCGTGCGCGTCAACGCGTCAGCACCTGAGTACCTGAGTACCTGAGCACGTCACCAGATCCGTACGCGCTCCGCGGGGTCGAGCCAGAGACCGTCGCCCTCCACCGTGCCGAACGCCTCGTGGAACTCGTCGAGGTTGCGGACGATGTTGGCGCGGAACTCCGGGGGCGAGTGCGGGTCGATGGTCAGGTACTGCTGCTCTTGCTCCTTGCGGCGCATGGTGCGCCAGCAGTACGCCCAGTTCATGAAGAGCCGCTGCGAGCCGGTCAGTCCGTCGTTCTCGGGCATCGGCGCCCCGTCGAGCGAGATGAGGTACGCGGTGTGCCCGATGGTCAGGCCGCCCAGGTCGCCGATGTTCTCGCCGACGGTCAGCGAGCCGTTGACGAACTCACCGGGGAGGTTGCGGGGCGAGAACGCGTCGTACTGCTTGATGAGCGCCTTCGACTTCGCCTCGAAGGCGGTCTTGTCGGCGGCGGTCCACCAGTCGTTGAGGTTGCCCGCACCGTCGTACTGGGCGCCCTGGTCGTCGAAGCCGTGGCCGATCTCGTGGCCGATGACCGCGCCGATGCCACCGTAGTTCTCCGCCGGGTCGGCGTCGGGCGAGAAGAACGGCTTCTGCAGGATGCCCGCGGGGAAGCAGATCTCGTTGGTGCCCGGGTTGTAGTACGCGTTGACGGTCTGCGGCAGCATGAACCACTCGTCGCGGTCGACCGGCGAGCCGATCTTGGCGAGTTCGCGGTCGGACTCGAACGCGGCCGCCGCCTGGGCGTTGGCGAGCAGGTCGTCGGCCGAGACCTCAAGGGCCGAGTAGTCGCGGAAGGTGTCGGGGTAGCCGATCTTGGGACGGAACGTGGCGAGCTTCTCGTACGCCCGTTCCTTCGTGTCGTCGGTCATCCAGTCCAGGCGGGCGATCGACTGCCGGTACGCCTCGAGCAGGTTGGCCACGAGGTCGTCCATCATCGCCTTGGACGACGGCGGGAAGTGCCGGGCGACGTACTCCTTGCCGACGGCCTCTCCCATGGCTCCCTCGACGAGGGCGACGGCGCGCTTCCAGCGGGCGCGCAGTTCCGGGGTGCCGTTGAGGGTGCGGCCGTAGAACTCGAAGTTGTTGCGCACGAACTCGTCCGGCAGGTACGGCGCGCAGGCGCGCAGCACGCGCGTCATGGCCCAGTCCCGCCACTGCTCGACCGGCGTCTCGGCGAGGACCGTGGAGAGGTGGGTGAGGTAGGACGGCTGGCGGACGCAGGTCTCGGCGATGGTGGCGTCGGAGCCGCCGAGCCCGGTGACGTAGCCGCGCCAGTCGAACTCCGGCGCGAGCGCGGTCAGTTCGTCCAGCGTGGTGAGGTTGTACGTCTTCAGCACGTCGCGGGTCTCGGCCCGCTCCCAGTGCCCCTGCGCGAGCCTGGTCTCCAGGTCGAGGACGGTCCGCGCGGCGCCCGCCGGGTCCGCGTGCTTGCCGAGGGTGAGGAGTTCGGTGAGGTGGGCGAGGTACTTCTCGCGGATCTCGGCGAACTTCTCCTCGCGGTAGTACGACTCGTCGGGCAGACCGAGTCCGCCCTGGAGGATGTTGAAGAGGTAGCGGTCGGAATCGCGGTCGTCCGAGTCGATGTACGAGCCGAAGAGACCGGAACCGCCGATCCGCTCGAAACGGCCGAGGAAGGACGCCAGCTCCCGGGTGTCCCGCAGGGCCGCGACCTCGTCGATCAGGGGCTGGGCCGGGGCGAGGCCACGGGCGGCGATGGTCTCCTCGTCCATGAAGGAGGCGTACAGGGCGGCGATCTTGCGGGCGTCCTCGGAGGTCGCGCCGGGGTCGGCCGACGCCTTCTCCGCCAGCTCCTGGATGATCGTCTTGACCTGCTGCTCCGCGGTGTCGGCCAGCTGCACGAAGGGGCCCCAGCTGGAGCGGTCCTCGGGAATCTTCTCGGTGTCCAGCCAGGCGCCGTTGACGTGTCCGAAGAGGTCGTCCTGCGGCCGGATCTCGTGGTTCATGCCCGGGCGGGCGTCATCCAGAATGCTCATCCGGGCAGCCTATGCGAGCGGTCGCCCCGACCGTGGGCGGGTGGGGCCCCGGCTCCTCACCGCTTCGCCCCGGGGCTCCGGGGCACGCCTCCGGCGGCGCCGTCGGCAGCGTCTCAACTCGCGTACAAAACATCCCAATAGGAGCGATAAGGTGTTGCGTCAACCTTCGTACGCCCGTGACACCCAGGAGAACTCCCGTGACCGTAGCCTTCTCCCCGTCCGAGGACGCCACCATCTCTGAGGATGCCAGTGTCCTGGAGGAGACCGCCGCCCCCGAGGGAGCCTTCTGGTCCGCGGAGCCCACCGAGCCGCCGGAGCCCAGTGCCCCTTCCTCTTCGGAAGCCGGCGCCGACGGAGAGGCCGACGCCCCGGCCGCCGACGCTGCGGCCCTGGTCATCGAGGACGCCCGTGACTTCGGGGCCTACGCGCGCACCGGAGGCTGGACCTTCGGCCTCAAGGTCGCCCGCAGCGTGCGGCCCGGCGGGCAGAGCGCAGGCGAGACGCCGAAGGTCTCGGCCAAGGAGTTCGCCGAGCTGGCCGGCTGTTCGGCCGAGCGCGTCATGCGCTACTACAAGGCCTGGGACAAGGCCGCGGACGACGGAATGGTGCCCCACTTCGAGGCGCTCTCCCCCGGCATGGACGTCGAGCTCCCGGACGCCGACGTCTGGCTGTCGTACTACACCGCCCGCTCCAGCGCCCACACCCCGCGCGGCGAGGCGATCACGGAGGCGGCCGAGGCGGAGGGCATCCGGCCCACCAAGGCCCTGGAGGTCGCGGAGAACCCCACCGCGCTGCGTGCCGCGATCCTCGCCGACCCCGGCACCGCCGAAGCGGCCCGCAAGGCCCTGATGGACCGCCTGGACGAGGACCCGGCGCTGCGCACCGGACTGGTCCGTGACATCGTCCGCGCCGACGACCTCAAGAAGGCCGTGGCGGCCGAGGCGAAGGCGGGCGACCGGGTCGACTACGTCCGCCAGATCGTGGAGAAGGGCCAGGTCAAAACGCCTGCCGGGCAGATGATCGACGCACCGGCCGAGCTGCGCGAGGAGGCTGAGCGCCATCTCTCCCTCATCGACGAGCTGGAGGACGGCGAGGACTCCGGCGAGTGGGCGCGCGAGGCGTACGACACGGTGCGCGACATGGTCGCGCAGACCGTGCAGAGCGACCCGGACCTGCGGGTGCAGGAGCGGCGCGCGAAGTTCTACAGCAGCCTGCAGAAGGCCACGAAGGTGTTCGAGGAGCTGACGTTCGACGACGTGGACGACATCGACGACATCTACGAGGACGACATGGTGCGGCGGCTCGAAGACCTCCAGCAGGCCATCGGCGCGTGCCTGTCCGCTCTCAGGGCGGCGACCGCTCAGCAGGAGCAGAGCTCTTCCTGACGGTTTCCGCCCTCGTCGGCCCGGACCCGTCCCGGACCCGTCCCGTACGTCCCGAGGGTGATCACGCTCGCGCCCGTAGCACTCGAGTCGTACGCGATGACCCGTACGGGGACGGATTCGCCGGCCCGCCCCCGGCTCGTAGCTTCTTGATCACGTCACGTCGATGAACGATCGAGAGGCCTCGGATCCATGCACGTCAAGGCATTCGCCCCGGAGTACCAGGGCGAGCTGCGCTCGGAGCTGACCGTCAACTCCTCCTACGAGGACGTCCGCGCCACGGCCGGCCGCGCGCTCGCCCGGGCGGACGGCCCGGTGGAGCGGGCGCGGGCCGCCCTCGCGCTCGCCGAGGCCAGCCGGCGGCTCGGCCGGGTCGACGACGCGGGCGCCGCCTGGCGGCAGAGCTACCGCAGCGCCCGTGCCACCGGGGACCGCGGGGCCATGGCCTGGGCACTGTGGAGCGGCGGCACCCTCGCGCGCCAGTGCGGGGCGCTGCCGCTCGCCCGCAGGCTGCTCACGCTCTCCGTGGAGCTGGCGTCGGGCAGCGGCGACGCCCTCGCGCACGGTTACGCGCTCGCGGGCCTCGCCGAGACGGGACGCATACAGGGCGATTACGCGGCCGTCGCCGCGCTCCACGAGGAGTTGCTCGAACAGGGGCGGGCGCGCGGCGAGGCGCGGCACATGGTCTGGGCGATGACGGGGATCGCGCAGATGCACCGCAACTCCGGTCAGCACGAGAAGGCGCTCGAGCTCTTCGAGGAGTCGATACGGATCTCCACCGAGGCGGACGACGCGCGGGGGCGCGCCTGGTCGCTGCGGGGCGTGGCCGACGTGCTGTCGCTCCGGGGCGAGCCGGACCGGGCGCTGGCGCTGCTGTCCGAGGCCGAGGCGGTGTGCCGGTCCATGGATCTGGCGAGCGCGCTCGCCTACAACCACAAGATGCGGGGCAACGTCCTGTACCGCGCGGGGCGTTATGCGGAAGCGGCAAAAACGTACGCCGTCGCCCTCGAAGAGTTCGACACGATGCGCGAACCGCGCGGTTCCGCGCTGTCCCGGCTCGGCCTGGCCAAGTGCCGGGCGCGGCTCGGGCGCGACCGGCAGGCGACGCTGGCCGAACTGGCCGTACTGGAGGCCGACTTCGGCCGCATGGGGCTGCGGCACGCCCGTGACATGGTCGTCGCCTTCCGGGCCGAGACGGCGGCCGCCGTCAACCTTTGAGCGTGATGCGGATTCCCACCGTGCCCGACAGGCCGCGGCGGATCCTGCTGCCGGACAGGGTGAGGAAGCCGACGACGCCGTACTTGTGCAGGATGCGGGTCCGGTAGCGGGCGGTGACGTCCGGGGCGCAGATCTCGGCGGTGGCGGGCACCTGTTCGCCCGTGGGGTTGCCCCGCCGGTCGCACGGGCCGACCATGACGTCCGCGCGCCTGCGGATCCGCTTCACCTTCCAGGAGTCCCGGGGCGTCCAGACGCCGAGCGCGTCCTCGTCCTCGACGACCCAGACGGGGGTCGGCACCGGCGTGCCGTCCTTCTTATAGCTGCTGACCAGCAGGTACTTTCCGGCGCTGAGCTGCGTCAGCAGGGTGTCGGCCATGCCGCGAGTCTAGAGGGCCGGGCCCAATGCTCCCGCTCTGCCGCGCTCGCGGCTGCGCATCGGCGAGGTGGCCGCCCACCTGGGCGTGCGCGCCTCGGCCCTGCGGGTCTGGGAGAGCGCCGGACTTCTGACACCGTCACGGGCCCCGGGCACGCACTACCGCTCGTACCTCCCCACGGACGTCCGCGACGCCCGCGTCGTCCATCCGCTCCGCCAGAGCCACTACCTTCTGCCGCAGATCCGCCCGATCCTCGACGAGCTGCGCCGCAGCGGTGGCGTCGGCGCGCTCCGCTCGGCCCTGGCCCAGCGCGGGGCGGCGCTGGGCGGGCGGGCACGTTCCATGCTGGAGGGCGCGGCCCACCTGCACCGCTACCTCACGGAGTGGTAGCGGTCGGTTCGCGTCGGCATGGTCACGCCGTCGGCCATGGGGAGACCTCGGTCACCGCGTCCACGGGCAGCGGGCCGTAGATGTGCGGAAATTCCTCGCCACCGGGTTTCGCGGCCTCGAAGCGTACGGGCACGGACAGGCGTTCGCTGTCGATGGTGAGGATCACCAGTTCGTCGGGGCCCTCGTCATTCCCGTAGAGGAAATCCGCCACGCCGCGCAACTGGTCCGGGAGTGAGCAGTGGATGAAGCCCTCCTCCCCCAGAGTCCTGCCCCGGGTCGACATCTCGTACGTTCCGGTCTCCCGGGCGGCATCCCACAGGGCGCGCTCGGTGATGTGCAGCAGTCGCGTCATGGATCAACGGTACGTGGCGGCCGGTCCGCCGCGGCCGGAATGTCCGCGAGCGACGGCGAGGATCCATGTACGCTCCACGGGCCTTCGACGCTGCCCGGCGAGCCGCCGGTGAGAGGAGCAGACGCATGCGATCCATGAGCGACAGCGAGTGGCGGTCCTTCGTCCTTGAGGGGACACGGACCGGGAAGCTCGCGACGAACCGGGTGGACGGGCGCCCGCATGTCACGCCGGTGTGGTTCCTGCTCGACGGGGACGAGCTCTTCTTCACCACCTGGCACGAGTCCCTCAAGTACAAGGCGCTGCGCCGCGAACCGCGCTTCTCGCTCTGCGTGGACGACCAGCGGCCACCCTTCTCGTACGTGATGCTGGAGTGCACCGCGGACTTCACCGACGACCCCGGCGCCCTGCGCGACTGGGCGGCCCGGATCGGCGGCCGTTACATGGGTGCCGAGCACGCGGACGCGTACGGGAAGCGGAACTCCGTGCCGGGCGAGTACCTGGTGCGGGCCCGCGTCGATCGCGTCGTCGCCTTCGGGGGCATCGCCGACTGACCGGGCCGCACCACGGCGCGGCACGGTGAGAGCCTGTCTTTGAACTCCCGTCGTCCGCGCGAAGCGCGGGCGCTGCGGCGTTCCGTGCGCCGAGGGCGCGTGCCGGGCGTCGAGGCGCAGGCGGGGGTTCAAAGACAGGCTCTCAGGGCCGCACGGCCTGAAGGGCTGCCGCGAGCGCGGTGTGGAAGGCGGCGTGTTCCTTCGCGCTGGGCGGGAGTTCGGGGTTCCAGGGCAGGACGGGGACGCCGGGGCCGAAGGCGTCGCCCAGCGGCGTGGCGTTGCCCCGCACGTCGGTGAGGACGAGGTCCGGCTCCAGCGCGGTCGCCTCGGCCCAGGTCGTCGTGGACCAGTTGGCACCCTTCCCCGGAGCCGGGTCCACGAGGCCGACGCCGCGTTCGGCGAGCGCCGCGAGGTCGGGCCAGGCGTGCGGCCTTGCCAGGTGGACGGAGCCGGGCCCCGCCGGGGAGAGGGCGAGTACGCGCGGACGTGCGGGGCCGGCCGCCGCGGACGCCAACCAGCGCTCCGCCGCCGCGAGTTCGGCGTTCGCCTCGGGCTGTGGCGCGGCGCCGAGGCCGTGCGCGAGCGCGGTGAGGCGGTCCCTGATTCCCGCGAGGCTGCGACCGCTTCCGACGTCGAGCACGACGAGCGGGACCTGCTCCTCCAGGTGCTTGGCGGCCTCCGGGGCCATGCCGTAGACCTGGCCGCCGCCGTAGGTCAGCGCCACGACGAGGTCGGGTGCGGCGGCGAGCAGGGCGTCGAGGTCGAGGGCGGGCCCCGCGCCGAAGTAGGGGAGGTCCATCAGGGGGAGGCTGCCCGCCTTGGCCGGGTCCGGCAGGTCCGGGTCGTCGTGCGCGGACCCGAAGAGACCGGTGGGGCATATCCCGTGGTCGTACAGCGCGGCGCCGGTCGGGACGTAGGCGATCAGGCGGGACGGGCGGTGTGCGGTCCGCACCAGGTGGCCCCGGTCGTCGGTGAACTCCCAGTTCTGGACCGTGTCTCGTGCCATGATGCCGACCCCTCCCGCCGTCCCGCGCCGCGGTCCCTCTCCTGCCGCGGCCGTCCCGGTGCTACCTGCCCGGGCGCACCCCGGAGTACACGGCGGCCTGCGGGCGCGTGGCTCTCAGGGCTCCAGGCGTCGCTGGGCGAGCCAGGTGACGATCTCCGGGTCGTGGTGGTCGAAGAAGTGCGTCTCCCCGGTGTCCAGCGTGGTGATCTGGGCCATCTGATGATCGGAGAGTTCAAAGTCGAAGACGTCGATGTTCTCCGCCATGTGTTCGGCGTGGACCGACTTGGGGATCGCGACGATGCCGCGCTGGATCAGCCAGCGCAGCACGACCTGCGCCACGGACTTGCCGTACTGCTTGCCGATCTCTCGCAGTAAAGGGGTGGTGAACAGGTCGTTCCTGCCCTCGGCGAAACCGCCCCAGGACTGGAGCTGGACGCCGTGCTCGCGCATGACCTCGTGGTCGGCGGCGCGCTGGAAGAACGGGTGCGTCTCGATCTGGTCGACCGCGGGCGTGACGTCGTTGTTGATGATGAGGTCGGTGAGCCGGTCGGGGTAGAAGTTGGCGACACCGATCGCCCTGGCGCGACCCCCGAGGTACAGGGCCTCCATGGCACGCCACTGCCCGTACACGTCGCCGTAGGGCTGGTGCATCAGGTAGAGGTCGACGTAGTCCAGGCCGAGCCTGGTCAGCGACGTCTCGAAGGCGCGTTCCGTGTTCTCCTCGGCGGGCGCGTCCTGGACCCACAGCTTGGTGGTGACGAACAGGTCCTCGCGCGGGACGCCACTGCTCTTGATGGCCCAGCCCACGGCCTCCTCGTTGCCGTAGGCGGCGGCGGTGTCGAGCAGCCGGTATCCGGCGGCCAGCGCGTCGGAGACGGCCTGCTCCGTCTGGTCCGGCGGGATCTGGTAGACACCGAACCCGAGGATCGGCATCTCGACACCGTTGTTCAGGGTGACGTGCTGCATGGGGCCTCCTCCAGGTCACGCGGCTTAGTCCACTGTGGCCCGCGCTCCCTGGCGCCGCCCGCCCAGACGGCCGACCGGGGGCCTTGGGCGGTCCGCCCGTCCCCCCGGTCGGCGCAACGAGCGGTCGGCGCAACGAACGGTCAGCGCTTCCCGCACAACGCGTCGTCGACGAGCCGGTCGGTGCGGTCGTCGCGGTCCTCCGCCGCCATGTTGGTCGACCGCATCACGATGACGCCCTTCCTGCCCTTGTCGACGAAGCCGTTGGCGTTCAGGTGGCCGAGAGTGGTCCCGCCGTGGCCCCAGTACCCGCCGCCGCAGCTCAGCCGCGTCCGGAAGATGCCGAGGCCCATCTCCCTGACCACCTTGTCGCCCGGTTCGGTGGCCGGCACCGTCCTGAGCATCTGCGCCATCTGGCGCGGCCCCAGGAGCTTGCCGCCGAGGAGGCCCTGCCAGAAGCGTGTGAGGTCGTTGGACGTGGTGACGAGGTCGCCCGCCGCGCCGCCCCAGGTCATGCTCAACTCGGTGCTTTCGACCAGCCGGCCCCCGGGCTTGAACTGCTGGTACGCCTTGGCGTGCGGCTCGGGCAGGCCCGTGCGCGCTCCCGCGGAGAACGTGTGCCGCAGACCGAGAGGTCCGATGATCCGGTCGCGGACCTCGTCGCTCCAGTGGTGCCCCGTCACCTTCTGGATGATCATTCCGACCAATATGTAGCCGGTGTTGGAGTAGCTCCAGCCCTTGCCGGGCTCGAAGAGGGGCCGGTGGCGCAGGGCCATGTCGACCAGGTCGCGCGGCTCGTAGCGGTCGAAGCGGTGCTTCTCGAATGCGTCCTCATCGGTGATGGGCAGGCTGTCGTCGTAGTCGGGCAGCCCGCTGGTGTGCTGGAGCAGCTGCCGTACGGTGATCCGGCTGCCGTCGTTGCCGTTGGCGTCGACCACTCCGGGCAGCCATCGCTCGACGGTGTCGTCGAGGCGTACGCGCCCTTCGGCGACCAGTTGCAGGACCACGGTGGAGACGAAGGTCTTGGTGTTGCTTCCCATCCGGAAGTAGCCCTGACGCGGAACCGGCCGGTCTGAGCCGAGCTCGGCAGTGCCGCTCCGCACCGAGCTGCGGCGCTCTCCGTCCACCAGGGTGGCCTCGGCGCCCACCACGCCGTCCTCGCGGACGACGTCGTCCAGGCCCCGCTGGAGGTCCGCCCGTCCGTAGCCGGCTCGGCCGGGGTCGGGCTGGGCCCACGCGGTGGAGACCGGAATCGCCAGCGTCGCCGTGACGGCGATCGCCGCTACCGAGCCGAGGGCGGCCCTGCGGCGGCCACGGACGGGCCGGGAGCGGTCGGCCGCGGCGGTGGCGGTGCCGGTAGCAGTGGCGGTGCCGGTAGCAATGCGGGTGTCGCGTGCGGAGTCTCGCAGCTGTGTCATGGGGGTGACCTCACGTCGCCGGGAAGCGTACGGCTACCACCAACGGCTGCGCAGGTGACCGGAGTTGGGGTGCCGTACAGCGGCTGGGCGGTGCGCCCTTGCCAAGATCATTGACCCATGGGAGGGACACGGCCGACCATGGAGGAGACCCCCTGGCAGGGGGTGCGGAGAACCCCACCTTGATGGGCAAGTCGCTGCTTGCCCACGGTGCGGGTCGTGCCGGATCATGTCTTCGAGGCAGGGTTACCATGCACCGGAGGACCCCATGAAGATCCGTCTGACCAGCGTCTTCGTCGACGACCAGGAGAAAGCCCTGCGCTTCTACACGGACGTGCTGGGCTTCGAGAAGAAGGCCGAGGTCCCGATGGGCGAGGACCGCTGGCTGACCGTGGTCTCACCGGAGGAGCCCGACGGGACCGAGCTGCTGCTCGAGCCGGACGGGCACCCCGCGGTGAAGCCGTACAAGACGGCGCTGATCGAGGACGGCATCCCGGCCGCCGCGTTCACCGTGGACGACGTGCGGGCCGAGTTCGACCGGCTGAGCGGGCTCGGTGTGCGCTTCACCCAGGAACCGGTGGAGATGGACCAGGTCACCGTCGCGGTCCTGGACGACACCTGCGGAAACCTGATCCAGATCATGGAGGGCGCGTAGGGCGGGCTCTCCGCCTCCGCCGGGCGGGTCACCTCCTCAGCCGCCGGACGGGTCACTTCCTCAGCCAGTGCCCCGCTCCCCATACCCAGTCGGTGAGCAGCGCCTCGTCCCCCAGGACCTCGATGCCGTCCGCGGCGGCCGGCCTGCGGCGCTGGTACAGGAGCAGCAGGAGGTCGGTGAGCGGGCCGCGCACGGCGGTGGTCGCCTTCTCGTGCGCGTGGCTCCAGGTGATCGGTTCCTCGGTGAGGTCGATCAGCCACTCCCCCGTCCCCCCGGGGGCGTCCGTCGCGTGGAAGTGGAGTGTGCGGCCGGGGCCCAGGAGCGCGCGCCGCGCGTCCGCCGACTCGTACGCCTGGGGCAGCGCGCCGAACTCCATCCACTCGTCGAGGCCGTCGATGGCGATGTCCGCGTCGAGGGTGTAGGTGCCGCCGACGGCCGCTGTCGCGTCGAAGCGGTGGACGACGGTTTCGTACGTCATGCGGCGGGCCCAGAAGAGGGGGGTGCCGCCCGGGGCCACCGTCCACACCTCGGCCTCCGGACCCGCCTCGCGGAGCGTGTCCGCGAACCGGGCCGCCCCGTCCGTGAGCCAAGCGGAGAGTGCGGGGATGTCGTCGTCCGCCTCGGGCGTGACGAGGTTGACCTGCTCGTCGGAGACGGGTCCTGTGGCCCGGGTCCGGACGACGGTCTCGGCCCAGCGGTGCGCGCCGCCGACGTGGCGCAGCAGGTGGGCGAGGGTCCAGCCGGGGCACCCGGGCACCGGCACGGTGGCCTTCGCGCCGACGACGGCAGCGGCCAACTGGGCTGTCTGGTCGATGATTCGGTCGGCATAGCGGTCGTGGACCGCGCTGGGGCTCGGACTCGTCATGCCGTCACGGTAGACCACGGGTCGCGGATGCCGGGCGGAAAAATACCTGCGCGAGCTGAGGGCCTGTCCTTGCACCCCCGCCTGCGCCCCGCGCGGACGTCGGGGTGCAAAGACAGGCTCTGCGGCTGGGCCGCGCCCCGCCTCGGCCGTCATGCCGACGTCGCCAGGAACTGGGTCGCCGCCAGTTCCCCGTACAGCGGGTCCGCCGCCACCAGTTCGGCGTGCGTGCCCACCGCGCGTACCCTTCCCGCGTCCATCACCACGATCCGGTCGGCCAGTGTCACCGTCGACAGGCGGTGTGCCACCACGAGGACCGTGACCTCTCGGGACACCTCGGCCACCACGTCCCGCAGCGCCAGTTCGTTGACCGCGTCCAGCTGTGAGGTCGCCTCGTCGAGCAGCAGCAGGCGGGGCTTCCTGAGCAGTGCCCGCGCGATCGCCACCCGCTGCCGCTCGCCGCCGGACAGCTTGGAACCGCGGTGCCCCACCACCGTGTCCAGGCCTTCGGGCAGCCGTTCGACCACGGCGTCGAGCCGGGCACGTACCAGCACCTCCCGCACCTCGGCGTCGGTGGCGTCCGGCGCCGCGAAGAGGAGGTTCTCGCGCAGGGTGCCCGCGAGCACGGGGGCATCCTGCTCCACGTATCCGATGGCGGCGCGCAGTTCGGCGAGCGGCCACTCCCGCACGTCGACGCCGTCCACCAGGACCCGGCCGCCCGTCGCCTCGTAGAACCGCTCGATCAGGCCGAACACCGTGGTCTTGCCCGCGCCCGACGGTCCGACGAACGCCGTCATGCCCGGGCCGGGCACGTCGAAGCTCACGCCGTGGTGCACGTACGGGAGGTCGTCGCGGTAGCGGAAGGTCACGTCGTCGAAGGTCACCGAAGTTGGGCCCTGGGTGGACGGGAGGCCTTGCGCGGGCCGTCCCGCATCCGCCGGGCGCTCCCCTGTACGGGACGTGTCGGCATGGTCCGTCCGCTCCGTCTCCAGGCGTTCCGCCTGCACGATGCGGGCGATCGCCGCCGACCCCACCTGGTACTGCGAGGCCGCCTCGACCATGCGCGACACCGGGTCGATCAGGTAGAAGAGGAAGAGCAGGAACGCGACCAGCGTCGAGACGGATATCGCACCGGACGCGACCCGCGCGCCGCCGATCCCGAGCACCGCGAGGAACGACACCTGCACCGCGAACCCGACCGAACTCCACGCGATCGACTGCCACTTCGCCGAGCGCACCCCGTGCCGCCACGCGTCGACCGCCGCCGCCTCCACCGCGGCCGCCTCGCGCTGCTCCGCGCCGGAGGCCTTCAGGGTGCGGAAGGCGCCGAAGGCACGCTCCAGTGCGGTCGAGATCGTGCCGACCGCCTCCTGCGCGTGCTGCGTCGCCCGGGCGATCTTCGGCATGACCAGGGCCACCGCGCCGCCGATCAGCACGATCACGCCCAGCGTCACGCCGAGCAGCACCGGGTCCATGAGGCCCATCATCACGACCGTCGCGAGGAAGGTGAGCCCGCCGGAGGCGGCGGACACCACGGACTGGGTCGTCACCTGCCGCAGCAGTGTCGTGTCCGAGGTGACGCGGGACATCAGATCGCCCGGCTGGGTGCGTTCGACCTCCGCGAGACGCAACCGCAGCAGCCGCCGGATCAGGGTGCGCCGCGCCGCGAGGACCACGGACTCCGCGGTGCGTTCCAGAACGTACGCGCCGACGGACTCGATCGCGGTGCCGAGCACCACCAGCGCGATGAGGAGGAGCAGGACGCCGGCGATGGAGTCGTCGCTGCCGAGCCGGTCCACCAGTGACTTGGCGGCCAATGGCTGCGCGAGCCCGGTCACTGAGCCGATCAGCGTCAGGAAGGCGCCGAGCGCGACGGCTGCGCGGTGCGGCCGGAAGTGCCGGTAGAGGGCGCGCCAGGTCTCCTTCGCGGGAAGCCGCTCGGCCTTCTGTGTGCCCTTGCCGGTGGATTCGGTGCTTGCGGGCGCGGGTCTTGGGGTGGGAGCTGCGTCGGTCACGCCTTGCAGGACGCGGTACGGCGAGATCCACCTGACTGCCGTGCCGTGCGCCGCAGCCCGTCCGCGCCGGCCCGAGCGGACGAAGAGAAGCCGCGCCGCCCGGAGGTGGCGGGGGAAGCGCTCACCGCGGCCCCCGCGCCCCTCGCCCCTCCAGCACCGTCTGCCGGCCCGGCGCGGTCTGCGTCGAGGACTCCGTCCGGGGCGGCGTCGCGCGGCGGCGGCCGCCCCGGGTGAAGAAGTCGGCGAGGGGCAGCGTCGCCGCACCCACCGTGACCGCGTCCGGGCCGAGTTGGCCGAGGTCGACCGTGACACGGGCCGCGGGGTGGCGCAGCGCGTAGGCGTCGGCGTGCTCCCGGACGGCGGGCAGCAGGTAGGGGCCCAGCTGGAGGCCCGCCCAGCCGCCGATCAGGACGCGTTCGGGGCCGAAGAGGTTGACGAGGCCGGAGATGCCCGCGCCGAGGTACTCGGCGGTCTCGTCGAGCACGGCCGCGGCGACCGGGTCCGGCGCCGTGCCGTCCTGCGGATGGGCGGCCGACAGGAGTGCGCGCACACCGGTCTCCTGGCCGGCGCCGGGCGGAGGCCCGCCGCCCGCTTCCTGCCAGCGCGCCAGGAGCGCCTCGGCCCCCGCGTACGCCTCAAGGCACCCTCGCGCCCCGCAGCGGCAGCGGCGGCCCCGGACGCTGACGGTCAGGTGGCCCCACTCGGCGGGGGCGCCCCGTGCGCCGCCGTGGATGACGCCGCCGGTGACGACGCAGGCGCCGACGCCCGAGCCGATCAGCACGATCGCCGCGTCGCGCACCCCGCGACCACCGCCGAACCACATCTCCGCCTGCCCGAGCGCCCGGGCGCCGTTGTCGACGAAGTAGGCGGTGTCAGAGGGCAGTTCGACCGTCTCGCGCAGCATGCGCTCCAGCGGGACGGCGTCCCAGCCGATGGTCTGGCCGTGCACCACGGTGGCGCCCTCGTCGTCGCGGTCGACGATGCCGGGGACGCCGACGCCCACGCCGATCAGGGGGCCGGACAGGGTGCCCGCCTGCGCCGTCACCTCTGCCACGCCCTCGCCGATGTGGCGGACGACGGTCTCCACGTCGTGTCCGGAGTCGGCCAACAGCCGCTCCGCGCAAGCGAGTTCGGCAAGAGTCAGGTCGAAGGCCGCCACGCGGACCCGCGTCTCCCCGACGTCCACGCCGATGAGACGGCCGCTCGACGGCGCGACGCGCAGCAGGGTGCGCGGGCGTCCGCCGTCGGACTCGACGCTGCCCGCCTCCTCCAGGAGGCCGTCCGCGGTGAGCTCGGCGACGACGTTGCTCACGGAACCGGAGCTGAGGCCGGTCGCGGGTCCGAGCGCCTGGCGGCTCATCGGCCCGCCGAAATACAACCGTCGCAGCACCGAGGCGCGGTTGCCCACGCGCAGGTCACGCACCGTTCGACTGCTCCGCTCGGCCATGTGGGCTCCTCCCCGCTCGGCAACATACCCGTGCGCGAGCACGTTCGAGCGGTCTCAGGCTCTCAGCGCCGCAGACCGGGCAGCATCCGCACCTCCGCTATCCGGAGCAGGCGCGCGAGGGCGAGGTAGCCCACGGTCATCGTCAGCGCACCGGCCGCCAGCGCGAGGGCGGTCGCCGCCGTCCCGTCCTGTGCCACCTTCGCGCCCGCGCGGGCGGCCGCCCAGCCGAGGGCCCCGGCCAGGGTGGAGGCGAGGATCAACTTGCCGTAGGTGCGGGCCAGTCGGCGTCCGTCGAGGTAGCCGCCGAGGCGTCGGCGCAGCAGCCGCGCGGTGAGCAGCAGACCCGCCGCGTACGACAGGGTGTAGGCGGCGGCCATGCCGGTGACGGCCCAGCGCGCGGGCAGCAGCAGGTGGCAGGCGCTGGCCAGTCCGATGTTGAGGCCCGCGACGCAGACCGCCATCCAGAACGGGGTGCGGGTGTCTTCGTAGGCGTAGAAGCCGCGGAGCAGGAGGTACTGGGCGGAGAACGGGATCAGGCCGAGGCCGAAGGCCTGGAGCATGTGGCCGAGGGGCTCGGTGGCGGCCGCGTCGGACGCGCCGTGGGCGAAGAGCAGTTCGGCGGTCTGCGGACCGAAGGCGAGGAAGAAGAACCCCGCGGGCACGATCACGGTGCCGGTGACGCGCAGGGCGCGGGACAGCTCCGCGCGCAGGTCGGCGGTGCGGCCCTCCGCCGCGGCCTTGCTCATCCGGGGCAGCAGCGCGGTCACCAGGGTAACGGTGACGATGGACTGCGGCAGGAGCCAGATCGTCTGTGCGTACGTGTACGCCGTGTAGCCGACGCCTTCCTTCGGCAGGCTACGGTCGGCGGCGTTGGCGTAGTTCGTGACGACGGTCAGCGCGACCTGGTTGGCGAGGACGAGCAGCAGCGTCCAGCGGGCGGCGCGGGCGCTCTTGCCGAGGCCCGTGCCGCGCCAGTCGAAGCGCGGCCGGAAGCGCAGGCCCGCGGCCCGCACGTACGGCAGGAGGGCGAGGGCCTGGAGGGCGATGCCGAGGGTGGTGCCGATGCCGAGGAGCCTGACCTGGGCGGCGGTGATCTCGTGCACGTCGTCGGGCACGGTCATCAGGCCCAGGTAGGCGCCGAAGACCGTGACGAGCACGATGTTGTTCAGGACCGGGGTCCACATCATCGCGCCGAACTTTTCGCGGGCGTTCAGGACCTGTCCGAGGATGCCGAAGAGCCCGTAGAAGAAGATCTGCGGCAGCAGGAACCGGGCGAAGACCACGGTGAGTTCGAATGCCTCGTGGTTACTCGCGGTGTCGCGCATGTAGAGGGCGACGATCTGCGGGGCCGCCCATACTGCGAGGGCCGTGCCGGCGCCGAGGACGCAGACGACGAGAGTGATGAGGCGCTGCTCGAAGGCCTTCCCGCCGTCGGCGTCGACGGCGCGGGCGCGCACCAGCTGGGGCACCAGGACGGCGTTCAGGGCGCCGCCGATGAGCAGGGTGTAGAGGCTGGTGGGCACGGTGTTCGCGGTGTTGTACGTGCCGGCGAGCAGGCCGGTGCCGAGGGCGGCCCCCTGGAGGGTCTGCCGGATCAGGCCCGTGGCGCGGGAGACCACGGTGCCGAAGGCCATCAGAAGGGAGGAGCGCGCGAGAGTCGCCATGTCAGCAGCGCCTCCTCGTCTTGCCGCCGGGTTCACATTCCATGCATTCGATCTTCGCACGGGCTTGCGACGGCGGGTCGCCGCGACCTCCCTCGCCCGTCAGGCCACGTTGCTTGCCGCAGTGGGCTCGGCCGCCGCGAACAGGCGCAGCAGCCGTGCCACTTCGGCGGCCATCGCGTCCCGCCCCCGGCTCGTGTAGCGCCTCGGGTCGACCACGCCGGGGTCGGCGTCGAGCACGGCTCGCACGGCCGCGGTGAAGACGGTGTTGAGGTGCGTCGCGATGTTGATCTTCCGGATTCCGGCGGTCGCGGCGGCGGCCAGCGTGGCGTCGTCGGCCCCCGACGAACCGTGCAGGACCAGGGGCACCGGTACGGCGGCACGCAGGGCGCCGACGAGGTCCAGGTCGATGCGGGCGGTGCGCTCGGTCATGTGGTGGGAGGTGCCGACGGCGACGGCGAGCGCGTCGACGCCGGTGTCCGCCACGAAACGCGCCGCTTCCCCGGGGTCCGTACGCACACCGGGAGCGTGCGCGCCGTTCTTGCCGCCGATCTCGCCGAGTTCCGCCTCGACGAACACGCCCCGCGTCCGGCAGTGCTGCGCGATCCGCCGCGTCCGGGCGACGTTCTCCTCCCAGGGCAGCTCGGCGCCGTCGTACATCACGGAGGTGAAGCCGAGGTCGACGGCCTCCTCGATCAGGTCGGGGCGCGTGGCGTGGTCCAGGTGGAGGGCGACGGGGACGGCGGCGGACGCGGCGGCGGTGCGGGAGGCCGCCGCGATGGGGGCCAGGGCGCCGTGGTGGGCGACGGCGTTCTCACTGATCTGGAGGATGACGGGCAGTCCGGCGCGCTCGGCTCCGGTCAGGACGGCCTCCGTCTGTTCGATGAGAGCGATGTTGAAGGCGCCGACCGCGGAGGTCGTGGTGCGGAGCATCTCGTACGGGGTGACCAGGGGCATGGCGGTGGGTTCCAGGGGTCGGCGGGGCGTTCGGGCAGGCAGGGGCCCGGCCCGTCGGTGCGGACGACGGGCCGGGGGGCCTTTCGGCCGAGGACGGCGGAGACCGGTCTCAGGCGAGGACGACGGACCGCGTCAGATGCTGGGGCCGGTCGGGGTCCCGGCCCGCGTCCTCGGCGAGGCGCACCGCGACCCGCTGCGCGAGGACCAGCTCGGCGAGCGGATCGAGCCGGGGCCGCCGCAGATATGCGCCGGTGGCCTCGACGCGGTCGGCGAGTTCGGCGGGCAGCGGGGAGAAGCTCCATACGGCGCGGCCGGGTCCCGCCACCGCGATGGGCCCGTGCCGGTACTCCTTGACCAGGTACGACTCGGTCCACCGCGCCGCTGCCTCCCGCACCTTGAGCGCAGCCTCGTGGGCGAGCCCGACGTGCCAGCCCTCGCCGAGGAAGGTGATCTGCTCCGCCCGCAGCAGCACGGGGTCGAGGGGCGCGCCGAGCGCGGTGGCGACGTCGCTGCGGGCCCGCTCGACGGAGTGGCCCAAATGGGCCAGGAGCAGGATGAGTTGGGTGGTGGGGTAGCGGGTCTGGACCACGGACCGCTCATCGGCCCCGTCGAGCACGATCACGTCGTGGGCCGCGCGGGCCGCCGGGGAGTCGGGCACCGCGGTGATCGTGGTGACGCGGGTGGCCGGATCGGCTTCGGCGAGCGCGGTGAGGATCTCGGTGGTGGTGCCTGAGCGGGTCAGGGCGATGATCCGGTCGTAGCGGCGGTTGAGGCGGGCCACCGACGCGGGGTAGGCGTCGGTCGCGCCGTGCCCGCTGTCCTCGCGCAGTTGGGCATAGGCCTGGGCCATGAACAGCGAGGTTCCGCAGCCGATCACGGCGACGTGCTCGCCCTTCGTGGGCAACGCCTTCTCGTGGTCGAGCGACTGGCTCAGCACGGTCTCCCAGCACTGCGGCTGGCTGGCGATCTCCTGGCTCGTGAGTGACATGAAGCGCTGTGTTCCGTTCCTTGGTGAGGGTGGGATCTTCGGTTCAGCCGACGTAGGTGGTTCCCGGGCCGCCCGCCGGGTCGACCAGCGTGACGCGCAGGGACGGCTGGAGCAGCTCCCCGTGGGCCCGCACCATGTCGTCGCAGAGCCGCCAGATCTGGTCCACGGTGAGGGTGGCGGCGGTGGCCGGGTCGGTCATGGCCGCCTGCCGGACGTGCCGCGGCTCGTCGTCGAGGGCGGCGCGTACCACCAGGTCGTTCATGCTGAGGTAGGTGCGGTTGAGGGCGGCGAGTTGCGGGGGCAGGGCTCCGGCGCGGGTGGGCTGGATGCCTGCCGCGTCGACCAGGCACGGCACCTCGACCACGCCGTGGGCCGGAAGGTTGTCGATCAGGCCTCGGTTGGGGACGTTGCCGTAGACGGTGCGCGGGGTGCCGGTGACCATGCTGTGGATGATCTGCGGCGCGTACTCCATGGTGCCCTCGACGGTGAGCGGTGCCCCCTCGGCCAGAGCGTCGCGGGTCTTGTGGTACTCGGCGACGTTCTCCTCCACGATGCCGAGGTAGGCGCCGACGGGCAGCCGCAGGCGGTCGATCTCGCTGTCGTGGTGGAGGTACCAGGGCACGTACTCGGAGGAGTGCTCGCTGGTCTCGGTCGGGTAGTAGCCGAGCCGCCGGTACATGTCGACGCGGACGCGACGCCGCAACTGCTCGTCCTTGGCGATCAGTTCGTCGAGGCGGGGGTAGAGGTCGCTGCCGCGGTGCTCGAAGCGGAGCACCCAGGCCTGGTGGTTGACGCCGGCGGCCCGGTAGGTGATCTCCTCGTACGGGACGTCGACGAGCTTGGCCAGGTCCTGCATGGTCCAGTACACGGAGTGGCACAGGCCGACGACCCGGGTCAGGCCGGTCGCCTCGGTGAGGTACTGGACGTTCATGGCCATCGGGTTGGTGTAGTTGAGCAGCCATGCGTCGGGGCAGAGCTCGGCGATGTCCTCGCCGAGGCGCTTCAGGAACGGGAAGGTGCGCAGGGCGCGGAAGATGCCGCCGACGCCGAGGGTGTCGCCGATGGTCTGGCGCAGGCCGTAACCGGCCGGGACGTCGAAGTCGGTGCGGGTGGCGTCGCCCATGCCGATCTGCACGATGTTGATGACGAAGTCGGCGCCGGTAAGGGCGGCGCGGCGGTCGGCGTGCGCGGTGATGGAGGCGTCGGCGCCGAGCTCGCGGGCGATGTAGTGGGCCGCGGCCTCGGCGGTGGCGAGCCGTTCGGCGTCGATGTCGTGCAGGGCTATGCGGGCGTGCTTGAGCTCGGGGAAGGCGAACAGGTCGGCGAGCAGGCCCTGGGTGAAGACGACGCTGCCGGCACCGATGAAGGCGATCTTGGGACGATTCATGAGGCGTGTGCTCCGCTGAGGGTGGTGTGGGCGAGGAGTTCGTCCCACGTGGGCTGGGCCCGGGTGCCGCCGTGGGCCCGGGTGGAGAGGGCTCCGCACACGGCAGCGAACCGCAGGGCCTGGTACGGAGGGTGGCCGTGGAGCGTGGCGGCGACGAAGCCGGCGTCGAAGCTGTCTCCGGCGCCGACCGTGTCCCGGGGGGTCAGGGTGAGGCCGGGCGCGCTGGTCAGGCGCTGCCCGTCGTGGCACAGGGCGCCGTCGGCACCGTTCTTGACGGCGACCAGTGGGACGCGGGTGGCGAGGAGCCGGGCGGCCAGCTCAGGGGTGCGGGCTTTGGGACCGGCAAGGCTCCGGGCCTCCTGGGCGTTGGGCAGTAGGAGGCCGGTCTCGGCGAGGACGGCGTCGAGTGCGGTCCGGTCCCAGGCGCCGGACGGGTCGTCCTGGGTGTCGAGGGAGGTGGTGGCGCCGTGGGCGCGGGCGGTGCCGAAGAGGCCGGGCAGGTCTTCGGCGAGGCGCGGCTGGAGGAAGTAGGAGGCGGCGTGGACGTGTCTGCTGCGGGTGAGCAGGTCCTCGGGCACGTCCTTGCCGGAGACGGCGGTGAGGGTGCCGGGTGAGGTGAGGATGGCGCGGTCGTCGCCGCGGGTGAGGACGACGGTCAGGGGCGTGGGCAGGGCGGGGTCGAGGGTGAGGGCGCGGGTGTCGACGCCCCGGGCGGTCAGCTCGTCGCGGACGTAGCGGCCCGCGTCGTCGTCACCGACGCGGCCGGCGAACGCCACGCTCAGGCCGAGCCGGGCGGCACCGCAGGCCATGATCGCGGCGGAGCCCCCGAGGGTGAGTGCGCCGGAGCCGACGAGCTGCTCGCGCTGGCCGAACGCGAGCGGGTCGGTGAGCGGGCCGAGTATCACGTCGGGATTGGCGTCCCCGATGACGAGGAGGTCGTACGCGGGCGGCATCGCGGTCCTTCGGATTCGTACGGATGGTGGGTGGGGTGGGCGGGGTCAGCCCTTGAGGCCGCTGGAGGTGACCGACCTGATGAACGCCTTCTGGGCGAACAGGAAGGCGAGGAGCACCGGAAGGACCGTGATCACGTTGCCCGCCATCACCGCGGACCAGCGGGTGTGGTGCTGTCCCTGGAACGTGGTCAGGCCCAGCTGGAGCGTGTACTGGGTGTCGTGGTTGATGGCGATGAGCGGCCAGGTCAGGTCGTTCCAGGTGGTCAGGAAAGTCAGTACGGCGACGGTCGCAAGGGCGGGGCGGGCGAGCGGCATGACGATCGACCAGAGGACCCGCAGCCGTGAACAGCCGTCGATCCAGGCGGCCTCCTCCAGCTCCCTGGGCAGCGACAGGAAGAACTGTCGCAGCAGGAACACCGCGAACGGCGTGACGAGTGAGGGCACGATGAGCGCGCCGAGGGTGTCGATGAGCCCGAGCTTCTTCATCACCAGGAAGGTGGGGATCATCGTCAGCTGGAACGGGACCGCCATCGTCGCCAGCATCAGCACGAGCAGCAGCCGCGATCCGGCGAACCGCATCCGGGCGAACGCGTATCCGCCGAGCGCGCCGAAGACGAGGTTCGAGGTCACCGCGACCGCGGAGACGATGACGGAGTTCAGCAGCCATCGCGGGAACATGCCGTTGCCGAGGACGTAGCGGTAGCCACCCAGGTCGATCTTCGAGGGCCACAGCGCCGGCGGGAAGCGGTTGATCTCCGCGTTGGACATCACCGAGCTGAGCAGCAGCCACACCAGCGGTATCGCGAACAGCGCGGCCAGCGGCGTGAGGAGCAGGTGCCAGGCGCTGAACGGCACGCGCGGGCGGCGGCGCCGGGCGGGCACCGCGGCCGGGCGGGCGGTGAGAGGGGAGGGCTCGGTCGTGGTGGCTGTCATGAGGCGGCTGCTTTCGTACGAGGGGTGCGCTCGCGGCCGCGCACCGCGCGCAGCACGACGGATATGACGAGCAGCGCCACCGCGAGCACGTAGGCGGCCGCGGCTCCGTACCCGGCGGTGAATTCCTTGAAGGCCTGCTCCCAGATGAAGTAGACGATCACGGTGGTGGAACCCAGGGGGCCGCCCTTGGTGGTGACGTAGACCAGGTCGAAGACCTGGAGGGCCTGGATGGTCTGCCACAGCAGCAGGAACACGCTCACCGGTGCGAGGGCGGGCAGCGTCACGTGCCGCAGGAGTTGGAAGGGGCCCGCGCCGTCCAGGCGGGCCGCCTCGATTAGGGACTGCTGTACGTCCTGGAGCGCGGCCAGGTAGATGACGGTGCACAGTCCCGTACCGCTCCACAGGGTGATGGCGACCAGGACGAGGAGCGCCTGCGAGGGGTCGGTGAGGAAGCCCTGGGGTGAGATGCCCAGGTGGTGCAGGACGGCGTTGGCGGCCCCGAACTCGGGGTCGAGGATGAAGGAGAACAGCACGCCCTGCGCCGTGGCGGAGATGACGAAGGGCACGAAGAACAGCGTCCGGTAGAGGCCGACGAAGCGGATGCGCTGGTTCAGGACGAGGGCGAGGGCGAGCCCCAGGGCGATGCTCAGCGGTACGTAGAGGACGGTGTAGACGACGGTGTTCTTCACCGCCTGGTGGAAGTTGGGGTCCTGCCGCAGGGCGCGGTAGTTGTCGAGGCCCACCCAGCGGCTGGGTGTGACGAGGTCGTTGGCCTGGAAGGACAGCAGCAGCGACCAGACGACGGGCAGGACGCTCAGGCCGAGGATGACGAGCACCGCGGGAGAGATGAACGCCCAGGCGGTGGCGGCCTCGCCGCGGCGCCGACGGCGCAGGGCGCGCGAGCCGGAGCGGTCCCGGGGCATGGTCAGCGGGGTGGGAAGTCGGGGCATGTCAGGTCCTCAACGCGGGATGAGCAGGGCGGCGTTGGACTCCTCGGCGCAGGAGCGCACCGCGTCGGCGGGGCTCGTGCGGCCGAGCAGCACCGAGACGACGGCCCGGCCCACGGAACGGGAGATCCGCGGGTAGGCCGGGTGCACGGGGCGTACGCGGGCGGAGGCGACCGCGTCGGTGAAGACGGAGAGGCCCGGGGTGCGCTCGGCGTGCCCGCGCCAGGCCGGGTGGTCCTCGCTGCGCCGGCTCAGCGGGAGGCTGCCCGCCTCGACGTCCCACCGGCTGTCCTGGGAGGGCTGGATCAGCCAGGTCACGAAGGTGCGGGCGGCCTTGGCGCGCGCTTCACCGTTGTCGAAGAGGGTCCAGGTGTCGGGTCCCGAGATGGTGAGCGGGCGGCGGCTGAAGCTGGGCAGCGGGACGACGTGGTAGTCCATCTCGGCCTGCGTGATGTCCGGCAGCTGCCACGGCGCGGTCGCCACCATGCCCATCCGCCCGGACAGGAAGACCTGGTACATCTGCTCGCTGCCCGGTTTGGGGTCGATGTAGACGCTTCTGTCGCGGGCCAGCTCCTGGACGATCTCCAGGGCGCGTACGCCTTCCTTCGCGAAGCCGATGCTGCGCCCGTCGTCGCCGATGATGTCGCCGCCGAGGTCCCATACCAGCGGCCACAGCCGCCATACGGTGTCCTCGTCGCCGGTGCCGGGCCAGCCGGTGCCGAACCGGCCCTTGCCCGCGTCGGTGAGACGGCGCGCGGTGTCGGTGAACTCCTGCCAGGTCCAGCCCGCCTTTGGCAGGTCGAGTCCGGCCTCGGCGAACAGCTTCTTGTTGCAGACCACGGCCAGGCAGTCCAGGAGCGCGGGCAGGGCACGCACCCGGCCGTTGATCGTGACGGCTTCGCGGGCCGGCGCCCAGTAGTTCCGCCATGGTGTCGCGGCGTCGCGGACGTGGTCGGTCAGGTCGACGACCTGCGGGCTGCGGGCCACGCTCGCCAAATCAGAGCCGAAGACGTAGGCGATGTCGGGGTAGGACCCGGATGCGAGCGCCGCGGTGACCTTCTGGAGCATGGCGTCCGCGAGGACTCCGCCGCCCAGGTCGACACGGATGCCGGGATGCGTGCGCTCGAACTCGGCGACGAGGCCCTTGACGACCTTCGCGGCGATGTCCGTCTGCCCGTGCCACATCTGGATGGTGACGCGCCCGTCGGAGCCGACGCCGTCGGCGGCTCCGGTGGCGCAGCCGGACAGCGCGCCACCGGCCGCCACGAGCGCCCCGGCGCCGCCGGCGCGCAGCACGGTGCGCCGCGACGGCGCACCTGGCGCGCCGGGTACTGCAGTCATCACTACCTCCAGGAGGATCGGGCGCGCCCCGCCGAGGGGGAAGAAGCGTGCTCGTGTGAGGGGGCCCGTGCGGTGAAGAGGGGGGTGGCCGGGTTCCGGTCGCCCGGAACCCGGCCGTACGTCAGCAGGTCCGGCGGAGGTACGCGCTGTTGCCCTTGGGCGAGACACCGACGTCACGGCGGACGACGCTCAGCCGGTCGCCCCAGCCCGCGCAGGCCTTGCGCAGTCCGGCGGCCGAGTACTCAATGACCAGGACGTGATCGCCGTACGCGGCCGCGTACTTGTCGCACTCGTCCCACTCGCCGCACTCCTCGGCGACGGCGAAGTCGAGCCCGGTCTCCTTGTGCGCGGCGGCGAGGTCCGGGGTGTTCTTCTGCGCGATGGCCAGGCCCTTGGCGTGGGCGCGCGCGGAGAGCAGCGAGACGAAGGCCTTGGCGTGGCTCGCCTTCAGGTAGGCGGGGAAGCGGGTGTACGTGTCGTAGTTGTCCGGCTCGACGGCCTGGAACCCGTTGGTCGCGCAGCCGTCGATCCATTTGTCGACCTTGGCGGCGATCCGCTTGCGCTTGTCGGCGGTGCGGATGTCGAGGACGGCCTCGCCCCAGGTGCCGTCGTACACGACGTCGCCGTTCCTGTCGCGCAGCAGCAGGTCCGGGGCCCACTGGCTCTCGGCCCCGGGCTGGGCCTGGAAGGCGTTGACGTAGCAGAGGTTGTACAGGCCGGGCGCGGGGGCGGCCCCGTGGTCGCGGCTGACGATTCCGACGCCGGCGGGCGGGGTGTAGGCGCCGCCGATCTGGTAGTCGAAGCCGGCATGGGCCGGCGGCGGCGCGGGGGCGGCGGCAGCGGCCGACGCCGTGGAGGGCGCGAGCAGGCCGGCCGCGGCGCTGGCCGCACAGGCCGCGGCCACCGCCGTACACCTGCGCACAACACGATTGAGGCTCATCGGTGAGCTCCAGCTGTGGGAGGGCACGTCCCCGCCTCGGACCGGGAGCGGTCCTGGCGACTCAGTCCGGGCTCATGGCACAAGCCACATACCGGCTGGGCGTACCTCTGCGCCGAGTGCTCGGCATCGGCGTTGCCAGGGAGTAAATCGAGCGTGTTCAGCCATGTCAAGGGATCGGTATTGACAGAAATCTCGTCAACTCAAGCAGAAGTGCGCACAGATGCTGGAAATCGGTGAGCGGATCTGCTCGCCCGGACTATGCTCACCCCGTGCTGAGAAGCGACCGCCATGTGCGGATACTCGACCACGTCGCCACGCGGGGCAGCGCCGATGTGACGCAGCTGTCCCGGCTCCTCGGGGTCTCCCAGGCCACCGTGCGACGCGACTTGCAGCACCTGAGCGAGCAGCGGCTGCTCGAACGCACCCACGGAGGGGCGGTGGCCGGCGGGCTGAGCATCGAGCTGCCGCTGCAACACCGCGCGGACCAGCGCTCCCCGCAGAAGCAGGCCATCGCCCAGGCCGCCGCCGACCTCGTCCCCGACGGCGCGGTGGTGGGCCTGACGGGCGGCTCCACCACCACGGAAGTGGCCCGGCTGCTCGCCGACCGGGGCCGCGTCACCATCGTCACCAACGCCGTCAACATCGCCGCCGCCCTGGTGCTGCGCCCGGCCGTCACCCTGATCGTGGTCGGCGGCACCGCCCGCAGCCAGAGCTACGAACTGATCGGCCCCATCGCCGAGAAGACCCTCGCCGACCACCACACGGACATCGCGTTCCTCGGCGTCGACGGCATCAGCGCGGCGCACGGCTGCACGACCCACGACCAGCTGGAGGCGGCCACCGACCGCGCCTTCGCCTTCCACAGCAGCCGCTCCGTCGTCGTCGCCGATCACTCCAAGATCGGCAGGACCACGTTCGCGAAGATCTGCCCGGCGGCCGACGTGCACACCCTCATCACCGACGGGGACGCACCGGAGGCCGAGCTGTCGGCGATCGGGGCGGTCGGCGTGCGGGTCACGGTCGTCTGAGAGCCTGCCGGGCCTGCCGGGCCTGCCGGGCCTGCCGCTGAACCCGCCCAACGCGCAGAACGCTCCGCCCAACGCGCGGAACGCTCCGCCTCAGCGCGTGATCGCGCCCAGCAGCGCCTTCGCGCACAGGTCGCGTACCTGCCCGCGCGTCAGGTCCGGTGCCTCGAGCCACTCCAGGCAGACGGCCACCATGAACGCGAGCCAGCCCCGCACGGCCAGGCGCAGCGCCGGCAGGTCCTGGGTGACGTCCGCGGCGTCCGGGTCCGCGGCGAGAGCGGCGAGGATCTGCCGCTCCTGGGCGGCGAGGCCGTTGCGGTAGACCTCGCGGACCAGCGGGTCACCCGCCGCCTCGGCCCGGTGGAAGGCGCGGAATCCCTGGGCGTGGCTCTCCACGTAGCCGAGGAACGCGTCGAGGCCGGTAGTGATCTGCTCCCGGACCGGCAGTCCCGGTTCGGCCGCCGTCAGGCGCAGCATGCGCTCGCTCTCACGGTGCACGACGGCGGCGAAGAAGTCCCGTTTGGTCGGGAAGTAGTGGTACAGGAGGCCGCGCGAGACACCGGCGATCTCGGCGACCCGCTCGATCCACACATCGTCGTAGGGCTTCTGCGCGAAGAGCCGCGCCCCGACCGAAAGCAGCTGCTCACGCCGCTCCTCGGTGCTCAGTCTGCGGCGCGTGCGCTCCTGCGGATTCGCGGCCATGCAGGCACCTTACTTGACGCGAATTCAATAGCGGTACCAGACTGGGATCTCTTGTTGAATCCACGTACAACAGGCCCAACGGGCCCGTCGGACAAGGGAGATGGGCACATGGCGCAGACGACGCGGTCCGCGGCGGCGAACGGTCCTGACGGGCAGGCCGCGCCCACCCCTCCCCCGAAGGGGTTCCGCAGCGCCGAGCTCGGCTGGCCCGAGCTGCACCGGATACCGCATCCGCCGCGTCGGCTGCCGCTGCTCGGCGACATCCTGGGCGCCGACGTCCGCACCCCGCTCCAGGATTCGATGAAGCTGGCCCGCAGGCTGGGCCCCATCTTCCGGCGCAAGGCGTTCGGCAAGGAGTTCGTCTTCGTGTGGGGCGCGGAACTCGCCGCGGACATGGCCGACGAGTCGCGGTTCGCCAAGCACGTGGGCCTCGGGGTCGCCAATCTCCGCCCGGTGGCGGGCGACGGGCTCTTCACGGCGTACAACCACGAGCCCAACTGGCAGCTGGCCCACGACATCCTCGCGCCCGGCTTCAGCCGTGAGGCGATGGCGGGCTACCACCCGCTGATGCTGGACGTGGCGCGGCAGCTGACGGCGCGCTGGGACGAGCGGGAGTCGGCGGGGCGGGCCGTGGACGTGCCGGGCGACATGACGAAGCTGACGCTGGAGACGATCGCCCGCACCGGTTTCGGGCACGACTTCGGCTCCTTCGAACGCTCCGCGCCGCACCCCTTCGTGTCGGCGATGGTCGGCACCCTCTCCTACGCGCAGCGGCGCAACGTGGTCCCGCCCCTGCTGTCCCCGCTGCTGCTGCGCGGCGCCGACCGGCGCAACGACGCCGACATGGCGTACCTCAACCGCACCGTCGACGCGGTGGTCGCCGCCCGCCGTGCCGCGCCCGGGCGGGGCGGCCAGGGCGATCTGCTCGACCGCATGCTGGAGGTCGCCCACCCCGACACCGGGGAGCGGCTCACCGCGGAGAACATCCGCCGCCAGGTCATCACGTTCCTGGTCGCCGGGCACGAGACGACGTCCGGTGCCCTGTCGTTCGCGCTGCACTACCTCTCCCGCAACCGGGAAGTGCTCTCCCGCGCGCGGGCCGAGGTCGACGAGGTCTGGGGCGCCGAGGACGAACCCGCGTACGAGCAGGTCGCCAAGTTGCGCTATCTGCGGCGGGTCCTCGACGAGTCGCTGCGACTGTGGCCGACCGCTCCGGGGTTCGCCCGCGAGGCCCGCGAGGACACCGTCCTCGGGGGCGTCCATCCGATGCGCCGCGGCGCGTGGGCGCTTGTCCTCGCGACGATGCTGCACCGCGATCCGGCGGCGTGGGGAGAGCGCCCCGAGGAGTTCGACCCCGACCGGTTCGCCCCTTCGGCCGTACGCGCCAGGCCCGCCCATGTCTTCAAGCCGTTCGGCACCGGCGCCCGGGCCTGCATCGGACGTCAGTTCGCGCTGCACGAGGCGACCTTGGTGCTCGGCCTGCTGCTGCGCCGCTACGACCTGCACGCCGATCCGGGCTACCGGCTGCGCGTCGCCGAGCGTCTCACCCTGATGCCGGACGGCCTCACGCTGCGGCTGACCCGCCGCGCCCCGGCCGCGTAGGGCGCCGTTGTCAGACCCGTGCGCGAGAGTGGAGGTGGCATCTCACGATGCCGTACGTCACCCAGCGCAGAGGAGTCGCTCGACATGACCGGCACGACGTCCGAGGAACTGCTCGCCGCCCAGGCCTGCTTGCGCCTGCTGCACACGGCGCGCGCCGCACTCTCCGACTCCGCGTCGGTCTCCCCCGTGGCCGCGGCGACGCTGCTTGCGGGTCCGATCGCGGAAGCCGACGAAGCGCTGCGCCGCGCGGGCCTCGCGGGCAACGAAGCGGCCCTGATCGACCGGATCTACGACCTCGCACCGCCCCCGCCCCCGCGCGCCACCGCCGGGGGCACCCATGCCGAGCGGGTGCCGATGACTCGCTCGTGCGCCCGCGAAGGGAGCCAGTCATGAGCGAGGACCAGGGCAACGCCTCGTACGGCCACAAGGAGTTCAAGCGGTCCAAGAGCCACTTCGCGGACCGCATCACCGCGGACGGCCGGGACGGCTGGCCCGTCGAGGAGGGGCGCTACCGGCTGGTGGTGAGCCGGGCCTGCCCCTGGGCGGGCCGGGCGCTCGTCGCGCGGCGGCTGCTCGGTCTGGAGGGCGCCCTCTCACTGGGCGTCACCGACCCCATCCAGGACGACCGGAGCTGGCGGTTCACGCTGGATCCGGACGACCGCGACCCGGTCCTCGGCATCCGCTTCCTGAGCGAGGCGTACGAGGCGCGTGAGAGCGGCTACCCCGGCGGGGTCAGCGTGCCCGCGATCGTGGACGTGCCCAGCGGCAAACTGGTCACGAACGACTTCCAGCAGATCACGCTCGACCTCGCCACGGAGTGGACGGCCCTGCACCGCGAGGGCGCGCCCGATCTGTACCCCGAGCCGCTGCGCGACGAGATCGACACCGTCATGGAGGGTATCTTCCGCGACGTCAACAACGGCGTGTACCGGGCGGGCTTCGCCCCGGACCAGTCGACGTACGAAGCGGCGTACCGCGATGTGTTCCGCCGTCTGGAGCTAACCTCCGAGCGCTTGGCGACCCGTCGCTATCTGGTCGGGGACACCCTCACCGAAGCGGACATCCGCCTGTTCAGCACACTGGTGCGGTTCGACGCCGTCTACCACGGCCACTTCAAGTGCAACCGCCACAAGCTGGCGGAGGACCCGGTGCTGTGGGCGTACGCCCGGGATCTCTTCCAGACCCCGGGTTTCGGCGACACCATCGACTTCGACCACATCAAGCGGCACTACTACCAGGTGCACACGGGCATCAACCCGACCGCCGTCGTGCCCCTGGGCCCGGACCTCTCCGGGTGGCTGACACCGCACCACCGGGAGGAGCTGGGCGGGCGGCCGTTCGGCGACGGCACACCGCCGGGGCGTGTTCCTGCCGGGGAGGAGGTGGGCGCGAGCGGGCGGCCCTGATGTCCGCGCCCTGAGTTCCCCGCCCTGACTTCCATCCGGCTCGTCCCGGCGGGGCCCGGCTCGTCCCGGCGAGGCCCGGCCCGCCGGGTCAGCCGGCCGCGCCTCCCGGGTCCGCGAGCGGTTCCTCGGCCCGGCCCGGTGCCCGGTCCCCGACCGCCCGCCAGGTGAACTGGTCGCCGCCCACCCAGCGCACCGCGTCAGGGTCGTCCAGGTCGTGCACGGTGATGCCCGCCATGGCGGCCGCGTCCAGGACGTCGGTGACGGTCTTCGCCTTGCCGACGACCTCTCCGTCGATCTCCACGATGCGGAACGGCGGGTGCCCGGGCTGGACGCCGAGGACCGTGATCCGGGGGTTTGCCATGTACAGATACGCTTCGGTCATGCCCGGAACTCTTCCACGGTGACCTGCGGGACCACCTCGCCAGTCGGCCGCTCGGGCTACACCTGTGCCCCGCAGGGGCAGAGCCTGTCTTTGCCGGGGTCGATAGCCGCCTCAACCTCAGCTTTAGGGTGAGGGTTGGGCTGAGGCTCAGGTGGACCTTCACGGCTCGCCCGGGCCTGTGCCATGAGCCGCGCCCCGTCTGCCGCGCATCGAACACGAGCGGTCATACCTCTTGTCCGCTCCAACGCGTACGGGACACTGTGTCTGCCACATCCGTCACCACCGACACACGAGGTGTAGGTATGAACAGCGGATCAGGGTCGGCAACGGATTCCGGGGGCAGCCCGGGGCGGCGGCGGGTCATCGGCGCGCTGATGAGTGCGGTGGCCGTCGGCGCGGTGTCTTCCGTGTCGGGCTGCGCCTCGTCGGCTTCGAGGGGCAGCGAGCGACCTGCCCCCACCCACCGGGCCGCCGCCTCCTCCGTCGCGCACCGCCCGCGTCGCGAGCGGCAGTTGTTCCTGGGGACGTACACCTCGCAGGAGGGCGGCGGACGGGGTATCGGCCTGGCGACGTACGACGAGACGACGGGTCGGATCACCGGCACCGGCACGCTCACCGGCGTCCCCGACCCCTCATACCTGGCGCTGCACCCCTCGGGCCGCACCCTCTACGCCGTCGACGAGCGCGAGAAGGGCGGCGTGACAGCGGTCGCGCTCTCCCCCACCGGCGAGCACCGGGTACTCGGCACCCGCGACACCGGCGGCGCGGGCCCTTGTCACCTCTCCGTGCACCCGGGCGGGCGCTGGCTGCTCAGCGCCAACTACGCCTCCGGCAGTGTGGCCGTCCACCCCATCGGAGCCTCCGGCGCGCTGGGGGAACGGACCGATCTGGTCACGCACTCCACTCCGTCGCCCGGCCCCAGCCAGCAGGGGGCGCACGCCCACCAGATCAGTACGTCCCCGGACGCCCGGCACGTCCTCGCCGTCGACCTCGGCAACGACACCGTCTACACCTACCGCCTCGACGACAAGGCGGGCACCCTCGGCCGCGTCTCGCACGCGAGTCTGCGCCCGGGCGCGGGCCCGCGCCATCTCACCTTCCACCCCTCGGGCCGCTTCGCCTACCTCGCCAACGAGCTGGACAACACGGTCGTGGTCTGCGCGTACGACCCCGTCACCGGCCGCCTCTCACCTGGCGAGCCGCAGCCAACGGGTGCGGACGAGGGCACCAACTACCCGGCCCAGTTCGTGGTGACGCGCGAGGGACGCTTCGCCTACCTCGCCAATCGGGGGCACAACAGCATCGCCCGGTACGCGATCGAGCGGGACGGCGCCGGGCTGCGGTTCCTGGACACGGTCTCCGTCGGCGGGGACTTCCCCCGGCACCTGGCGCTCTCCCCGTCCGAGCGACTCCTGTTCACCGCGAATCAGAAGTCGAATTCGGTGAGCGTCTTCCACGTCGACGGGCGGAGCGGTGAACTCCGCCGCACGGGGAAGCCGTTCGCGGCGCCGGTCGCGGTGTGCGTGCTACCGCTGTGACGGAGCGTCATGCACGGCGCTCCAGCGACAAACCGCTCACCGCGCCCCCGCAACTCGTCTTTCGTTACGCGCGATCACCCGCCGATGTACCAGTTGAACCCACCGGAGGCGGCGACGGCCAGCAGCACGATGAACAGGACCACGTCGATGACGCCCAGAATGACGGACGCCTTCGCCATGCCTCCGCTGCCCGCCTTCTGACGCAGGGCGACGACACCGAAGACGATCGCGAGCGGACCGAGGATGAAGCTGAGGAAGAAGAAGCCGACGATGCCGCAGACAAGACCGGCTACCGCAAGACCATTAGTCCGCGAACCGGAAGAAGCCGCTGACGAACTGCCGTAAGCCGACATGACCACACCTCTCGGAGATCGAATTCCTGAGATCGAATTCCCGTATTGCGTGACGCAACTCCGAGTGCCCCGAACTCCGATTCCTAGTCGGCCGAGCGGACACAGTGGCGACAGCCGGCAGTAGAGCGGCGGCGAGCGAAAAGGCCCCCGTTGCACTGCGTAAGCAGAACAACAGGGGCCTGCCTCCCGTCAGTTGGACGTCAGGCCACCGTCCACCGCGAGCGCCGACCCCGTGGAGAACGAGGCGCGGTCGCTGCACAGCCACAGTGCCGCCTGGGCGATCTCGACCGGCTCGGCCATGCGCTTCTGCATCTGGCGGGCGACGAAGGCCTTTTCCAGCTCCGGTCGCGTCTCGACCACCTGGCTGATCATCTCCGTGCGGGTGGTTCCGACGACGAGCGTGTTGATGCGGATGTCGTGCGCGGCGTACTCGGCCGCGGCGGCCCTGGTCATGCCGAGTACCGCGTGCTTCGCGGCGACGTAGGGCACGGGGGCGCCGGTGGCCACCATGGCCGCGGTGCTCGCCGTGTTGACGATCGCACCCTTCCCCGCTTCGAGCATCACGGGGATCTGTGAACGCAGGCAGTTCCAGGTGCCGCGTACGTTGACGTCCATCGTGCGGTCGAAGACGGCCTGGTCGAGCGCGTGGAGCGGCGCCAGTTCCTCGCCCGCGTAACCCGCGTTGTTGAACGCCGCGTCCAGAGCGCCGAAGTGCTCGCGCGTCGCGTCGACGGCACGCTGTACGTCCTCGGCGACCGCGACGTCGCCCGCGCTGACCGCCGCCCGGCCGCCGGAGTCGTTGATCTCCTGGGCGAGTTTGCGCAGTACGTCCTCGCGGCGGGCCATCAGCAGGACCGCCGCCCCCTCGGCGGCGAACAGGCGGGCCGCCGCCTCACCGATCCCGCTCGACGCACCCGTGATCATTACGGCCTTGCCGGCCAGCAGTCCATTCGTTTCGGTCATGACGTGAGTAAAGCCGCTGCGGCCCGGGACCGCACCTCTCAATGATCATGAGATCTCCCACAATGGAGGGGTTCGCCGCGTTGTTCGCCCACGCTCGACAGGTTCGGCACGGGTCCGCTTCGCCCCCAACGCGTGGGCGTACGCGCCCCGGTAGCCTCCCGCACGTGATCAACTCTTACGCGAACAACTCATCCGCGGACTCGGCCGACAACGACACGGACATCGCGATAGCCGCCGCGCGTGCGGGCGCGGACGTGGTGCGTGCCATGTACGGCCGCCACCTCGCCCGTATCGACAAGGGCGCCGGAGACTTCGCCACCGCCGCCGACGTCACGGCCGAGAAGGAGATCCTCGGCGTGATCCGTGCCGCCCGCCCCGATGACGCGATGCTCGGCGAGGAGGGCGGGCAGCGGGGTGCCGCCGACACCGCGCGCCAATGGCTGGTGGATCCCCTGTGCGGCACCTTGAACTACGCCGTCGGCGCCATGCTGGTGGCCGTCAACGTGGCGCTGCGCGACGGGCCCGCGGCGGTGGCCGACCCGTTCAGCGGTGAGGTGTTCTTCACCGACGGCGAGACCGCCGGGGTGCGGCACGAGGGAAGCGATGCGCCGCTGGCGCCGACGGCAGCCACCCGGCTGGTGGACGTCAATCTGGATCCGCCGTTCCCCGGCGCGCCCGGGTTCCGGGGCGTGGATCTGCTCGCCCACCCCGAGTTCGTCGAACGGTTCCGGCCCAGGGTCGTCTCCACGACCCTGGCCCTGGCCTGGGTGGCGGCCGGCAAGCGGGCGGCGTACGTCACCGACGGCGGCGACCTGTCGGGGAGCGTGCACTTCGCCGCCGGCATCGCCCTGTGCCGGGCCGCGGGCTGCGTGGTCACCGGGGTCGACGGCGCTCCGGTCGGAGCGGGGGGCCACGGTCTTGTGGCGGCGGCCGACGCGGAGACCCACGGGCGGTTGATCGTGATGATCCGCGGCGGCGGCCAGTGAGCACCGAAGGCCGCCACCGCCGCGGGCGCGGAAACCGGACGTAGGGCTTCGGTCTGGCTAACGTAGATGAGTATGAGCACGGACCTGACCGCACTTCTCGTCGGCGCCGCCCTTCTGGTCGCCGCGACCCTCGCCGTCGCCGTCGTACTGCTCGTACGCCTCGTCCGGACCCGGCGCGCCCTGCGCAGAGCCGGGCTTCCCGTCGAGCGGCAGTGGGTCTTCTGGGCCGCTGTCGCCTATCTCGTGCTGCCCACCGACCTGTTGCCGGACCCCATTTTCCTCGACGACATCGGGGTACTGGTGCTGGCCCTGCGGTCGATGCGGTCAGCCCCCGACGGTCCGTCCGCGCCGCGCGGTTGAGAGGCGCGCCTTCATCAGGAGGGCGTGCATGCACTCCGTCACCTGCGTGACGTCCTCGACGAGCCGGTGGAACGGCAGGCGGACGTCCGCCTGCCCGCGGGCGCGTTCGAGGCGCAGGGAGATGCCGTGCCGGTCGATGGCGAGGGGGCGTACCCGCACCACTCCCTGGAGGCTGTCGGGGCTGATGAGGCGGGTGAGTTGCTCGACGGCGTCCGGGTGGGCGTCGGCGAGATGGGTGAGCAGGCGCGGCTCCGCCTCGGTGAGCGGGTCGGGCACGGTCAGGGCGAGTTCGTCGGGCTCGATGCCCAGCCGCTCCCCCGTGGAGTCGTGCAGCACGGCGCTGGTCGGCTCGAGGATCAGATCCTGCCCGTCGTACGCCAACGACCCGGACAGCCGGAGCCGGGCCCGGATCCGGTCCCTGAGCGGCACCGGCGCGACGTCGGCGAACTCCAGCAGGGTGGCCGGTTCGCCGCGGGGCGCGCAGATCAGGGCGGCGGCGAGCGCGCTGTCGTCGGGCGGTGACAGCCGGATCCTGCCGTCGTCGGTGACGCTGTGCGCGCCCACGAGTTCGTCCCTGCCGATCTCTGTGGTCACCGCGCAGGACCACGCGCTGGCGAGCACGGAACGAGCGCGTGCCGCCGCCGTGGGCACGGTCGTGCTGCTCTGACGGACACCCATCCTCAACCTCCATTAGGTAAGCCTTGCCTAACTTAACCGAGATCTCGGAACAGGGCCAGTACGCCTCATGGCCCCGCGCGGCGAACCACGCGAGGCCATGAGGTGTCATGAGGTGCAGGTCAATCGGGTCGACCGGTCAGTGCCCCCTGGCGATCCACTCCTGAAGGTGCGGCGCCTCGTCGCCGATCGTGGTGCTGTCGCCGTGCCCGGTCCGGACCACCGTCACCGGCGGCAGCGTCAGCAGCCGTTCCCTGATGGACTCGACGATCGTGGGGAAGTCGCTGAAGGAGCGGCCCGTCGCGCCGGGACCGCCGGCGAAGAGCGTGTCGCCGGTGAAGACGGTGCCGAGCCCGGGGGCGTGCAGGCTGACCGCGCCGTGGCAGTGGCCGGGCGTGTGCAGCACCTTCAGGACCGTGCCGGCCACCGCAAGTTCCTGCCCGTCACCGAGTTCGCCGTCCGGGGCGCGGTCGGGGTGTGTCTGCTTCCACAGCTCCGCGTCGGCCGGGTGCAGCAGGATGGGCGCACCCGTGCGGGCGGCGAGCGCGGGGGCCGCGTCGATGTGGTCGTCGTGGGCGTGCGTGCAGACGATCGCGACGAGCCTGCGCTCCCCCACCACCGCCGCGATGGCGTCCGCGTCGTGCGCGGCGTCGATGACGAGGCACTCGCGGTCGTCACCCACGATCCATACGTTGTTGTCGACCTCCCAGGTGCCGCCGTCCAGGGAGAAGGTCCCGGACGTGACGAGGTGGTCGATGCGCACGCCGGACGCGTCGCTCGTGGCCTCGGCCGCCATCAGAACTCCACCACCGAGCGGAGGACGTCGCCGTGGTGCATGCGCTCGAAGGCCTTCTCCACGTCTTCGAGCGCGATGGTCTCCGTGACGAACGCGTCCAGGTCAAGGCGCCCCTGCTGGTACAGGTCGATGAGCATCGGGAAATCGCGGGACGGCAGGCAGTCGCCGTACCAGCTCGACTTGAGCGCGCCGCCGCGCCCGAAGACGTCGAGCAGCGGAAGCTCGATTTTCATTTCCGGGGTCGGGACGCCGACCAGGACGACCGTGCCTGCCAGGTCGCGGGCGTAGAAGGCCTGCTCGTACGTTTCCGGGCGGCCGACCGCCTCGATGACGACGTCGGCGCCGTTGCCCCCGGTCAGCTCGCGCACGGCCTCGACGGGATCGGCGGAGCGGGAGTTGACGGTGTGCGTGGCGCCGAGGCCCTTCGCCGTCTCCAGCTTCTTGTCGTCGATGTCCACCGCGATGATCCGCGCGGCGCCCGCGAGACGGGCGCCGACGACCGCGGCGTTGCCGACGCCACCGCAGCCGATGACCGCGACCGAGTCGCCCCGGCCGACGTTGCCGGTGTTGATGGCGGCGCCGATGCCTGCCATCACTCCGCAGCCGAGGAGGCCGGCCGCGGCGGGCGAGGCGGCCGGGTCGACCTTGGTGCACTGCCCGGCGGCGACCAGGGTCTTCTCGGCGAAGGCGCCGATGCCGAGCGCGGGCGAGAGCTCGGTGCCGTCGGTGAGCGTCATCTTCTGCTTCGCGTTGTGCGTGTCGAAGCAGTACTGGGGGCGGCCGCGCAGACACGCGCGGCACTGGCCGCACACCGCACGCCAGTTGAGGATCACGAAGTCGCCGGGCGCGACCTCCGTGACGCCGTCGCCGACCGACTCGACGACGCCCGCCGCCTCGTGGCCGAGCAGGAACGGGAAGTCGTCGTTGATCCCGCCCTCGCGGTAGTGCAGGTCGGTGTGGCAGACACCGCACGCCTGGATCTTCACCACGGCCTCTCCCGGCCCCGGATCCGGAACGATGACCGTCTCGATCCGCACCGGCTCGCCCTTCGCGCGGGCGACCACGCCCCGCACCTGCTGCGCCATGAGTTCAGCCCTTCTGTTTCCGCGACGTCTTACCCGTCACATCGTCGCAGGTCGAGCCCCCTCGCACAGCAGCCACCGGCCTGTACGAGTGCCTGGGCGCAGACGCGCGGCAAAGCCATGGCCCCGGCGCGCCGGGGAGACGGCCCCCGCACCCTAGGGTGAGGCCGTGCGCAACCTCGCCGCCCAGGCCCTGCTGCCGGTCAACACCGCGCTCGCCGTGGCTCTGCTCGTACTGCTCCTGGTGGCCGCGACGACGGCGGCCGTCGTCCGGCTCGCCCCCGACGGATCGCGCCGCAGGGGCCGCGAGATCGTGATCGCCGGGGTGCGCGCCACCGCCCAGCTGGCCGCCGTCTCCCTGGCGATCGGCTGGGTCGTGCACCACACACCGGCGCTGTTCGGCTTCCTGCTCCTCATGACCGCCGTCGCCGTGCGCACCGCGGGGCGCCGCATCACGCCCAACGGCACGTGGGTGTGGGCGGCACTGCCGATCGCGGGCCCCGTCGTGCCGGTGGTGACCGGGCTCGCGCTGGCGGGGCTGGTTCCCGTACGGGGTGTCGCGATGATCCCCGTGACGGGCATCCTCATCGGCGGGGCGCTGACCGCGACGGTCCTGGCGGGCCGCCGCTCCCTCGACGAACTGCGCACCCGGTTCGGCGAGTTCGAGGCCGGCATCGCCCTCGGCCTCGCCGACCGTGAGGCCCGCCTGGAGATCGTCCGCCCGGCCGCGTCGGACGCGCTGCTGCCCGGACTCGACCAGACCCGCACCGTCGGCCTCGTCACCCTGCCCGGCGCTTTCGTCGGCATGCTGCTCGGCGGCGCCTCCCCGGTGCTCGCCGGAGCGGTGCAGCTCTTCGTACTGATCGCCCTGATGGCGGTCCAGTCGGTCGCCGTGGCCGTCACGGTCGAGCTGGTCGCCCGGGGCAGGCTGCACCGCGGGGCGTAGGGTCGGTCACTATGTCTGTCTACGAAGAAGAAATCGGCGCGCTGCAGGGCGGCCCCGCCGACCTGCGTCAGTACGAGGGCAAGGCCGTCCTGGTCGTCAATGTCGCCTCCAAGTGCGGACTCACTCCGCAGTACGCGGGTCTCGAACGGCTCCACGAGCAGTACGCGGCGCGCGGCTTCAGCGTGCTCGGCGTGCCCTGCAACCAGTTCATGGGCCAGGAGCCCGGCACGTCCCAGGAGATCGCCGAGTTCTGCTCGGCGACGTACGGCGTGACCTTCCCGATGACGGAGAAGGTCGACGTCAACGGCGAGGGCCGCCATCCGCTGTACGCGAAGCTCGTCGGCTCGGCGGACGCGGAGGGCCACACCGGCGACATCCGTTGGAACTTCGAGAAGTTCGTCATCAGTCCGTCCGGTGACGTCGTGGCCCGCTTCTCGCCGCAGACCGAGCCCGACTCCCCGGAGCTCGTCGCCGCGATCGAGGAGCACCTTCCGGCCTGACCCGGGTCGGCTCCGTCACGGAGGCGGACGCGTGGTGGGTGAGGATCATGTCGAGCGTGTCCTGGTACCCGGCGCCCGTCCACGTGTTCGTGGGGCGGGCGCCGGGGGGTTGGGTTTCCTGGGTGCGACGGCCGGGATCACTTCTTGGCGGGCAGCATCCGGTTACCGACAGCCGTCCCCGGAGTGAGGGACTCATCCTCCACGTCCCTGTCCTTCGGGTCGTAGGGCACCACCGGCTCCTCGGCCGGGGTGTAGGGCAGCGGCCGGTGGGTCTTGCAGCGCTCGATCTCCGTGGGTGAGAGCGTGCCGTGGCGCTGGAAGACGCGGTCGGAGGTGATGCGGGAGGGGCCGTCGTAGGTGATGAACTGCCGGTAGACGGTCTCCTCACCCGTGCCCGTGCTCGTGCTGGTGACGGTGTAGTGGCCGTCAGCCCGTTCGCGGGCGGCGGACACCTCCACCCAACTCGCGTGGCTCTTGGGGGTGACGACGTCGATCTCGCGTTCCGCCGAGCGCGACCACTGCCACGGCTGGTCACGTACCTTCTCGTAGGCCGCCGCGAAGTGCACGGCCGCCTGCCCTGCGGCTTTCTGGTCGGCGTCCAGCTGGGCGCCCGGCTCCTTGGGCGCGGCGTGTGAGACGTCATGGCTCAGGTCCGTGGCGGTCAGTCCGTCGTGCGAACCGGAGTCGAGGAACTGTGTGTTCGCCGACTGAGTGGCACTGTCGAAGGAACGCTCGCGGTAGACGACCTTCCTCCTGTCCCGCAGGGCGGCCGAGGCGCTGTTCTCACCGAACGTGCAGTTCTCGTAGACCTCGCCGACCGGCCTCGGCCGGTCGTAGTAACCGTAGGAGTACCGCTGGTTGAGGGTGAATTTGCAGTTGCCTCCGGTGTCCGCTCCGCACTTCGCCAGTGCTTCGTTGTTGGTCCCGGAAGGGTCATTGCCCTTGAAGGACCTGGCGGGCGGCAGATCGGTCTTGCGCCGGCTCTTGTCGACCTGAATGGGTCGCTGGCGTGCCGACACGGCGGCGATCATGGGGTGGCACGGCAGCGCCACCGCCGACTTGTTGCTCTCACTGATCTGCACGTCGGGCAGGGCGAAGGCCACTTCAGGGTGGTCGTTCTTGGCCTCGAACTCGTGAGTGACCGTCTTCCAGTTGGCCCTCCCCACATCGACTTTGGTGCCGTTCGAGTCCTTGACCACGAAAGTCGGTTCGTCGACCTGCTCGTCCCACGCGACCTCACGGTCGATGCGCATCTGCAGCCGGAGCTTCTTTCGCTGCGGGGCCGCTCCCGCTACGGGCGCAGGGCAGGCCTTGTCGATCGTGGGCGAGTAATCGAAGCGCACGGTCACTCGGGACCCCTTGCGCACATCCCACAGCCGCGTCTTCAGATGCTTGCCCGCCTCGAGATCCTTGCCGTCCGCGGTGAGCAGCGCATCGACCCGCACGGCCTGCTTGTTGTCGCTGCGGCCCGCTCGGTCCGCACCGGCCGCGACGATCACACCGGCCGCGGAATTCGGGTCGGAGCCACCCCAGTACCACGGCTTCTTCTCCGCGCTTCCGTAGAGCTGCTCCCAGCTCTTGGCGCTGCTTGTGCGCTCGGCCCGGGGCTGGCTGAAGGACCCATTGACGACCGGTACCGCCACTTCCTTCTCTTCCAGTTTCGGGGGCGTCGGTTCCGCGGCCGCCGCTTGGACGGCAGTTGCCGGCAGGCAGGCCATCACCACGCCGACCGCCAGGAGCACACGACGGCTCATTCTCTGTCTCATTTCTCTCTCGCTTTCATTCACGGCACCGAAGTGCCGGCCACTGCATGCACGAACTGGCTCGGTTCTTGCGGCACGGTCAGCAGAGTTTCCCCTTCGGGTCGAAACGAGTGACGTCGGACGGGACATTCGCAAGCAGCGACAGGGGGATGGAGCAGACGTCCGACACCACGGCGCTGAACGGAGCGTCGCGTTCCTTCTGAGCTTCCTGGAAGCCCGTCACCTTGGACTCAAGGCCGTCCTGGAAGGCCTTCTGATGGGTGTGCGCCCCCTGGGTTCCCGCCACTTGGTCCATGCACGAGGAGATGTGCGGGTCTCCCGCGGCGCGTGGGGAAGCGGGGAGATCCGAGCGGGGAGGCTGATTGGCCCCGGTGTCGCCCCCGGCCGGCAGCGCGGGCGAGGGTGACGCCGTCGCGGCGGGCGGGCATGCCTTGAGGCGTTCCTCGACCCCGCTCTTCATCTTGCACGCGGGTGACTGCGGTTGGCCGCCCGTGCTGGAGTCACACGGGTTCTTCTGCGAGACCGAGGGCTGGCTCACCGTCGGAGTGGCCGCCGGTTCCGCCTCTGCCTTGATCGGTGACGGGGCGAGGGAATAGGTGATGCTCGGTGATGCGCTTGCCGAGGTGTCCCCGGGCGCCGGGTCCACCGCCCCGGAGTTGGGGGCCGCCACCACTGACGCACCGAGGATTCCGGCTGTCAGCATGACGGGGGCGACAATCGCAGCGAGTTTGCGAGGGTCCACGTTTTTCTCCTTTTCGGGTTGTGGGGAAAGCAGTTGGAGCCGAATGCGCGCATGCGCGACGGAAGGGTGTGACGAAAGCGCGCTTCTGCCCGCCTGGGCGGCTAAGGGGCTGACCACAGCAGGTTGGGGCCGCTGACGATGCGCATCGTGGAGTCGTCGCAGATCTGGAGAGCCGCGTCCTTGTACATCGCGTGACCGGACTCCGAGTGCCATACCCGAACAAGACCGCCGACGACGGCGTCGTAGTAGTAGGTCGTCAGCTCGCCCTGTGGGGTGAGTTCAGCGTAGCCGTTCTGGTTCGAGTCGGCCTGTCTCGTCGTGCTGAACACCTCCTTTCCGTCAGGGCCCTTGAGAACAAGGGAGTTGTCATCTGTCAGGGTGAGCGCCACTTGTCCGTTCGGCGAATACCAGGACTTGTTCTCCTCTTCGACCTTCAGGGGTGCCTTGTGGGTGGAGCAGGCGGGAACGGGCGCCTTCTCCCCTGTGTCCGCATGAGCGGCCGATGGCAGGGTGGCGGAAAGGGCTATGCCGAGTGTGAGGGCAGCGCAAAGGCGCATGGTCGCTCCTTGGTCGGATGAACGGCGGGCAGTTGCCCGGGCCTTGACCTCATTTAGCGCCGACTTTCACGATGCCGCATCCGCAAGCGAACTGCGGGACCGTCGAATTACCCGAACGGCAAGCAGAGTTGGCGGCTCATCAGGCCGCGGGTGACGCTCGCTGCGGAAACGTTCCTTCCCTTGCGGGGCCGCCTACAGAGACGGTCACTCGTCGCCTGTTCGCCCTGCCCCGCCCAACTTCCGAAAGGACCAACGCGAATGCGTGCCTTCTTCGCAGTCATGGCCTCCGTGGCACTCGCCTCGGCGGCCCTCACAGGTGAGGCCGTCGCGGCGCCGCACGCCCGGCCGGCCCCCGTCCATCGAAACGTGATCGCCATGGCGCCGTGTGATCCGCAGAGCCCCAGGCGTGGCGTGTCCGAGGACGAAGCTCTCTGGTACTTCGATCGCGGTGAGGACATGTGCGTCATCGCGGAGAAGACGGTTCCGTCGGACCCGAACGAGCACTGGGACAGCTACGGCGGGTGCTGGGATACGTGCGGCTGAAGTGACGTGTGGGGCCGGGTCGTTGCGGCCCGGCCCCACCGTAACTCACGCCAATGCACTAAAAATGCGGATAATCGCCACCTACGGGTGCAGAGCACAACAGACCGTGTTTAAGGTGCTGTTGGTCAAGGACCACGGCGACGGGAATCTCCGGTGACGGGATTCGTGCCGGTCGCCCGGGTGGTCCGCCCCCTCCCCCCGTACTACCACTGGAGATCCCTGTGTCCACATCGAACCCACCCGCGGCCCGCTCCGCCCGCCGCGGCCTCGTCCTCGCAGCACTCACCTGCCTGAGCCTCACCATGCTGGCCCCGCCGGCACACGCAGGCCCCATCAGCAGCGACACCGTGGAACTGCCGTCACTGCCCGAGGCCCGCGCCTACGACAGCAAGCGCAAGCCGATCAAGGACTACCGAAAGGTCCTCCAGGAATGCCGGACGCCACAGGGCAAGCCGTCGCCGTGCGTCTTCGAACTGAAGGAGAAGAAGGAGTACAACACCGCCGTGGTGTCGGTGGGCAATGCCGTGGAGAACTGCACGGACGACCCGATCATCGTCACCAAGGAGGCGTCCCTGACCTCGTCCTCCACCGACAACATCGGCGGCGAGATCTCCGGCAGTGCCATGTTCGAGGGGACCATCAACAACACCGCCTCGGTCACCATGGACGACACCGCCCAGGTGACCGGTTCGGCGACCAAGCAGAACGCGACCGAAAGTACGCACCAGACCTGGTCGCCGCACAGCTCCAAGGCCAATTCGTCCAGCACGAGCAAGGCCAGCTCGCAGTACAGCGCGACAGCCACCGGCCAGAACACCGCGCACGTCGGCGCCACGGACACCGTCCTCGTCGGAGCGCGCGCCAGTTTCACCGCCGCCTTCCGCGCGACGTTCTCCAAGTCCTGGACGAAGACCGCGAGCGAAACCATGACGCACAAGTTCGAGGTCCGCCCCGGCCGGACGCTCCACTTCGGGGCATCCTTCGCCATGGCGACCGTCACCGGCGACATGACGAACAAGCAGAACGGGAACAAGCTGGAGAACTTCTCCATGCACACGCCCTCCACGGCGAACTCGAGCAGGCTGATCGCCCAGGCGTTCAACTCGCAGAGCTGCCCGGAGCTCGCCCAGCAAAAGGGCAACCTGAACGGTGAACAGGGAGAACACACCAACAAGCAGGGGCAGTCCGGCAACAAGACCGGAAACAACACCCAGCAGGGCCAGACCGGTGCCGGCAACAACACCGGCAGATCCTCGGATTCGGACCGGGCCCTGAGGCCCGGCCGGGCGACCGAAGCACAGCAGAGCCTCATCCCGGGCCAGCAGCCCGTGGAGACCTGGCAGGTGCCCCTGCACCGGTGACCGGCAAGGCGGGGCAGGCCCGGAAAGGGTCGGCCCCGTCCAACTCCCGTAATCGTCAAGCCGCTTGCGGCTTGCCGCGGTCGAGCGCCCTGGGTACCCAACCCGGCCACAACTGCGCTGCGCGTAACGGGAGTTGCAGCGCGATTCCCTCAAGTCCACGCTCATTCAGCCGCGCTGAGGTTGCGATCGACCCGACCGCAAGAAATGCTCATATCACGGACAAATCGGTCCGTGAGAAACCAGCAAACCCAGAGGAGATGCCATGCGAGCATCCGCTGTACTGACCGCTGTCGGCCTGGCCACCGCCGGCCTGCTGGCGGCCACTCCCGTCACCGCCACCGCGACCGCCGCCACTTCCGCCGCGGCCGCACCCACCGCGGCGTCCCCGCACGCCGAAGGCCCGGCACTGATGCTGATCTCGCAGGAGACGGCGGAGTGCATCGGCCTGTCCAAGGCCACCGCCGTGGACCGGGGCGTGCGCGGCCTGGCGCTGGTCCGCCTCGGCCACATCCCGGTTGACGCCCCCCGGCACGTCGTCGCCGAGTGCTTCGACAAGGCGGCCAAGGACACCGACAACCCCATCCACGAGCTGGCCCGCAAGCACGGCGAGCTGCTGGGGCTGAAGGCCGAGCCCGCCAACTCCGAACGCCCGCCCAAGGAGTGGCTGCGCCCCACCCGCGAAAGCGCCAGCGTCACTCCTGACGCGCACCGCGGCACCACTGCCGACGAGCCCGTCCCGCCTGACTCGTCTGCCCCGCCCACCCCCTCCGACCCGTCTGCCCCGGCCAACCCGTCCACCCCGGAGCCGGTTCTCGGTACCAAGGAGAATCCCGCGGTGGCCATCGTCGACACCGTCGTCGGCAAGGTGTGCACCGACGTCCCGGTCGCGAAGACGCGGAGCATCGTCGGACTGGCCGGCACCCAGGCGCAGGACTTCCTCACCGCGTCCAGGAACCACCGGTGCGACGACGGCTTCTCGCCCTACGGTGAGTACGAGCCCCTGCTCGACCTCATCGAGAAGCTGCCGCCGCTCTCAGGTGACGCGGACAGGCCGGACAACGGCAGGCGCCCGGTGCGCACGTGACCGCGTGACCGCGTGACCGCGTGACCGCGTGACCAGGCACAACGAAGGCGCCCCCGAACGCGCGAAGCGGACGGGGGCGCCACCCGGCCGCTCTTCACGCGTAGGCCACCGCGTAGGCGAGGACGACAGCGAAGCAGAAGAGGGGGTAGTAGATCCGGAAGGCGATGTTGAGGTTGCGCCAGCCGACGAGGTCGTTCTTCGCGGCGAGCCGGCCGCTGATCAGGGCGGCCAGCACACAGGTGCCGGCCAGGAAGATGAAGGCGTAGTACCCCCACTCGATGGCGACGGTGTACTCCACGTCCGGCAGGGACCCGGTGACGGTGGTCAGCAGGACGGCGGTGCTCAGGATGGCCGTGACGCCCATGGAGATCTGGCTGCCGATGTAGCGCTTCTCCCGGGCCAGGAACAGCGACGCGTAGGTGACCAGGGCCAGCAGCACCAGGGGCAACATGTTCTTGAGCAGGAAGGAGCCGATATCGCGTTCGATGGTCACCTCCGCCACGTACTGGCCGTAGTAGATGCCGGGCGTCTCCTCGGTCACGGCCGGGTCACCAAGTGCGGCGGTGCTTCCCACGGTGGCCTTGTACAGATCCAGGCGGGTCGACTTCCATCCGGACAGCCGGTCGATGGAGGAGTTGACGTCGCTGCCGCTGCGCAGCGCCTCGGCCTGGTCCTGCTCCAGCAGCTTGCGGTCCCCGATGTAGACGACGTGGGACGCGGAGTACTTGTGGTTCTGCAGGGCGATGGTCAAGTGCTGCTGATCGAAGGGGAACTGGTGGAAGTCGAGCGACGCCTTGAAGGTGCCGGTGACCCGGTACAGGCGGTACTTGATGCCCTCGTACTCCGAGGAGCGGACCGGGGAGCCCAGGGAGACGTCGGAGTCCGCGGCGTTGAGGAAGTCGACCGCGGTCGCGTCGTCGCTGCCGCGGTAGCGGAACCACAGGAAGAAGTCCGCCTCGAAGGTCTCCGCCTCGGTGTCCAGCGCGCTGACCTCGTTGAAGTTGAAGCCCGTGGACACGATCTGCTGGCGGACGAGCACCTGGTCCGCGACGCGCACCGAACGATCGGCCGCGACCTCCGTCGCCGCGTCGAGGCCCTTCGCCGTGTCGGAGGGCATCAGCTGGATGGCCGCGGACACCACCTTGCCCCTCCGCACGACGCCCATGGTCACCGGCTGCGGCAGGGAACGCGCGGCGTCGAAGTACATCAGCCCGTGCAGGCACTTCACGCCCTTCTCGGGGCTGTTCATGGACTCAAGGCTCCGGCGCACGGCCTGCCGGTCCCGAGCAGCGGGCCGGCCCGCCGAGACTCCGGAGCGTTTCAGGGCCTCGACGGCCACGTCGACGGCCGTCTGCGCCGCCATGGCGGGCCAGGAGGGCATGGAGCCGTTGACGTCGCGGAAGGAATGGGCCCAGTTCAAGGCCTCGCCGGTGAGGCTGTCGGCCATCACGGGAGAGGTGACGTACAACTTGCGGGTCAATGCCCCCGTCTTCTTCTCCTGGGGTTTCTGCCGCAGCCGGGCGACGAAGGCGTCGTTGCTCAGCGCATCGCCGCCGACGACGGTGCCGCGCACCCCCGCGTCCCGCAGGGCCACCAGGGTCCGCTCGGCGGCGTCCTCGTGCATGGCGAGCACGACCGGCCCGGCGGAACCGTCTCCCGCCACGGCGGCCACGGCCTTGTCGATACGCCCGCCGAGCCCGGGATCGGTGACGCGGCCGATGCTCTCGGTGTGCCGCACCCTGCCGAGCCCGCCGAACGCCTTGCGGAAGCCGTCGGCCAGGGTGCGCCCGTAGTCGGTGTCGGTGTGGATCACGGACGCGGTCCGCGCCTTCTCGACGCTGTTCAGGTACCCGGCGATGAAGGCGCCCTGGTAGCCATTGGTGAAGGAGGCCCGGAAGAACCAGGGGTTGTCGCGGGTGACGGCGTCCGCCGTCGCCGTCGGGGTGATGGCCGCGATACCGGCGTCCGCGTAGACCGGCCCAGCGGCAATCGCCGTGCCGCTGACGGTATGACCGACGACCAGTGCCGCCCGGCCGTCCTCGACGATCTTCCTGGCGTCCCGGCGGGCCGTCTCCGGGTCGTCCTTGTCATCGTGCACGAGCAGCCGGACGGGGTGGCCCGCGACCCCGCCGTGGCTGTTGATCCGGTCGAGGTGGAACCGCGTCCCTCGCAGCACCGCCTGACCGCGCTCGGCCCCCGGACCGCTCAGCCCGGCCACCACGGCCACGTGCACCGGCGCGGGCTCGTCCCGCGTCAGCCGGAGCGACAGCACGACGAGCGCCGCGACCACCGCGGCAGCCGTGACCGCGAGAGCCGCGCGCACGGCGCGGCGGCGCCAGGCCGCCCTTTCCGGGGTCGGCTCAGGAGGGAGCGGCGGGTCGGCGAAGTCCTCGACCTCGGGCGGCGGAGCGGACGTCACCTTGCGCAGCCGGTGCAGACGGGCGTGCGCCTCGCTCTCCGGGTTCACCGCCACCGCCTGCTCCAGGCAGTACTTCCGGTGGCTTTCGTCGGTGACCAGCCAGGCCAGCCAGAGCCACGCCGGTTCGTACGCGCGGTCGGCCAGCAGCGCCTCGCGCAGCAGCCCCCGGGCCTCGTCCCGGCGTCCCTGCTCGGCGGCGCTCACCGCCTCCCGGGTGTGGACAGGGGCGAGCAGCTCGTCATCGGCCACAATGCTCTCCCCTTTCATCCGGCGCAGCGGGGGACCGACCGGTTCTCGCTTCTCGGCGATGCCGCCGGATACGGCTTCCGGCTCCTTCACTCTCGCTACGACCGGCTGCGGGGCGCCCGCCCAGCCGGTCCCTTCGGGTGAACCGGTGGTCGGTGCGGAGGCGCTGCCGTCCAGGCCGCTGGGACCACGTCGCTACCTCAGCCGGACCAAGCCGATCTGCGGAGTTCGAGCGGCGCTCATACGGTGACTGAATGGTCATCAGGCACCTTCCGCGCCCCTCCTCCGTACGTACCGTGGCCCTAGCGCTCGGGGCTCTGGTCCTCCTGTCCTCACCGGCCGCGGCCACCGACGTACCGGCCGAACCGGCACCGCCGCGCCCCGTGCCCGCCTACTCCTCCGTCCTCCTGGACCGGCCCGGCGTCCAGGTCAGGCCGGGCCCCGGGGCCCCCGGGCTGCCCGCTGACGTAAGCGCGCTCGCCTGGGTGGTGGCGGACGCCCGTACGGGCGAGGTGCTCGCCGCACGGGACGCGCACCGCAGGCTGCCGCCCGCCTCGACACTGAAGTCCCTGTTCGCTCTGGCGACGCTCCCCCGGCTGGACGCCGGCATGCGGCACGTCGTCTCCGAGCACGAGCTCGACGGCATCGGCGAGGGCAGCAGCACGGTCGGCGTGGCTGCGGGGCGCACCTATCGCGTCTCGGACCTGTGGCGTGGCGTCTTCCTCAGCTCGGGGAACGACGCGGTGCACGTCCTCGCGGGGCTCAACGGAGGCCTGGACAAGACCGTGCACGACATGCGCGTCAAGGCCCGGGAGCTCGGCGCGCGGGACACCAACGTGGTGTCGCCGGACGGCTACGACGCCCCGGGGCAGGTCTCGTCGGCGTACGATCTGGCGGTCTTCGGCAGGGCCGGGCTCACCGATCCGCAGTTCACCCGCTACTGCTCGACCCGTGTCGCGCAGTTCCCCGCGGGCGGCTGGTCGTACCCCATCCAGAACACCAACCGGCTGCTGACCGGCGCCGACGGCGTGGCGCCCTATCCGGGCCTGCTCGGCGTCAAGAACGGCTACACGAGCCACGCGGGCTCCACCTTGATCAGCGCCGCCCAGCACGACGGACGCACCCTCGTCGTGACGGTGATGAACCCCCAGGCGGGCGGCGGGCGAGCCGTGTACGAGGAGGCGAGGTCGCTGCTGGACTGGGGGTTCTCGGCGGCCGGCAAGGTGCAGCCGGTGGGTTCGCTGCTGCCGCCTTCGAAGCCCCCGACGACGCCCGCGCCCGCCCACGCGGTCGGGAAGGTCGCCCTGAGCACGGACTCGGGGAACTCCGACTGGTCCGCGATCCTGCTGGTCGCCGCCGGGGCGGTCGCCCTGCTCGCGGGCTGTGTGGTGGCGGCCCGGCGCCGGGCGGCTACGGTGGCCCGTCGCAAGAACTCGGGAGACGTCGCCGATTGAGAGCCTGTGTCATCTGTACGGAACGCCGTAGGTCCCGGAACGCCAGGAACCCGCGATACCGGAGTACCGCTCACACATTGCCGAGCAGGCGCGAGAGTCCCGTGTCGAGGTCCAGGCTCTCCTCCTCGCCGCCCGCGGGCACCACGGCGTACGACCGCACGAGGAAGCGGCGCAGCGTGATCTTGTCGAACTGCACCAGGGCGAGTCCCTGGTGCGCGTGGAACTCCAGGACCGTCTGGGCCCGCCCGCACGGCCAGATGTGCACGTCGCCGCTGCCCGCCGGGGCGCTGAGCCCGTCCTCCAGGAGCTGGCGGGCGAAGATCCAGGTGACCTCGACGCCGTCGAGGGACGCCTCGGAGGGGAAGGTCATCTGGACGGCCAGGGGGTCTTCCGCCGAGTAGCGCAGGACCACGGGAAGGGCGCGCTCACGGCCCTCGGGGGTGACGAGACGGGCGCGGGCGGGCTCTTCGAGGGCGACGGCCATGGTCGGGCTCCACTTCTGGTGTTTCTTTTCTCGACGTTCCGGTTGCGGGGGCTCCTGTGCTCTTAGGACCCCGGACAAAGGGGCGTCATTACGCCCATGCGCCGAGATATCCATGTGATCTGCATCACTCACCTTGCATTCGTTTCCGCCATGCCCACCGGTTCGGCCGACGAGCCGCCCGGCGAAGCGATGGAATCGACCGTCACGCCGCCCGGGTGCCCGCCACAGACGAGTACACGCGTGTCTTCTCGCAACATCACCCTCGTCTTGTCGTGTACACCCCCAGCTCGGCGCCGACGCCTCGTCGCCGAAGCGCCCACCACCGCCCGATTCGTCCCCGCCGTCGGCGGCAAACCGCCCGTCACCGCGGTGCGGCGGTCCGCGCGAGGGCCGCGGACGCCGCACCGTCCACGGCCCTCGGAGCGCCTCCCGCGCACACGGGAGCGGACCGCCGCCGCCGACCGCCTCGGCCGAATGGCCTAGGCCGGACCCCGGACCTCCGCAGTCACACCTGAACCGCCCTCCGGCCCGCAGTGCCTACCGGCGCCGAAGACGGCCTCCGCACAGCGCGGTTGGGTCCGCACTCCGCCGGGGCCAAGGCCCACCGGGAGGTCCGGTCATGCGCCGCGCACGGGCCCGGTGCAGGATGGGCTCATGCTGCTTGCCCGGCTCGCTCACGTCTCCAAGGAAGTGGCCGCCACCTCGGCGCGGTCCAAGAAGATCGCGCTGCTCGCCGAGTTGTTCCGGGCCGCCGAGCCGGACGACGTACCGGTCGTCATCCCCTACCTGGCGGGCCGGCTGCCCCAGGGGCGGCTCGGCATCGGCTGGAGCACGCTGCGGGACGCGGGGCCGCCCGCCGACGAGCCGACGCTGACGGTGCGCGGCGTGGACGCGGCGCTGACCGCGATCGGCACGGTGTCCGGTGCCGGTTCGCAGACCGAACGCAAGCGCCTGGTCGGGGAGTTGATGGGCGCCGCGACAGCCGACGAGCAGCGGTTCCTGATCGGGCTGCTCACCGGCGAGGTGCGCCAGGGCGCGCTGGACGCGCTCGCCGTCGAAGGGCTCGCGCTCGCCACGGAGACGCCCGCGGACGCCGTGCGGCGTTCCGTGATGCTCGCCGGTTCCGTGAGCCCCGTCGCCCAGGCGCTGCTGGCGCGCGGCGCGCAGGCGCTGGACGAGTTCCGGCTGACCGTGGGCCGTCCCGTCCTGCCGATGCTCGCGCACAGCGCCGGGTCCGTCGCCGACGGCATCGACAAGCTGGGGGCGTGCGCGGTCGAGGAGAAGCTCGACGGCATCCGTGTGCAGGTCCACCGCAGCGAGGACGACGTACGCGTCTACACCCGCACCCTGGACGACATCACCGACCGGCTGCCCGAGCTGACCGAAGCGGCGCTCGGTCTCGACGGGTCCCACTTCATCCTGGACGGCGAGGTCATCGCGCTGGACGGGGAGGGGCGGCCGCGGCCCTTCCAGGAGATCGCGGGGCGTGTCGGTTCGCGGGTCGACGTGTCCGCGGCGGCGGCCGGACTGCCGCTGTCCCCCGTCTTCTTCGACGTCCTGTCCGTGGCGGGCCGCGACCTGCTCGACCTGCCGTTCACCGAGCGCCACGCGGCGCTGGCGGCCCTGGTGCCCGAGCCGATGCGGGTGCGGCGCACGCTCGTGGCCGACCCGGGCGACGAGCGGCAGCGCGGTGAGGCCCAGGAGTTCTTCGAGGCGACGCTGGGGCGGGGCCACGAGGGGGTCGTGCTGAAGGCGCTCGACGCCCCCTACAAGGCCGGCCGCCGCGGCGCCTCCTGGCTGAAGGTCAAGCCCGTCCACACCCTGGACCTGGTGGTCCTCGCCGCCGAGTGGGGCCACGGCCGCCGCACCGGCAAGCTGTCCAACCTGCATCTGGGGGCACGGCGGCCCGACGGCACGTTCGCCATGCTGGGCAAGACCTTCAAGGGCATGACGGACGCGATGCTCGCCTGGCAGACCGAGCGGCTGCAGGAGCTGGCGGTCGACAGCAGCGGTTACGTCGTGACCGTGCGCCCCGAACTCGTCGTCGAGATCGCCTACGACGGCCTGCAGAAGTCGACCCGCTACCCGGCCGGCGTCACGCTCCGATTCGCACGGGTGGTGCGCTACCGCGAGGACAAGTCCCCGGAAGAGGCGGACACGGTCGAGACGGTCCTGCGGACGGGCGGCCCTGCCACCGCGTAACTCATGATCTTGCGTCGCGTTGGTCCGCGGGGGCCGCGCGGACGTCGCCTCGGCGGCGTTCCGTCGGCCCGCGCGTGCCGGGCGCCGGGGCGCAGGCGGGAGGTGTCGGTGATCAACACCAACCAGCCCAACCGCATCAGCGCACGCGTCTGGACCACCAACGGCTGGAGCGCCAACACCAAGGTCGAGGACGTCGCCAAGTTCAGGACCTACCGGGATCAGGCCTACCCCCAGCGGCACTTCCCTGCGGGCACCCGGCTCTGCGCGGAGGGCTTCCGCGGGGGATCGAGCGTCGGCCTGCCCTGCGTCACGATCACCAACTGACGGCGCTCGCTCTCCTTGGCTCCACCGGGCCGCGGCCTCGCCCCATCACCCGAGACCGTCACACCTGGTGGGGCCGCGCGACATGGGTGGGATTTTGCCAATCCTTGGCCCCTATAGGGTGACAACCGGGGGAGATCACTCAATCGCGCAAGGGGAGAAGCTGTGCCCGCATCACGACTCAGCCGTACGCCGCTTCCAGGCATCGGCATCCGGTACGACCTGACGACCCGAGAACAGCAACGCCTCTCGGTGATCGCACACCGGGACGGGGCACGCACCCTGAGCGCCTACCGGTCCGACGACCCGGACGAGTGCGCCCTGTCGACGCGGCTCAGCTCGGGCGAGGCCGACGCGCTGATCGACGCGCTGATGCCGTCGCACCACAGCCCCACCCTGCTGCACACCACCGACCTGGGCCTCGTGGCCGAGCGCGTCCTGCTGTCGGCCACCTCGCACTGGAACGGACGGCTCCTCGGCGAGACCCGGATGCGCACCGAGACCGGCGTCTCGATCGTGGCCGTGCTCCGGCGGGCCGACGCCATCCCGTCGCCGACTCCCGACTTCCGGCTGGCCGGCGGCGACACCCTCATCGTGATCGGGACGCGCGAAGGCGTGGAGACGGCCGCGACGATACTCGGGCGGGAGTGATCGCGTGCATTCCGCTGTCTTCCTGATCGAGTTCGGCGCGATCATTCTCGCCCTCGGGCTGCTCGGCCGGTTCGCGGGCCGCTTCCGGTTCTCGCCGATCCCCCTGTACCTGCTGGCCGGGCTGGCGTTCGGCGAGGGCGGGCTCCTGCCGCTCGGGGCGAGCGAGGAGTTCGTCGCCATCGGCGCCGAGATCGGCGTCATCCTGCTGCTCCTGATGCTGGGGCTCGAGTACACCGCCAACGACCTCGTCAGCAACCTCAAGACGCAGTACCCGGCCGGCCTGGTCGACTGCACGCTCAACGCCCTGCCCGGCGCCATCGCCGCGCTGCTCATGGGCTGGGGCCCGGTCGCCGCCGTCGTCCTCGCCGGTGTCACCTGGATCTCGTCGTCCGGCGTCATCGCCAAGGTCCTCGGTGATCTCGGCCGGCTCGGCAACCGCGAGACGCCGGTCATCCTCAGCGTCCTGGTCCTCGAAGACCTGGCGATGGCCGTCTACCTGCCCATCATCACCGCCCTGCTGGCCGGTGTCGGGCTTGCCGCGGGCAGCCTCACGCTCGCCATCGCGCTCGGCGCCGCCGGGCTCGTCCTCTTCGTCGCGGTGCGCTACGGCCGGCTCATCTCGCGGTTCGTCTCCAGTGACGACCCCGAGAAGCTGCTGCTCGTGGTGCTCGGCCTGACGATCCTCGTCGCGGGGATCGCGCAGCAGCTCCAGGTGTCCGCGGCCGTGGGCGCGTTCCTGGTCGGCATCGCGCTGTCCGGTGAGGTCGCCGAGGGCGCGCACTCGCTGCTCGCGCCCCTGCGGGATCTCTTCGCCGCCGTCTTCTTCGTCTTCTTCGGGCTGCACACCGACCCGGCGAGCATCCCGCCGGTGCTGCTGCCCGCACTCGCGCTCGCCGTCGTCACCGCGCTGACGAAGATCGCGACCGGCTACTGGGCGGCCCGGCGCGCGGGCGTCTCGGTCAAGGGCCGCTGGCGGGCGGGCGGCGCGCTGGTGGCCCGCGGCGAGTTCTCCATCGTCATCGCGGGGCTCGCGGTCGGCTCGGGCATCGAGCCGTCGCTCGGCCCCCTCGCGACGGCGTACGTCCTCATCCTGGTGATCGTCGGTCCGCTGACCGCGCGTTACGCGCAGCCCGTCGCGGCGTACGCGGGTGGCGTCCTGGGGCGGCGGCGCGAAGGTGCCGGGGCCGGGGCCGGAACCGGGACCCGGGCCGATGCGGGGCCCGCGGTGCCCGGGCCGCGGGAAGCGGTCGAAGCGCTGGACGGGCAGGACGCGGCCGACCGCTCCTAGCGTCATCCCCCAAGGTGTCCAGGCGTCCAGGCACGCGGACGTACAGGCGACGCTTCCGGAGCTGGCGCCTTCGGACGGCACGTGGACAGCACTCCCCTCGTGCCGTCCGGTCCACCGCCCGCACCGCTCTCACGTATGCGTAGCGCCCTAAGTGGCCACCAAGCGGGCACATATGACGGCAATCCGGAACACTCCAGACATCTCACGGGCGCGACGAGCCGCACTCCAGCGCCGCCTGGCACGATGCTGCCCATGACCTACGGGCCCGCGTTCCGCCTCGCACGAGCCGCGATGTTCGCGGCCGTCTGCGTGGTGACGACGGCCCTGGGTCACGCCCTGATGTCCAGTGCCGCGCTGCCCTGGTGGGCGGTGGCGTACGCGTTCGGCGCCACGGTCGCCGCCGCCTGGTGGCTCACCGGGCGCGAGCGCGGGGCGCCGACCGTCACGGGCGCCACCGTCGCGGCCCAGCTGTGCCTGCATGAACTGTTCGGCCTCGCGCAGCGGTTGGGCGCGGGACCGAGCGGCGGCGGCGCGTCCCGCGCACCCGCGCTGCCGCACCACGCCGGCGACGGCATGAACCACATGAACCATCCGATGCCGGTCTCGGCGCCGCCCCCCGGCACCGGCCCGTCCACTGTCGCCCCCTTCTCCCCCTCCTCCCACTCCGCCGCCATGCCGGACCAGGGCGTCTCGCACTGGATCATGTCCGTCTTCGGACACAGCGGCTCCGGCATGTTCCTCGCCCACGTCGTCGCCGCACTGGTCTGCGCCCTGTGGCTGTGGCGCGGCGAGGCCGCCGTCTTCCGCAGCGGACGCGCCCTGGCCGCGGCCCTCTTCGTGCCGCTGCGCCTCGTTCTCGCGGTCCTGGTCGCCGCCCTCCCCCCGTCGACGCTCCCTGTCGGCGCGCTCGTGCCCGTGCCGCGGCTGCGCGGGGTCCTTCTCCAGTACGTCGTCTCCCGCAGAGGTCCGCCGGTCCTTCCGGTCAGTTCCTGAAAACCGCCCGCGCCCCGAGGTGCCGGGCGGATCTTCGGCGTCCGCGCAGGCCGGGCCATCACTCCCGCCGTGCGCGCGCCGCTTCCCGAACTCCGTTCACCGAAGGACCTTTTGCGATGACTCCTGCCCTTGTGCGGTCACGGCCCGGCGGGGACCTGGCCCGCGACGAATCGATCACCCAGTGGGCGCTGGCGGCCCGCGACGGCGACGCCCAGGCGTTCGAGCAGTTCGTGCGGGCCACCCGGCGCGACGTCTGGCGCTTCGTGGCCCATCTCAGTGGCGACCCGCACAGCGCCGACGACCTGACCCAGGAGACGTATCTGCGGGCCATGACCTCGCTGCACGGCTACGCCGCCCGGTCCTCCGCGCGCACCTGGCTGCTCGCCATCGCGCGCCGGACCGTCGCGGACCGCTTCCGTTCGGCGGCCGCCCGGCCGCGCATCGCCGACACCGGCGACTGGCAGGCCGCCGCCGAGCGGGCCCAGCCGCGCGGGCTCCCGGGCTTCGAGGAGGGCGTGGCGCTGCTCGACCTCCTGGAGTCGCTCGACGCTCCGCGCCGTGAGGCGTTCGTGCTGACCCAGCTCGCCGGTCTGCCGTACGCGGACGCGGCGGACGCCGTCGGCTGCCCCATCGGCACCGTGCGCTCGCGCGTCGCGCGCGCCCGGGAACGGGTGGGCGAGCTGCTGCTCGCCGCGGACCGGGCCGTGTAGCGGACCCCGCCGTCCAGCGGTCCGGTGCCGCGTCGGGGCCTTCTCTCGCGGGAGGTCCCGGCCGGGCCGCGACGACCCCGGTCGCGTCACCCGATCAGGGCGTTTAGCGTGGGGCGGGGGTGTTGGGAGGACACCATGGACCGTGAAGCCGTGCCTGTTCCGGAGCCCTCGCCCACGCGGGATCCCGCGCCGCCCGGGAGCGCGCCCGCGGGCGCCGCGCCCTACCGGGGCGGCGGCCGTCACGAGCACCGCTGGCTCATTCTCGCGGTGGTCGGCATCGCCCAGCTCATGGTGGTGCTTGACGCGACGATCGTGAACATCGCGCTGCCATCGGCCCAGCAGGATCTCGGGTTCTCCGACGGCAACCGCCAGTGGATCGTCACCGCCTACGCCCTCGCCTTCGGTTCCCTGCTGCTGGTCGGGGGCCGGATCGCCGACCTGGTGGGGCGCAAGATCGTCTTCCTGGCCGGGCTCGCCGGATTCGCGGTGGCGTCCGCGATCGGCGGCGCGGCGACCAGCTTCTCGATGCTTGTGGCGGCCCGCGCGCTGCAGGGCCTGTTCGGCGCGCTGCTCGCACCGGCCGCCCTGTCCCTGCTCACGACCACGTTCACCGACCCCCGGGAGCGCGCCAAAGCCTTCGGCATCTACGGCGCGATCGCGGGTGCGGGCGGCGCCGTGGGCCTGCTGCTCGGCGGCGTGCTCACCGAGTATCTGAACTGGCGCTGGTGCCTGTACGTGAACCTCGCGTTCGCCGCGCTCGCCATGGTCGGCGGCGCCCGCCTGCTGCACGCGGGCGCCCCGCCGGACCGGCCGAAGCTGGACGTACCCGGCACCCTCCTGGTGTCGGCCGGACTGTTCTGCATCGTGTACGGCTTCTCCAACGCCGAGACACACGCCTGGAGCTCCGTCCTGACCTGGGGCTTCCTGGTGGTCGGCGCCGTACTGGTCGCCGCGTTCGGATGGTGGCAGACGCGCGCCGCGCATCCGCTGCTGCCCCTGCGGGTCGTCCTCGACAGGGACCGCGGGGCGTCGTTCCTCGCGATGTTCATCTCCGGCGCGGGCATGTTCGGGGTGTTCCTGTTCCTGACGTACTACCTCCAGCAGATCCTGGAGTACACGCCGGTCAAGACCGGTCTCGCGTTCCTGCCGATGGTCGCGGTGATGGTGGTGGCCTCGGTGGTGACCACCAACAGCCTGGTGCCGCGGATGGGGGCGAAGCCGATCGTGCCGCTGGGCATGGGGCTCGCGGCCGCCGGCATGGCCTGGCTCACCGCTCTCGACGTGACGAGCGGCTACGCGGTGCACGTGCTGCCGCCGCTGCTCGTCGCCGGACTCGGCCTCGGCTTCGTCTTCGCCCCCGCGATGAGCATGGCGACGGCCGGTGTCGCGGCCCACGACGCGGGCGTGGCCTCCGCGATGGTCAACACCAGCCAGCAGGTGGGCGGTTCGATCGGCACAGCCCTGCTCAACACGCTCGCCACCACGGCCGCGTCCAACTACCTGGCCGGCCGGAAGCCGACGCCACAGGCGCGGGCCCAGGCGGCGATGCAGTCGTACTCGACCGCGTACTGGTGGTCGGCTCTCTTCTTCGCGATCGGCCTCGTCGTTACCGTCGTCCTGTATCGCAGAGGGGCGCCGGCTGCCACGGGGACGGACAGCGGTGCGGTTCATATGTAGGGCGGTCCACAAGGCGGTCCACGTAGAGGGCGGTGTGACGATGGCTTCACGCGGGGCGGTGTGACGATGGCTTCACGCGGGGCGGTGTGACGATGGCTGCTGCGAGTGCGGGCTCGGCCTCCGGTGCGGGTGGCTCTGCTCCAGGCGCAGGCGGCCCGGCTCCCGGCGCAGACCCGGCTTCCACTGCCGGCGGCGGTGTCGCGCTTGCCTCGGCCCGCGGGCGCTGGGTCCTGCTGTGCGCGGTGCTCGCCTCGGGCATGGCGCTGCTCGACGGAACCGTCGTCAATGTCGCCCTGCCGACGCTCGGCCGTGACCTCGGCACGTCGATCTCGGCCTTGCAGTGGGTCGTCAACGCCTACATGCTCACGCTCTCGGCGCTCCTCCTGCTCGGCGGCGCGCTCGGCGACCGCATCGGGCGCCGCCGCACCCTCGTCGTCGGCGTGGTCTGGTTCGCGGCGGCGTCCGCGCTGTGCGGGCTGGCACAGGACGCCGGGACACTGATCGCGGCCCGCGCGCTCCAGGGCATCGGGGGCGCGCTGCTCACGCCCGGTTCGCTGGCGCTCGTCCGCGCCTCGTACCGCCCCGAGGACCAGGCCCGCGCGGTGGGCGCGTGGTCGGGGCTCGGTGGTGTGGCGGGGGCCGTCGGCCCCTTCCTCGGCGGCTGGCTGATCGACGGGCCCGGCTGGCGGTGGATCTTCCTGATCAACGTGCCGCTGGCCGCGCTGGTCCTGTTCGCGGTGCGGCACGTACCCGAGAGCCGCGACGAAACGGTGGCCGAGCAGCCGTTCGACGTGCCCGGCGCGTGCCTCGCCGCATTGTTCCTCGCAGGAATCAGCTTCTCGCTGATCGGCGCGTCCGGTGACACATCGACGGTCGGCACGGTCCTGCCGGGCGTTCTGGGCCTCGCGGCGGGCGTCGCCTTCGTCATGGTCGAGCGCCGCGGACGGAACCCGATGCTGCCCCTCGGACTGTTCCGCTCGCGCCTTTTCACCGCGGCCAACGTCATGACGTTGTGCCTGTACTCGGCGATCGGCGGAATCCTGTTCATGCTGCCGGTGCAGTTGCAGACGACTCTCGGCTACGACGCGTTGCAGGCGGGCACGGCGACGCTGCCGATCACCGTCCTGATGCTGCTCCTTTCCGCGCCCGCCGGGGATCTGGCGCGGCGCCTGGGCCCACGGCCCCCGCTCGTCGCGGGTCCTTCGGTGGCGGCCGCGGGCGTGCTGCTCATGCTGCGGATCAGGCCCGGGGCGGCATACGTCACCGAGGTGCTGCCCGCGGTGGTCGTCCTCGGCCTCGGCATGAGCCTGTTCGTGGCGCCGCTCACGGCGACCGTGCTCGCCTCGGTGGACGCGAACCGCGCGGGGCTCGCCAGCGGCGTCAACAACACGGCGGCACGCATCGCACAGCTGCTCGTCGTGGCCGCACTGCCGCTCGCGGTGGGCCTGTCCGGCACGGCGTACGCGGATCCGGACGCGCTGAACACCGCCTTCGGCAAGGCGGCCGTGGCCTGCGCGGCGCTGTTCATGCTGGCGGCGGTCGCGGCGGCGATGTTCGTCCGCACCACCGCACCGGCCTGGCACGGCGAACACGGCAACGAGCCGCGGTGCAAGACCTGCCTGGGCGTCGAGGCGCCGCCGCTGGAACCCGGCGGGCGCTGCGGAGGGTGACGCCGGACGCGGCGGGCGAAGCGGGCTCCGCAGAGGGGCAGGCGATGCGGGCGCTTCCGCCTACCGGGGCGTCTCTCGTACGAACAAGGTCACCGACACACTCGCCTCGAAGCCGTTGCGCCTCATCAGCGTGGCCGAAGCGGTGTTCCTCGACTCGACGTCGGTCACTACGGCGCTCGCCCCCGCCTCCGCGAGCGTCGCGCAGCACGCCTTCACGAGGCGGCTCGCGACGCCCCGCCCCTGGTACTCCGGGGCGCTCGCGATCCACTCCAGGTTCCCCCAGTCGGCGCGCTGGTCGAAGCCCATGGAGCCGAGCACGAACCCGGCGAGGTGCCGGCCGCCGTCCAGCGCGACCCAGCAGGCGGACGCCTCGTTGTCCATGTGCCGGGCGACCGCGGAGAGCGACCAGGACGTGTACGGCTTCACGGACGTGTCGTAGACCCGCCGGCCCAGACCGAGGACGTCGGCCAGATGGGTGGCCGTCATCGGTTCGAGGACGATCGACTCCGAACGCTCCGGCGCGGTGGGGCTGGGCATGGGGCCTCCAGAGGGGGGCGGCGCGGCGGCGGGCCGCGGGCGCGTGGGTCTTACGTTATGAGGGGGTGGGGGCGTACGCATGTGGAGAGTGGCGGGGGGCGGGTGGTGGTGGGCAGGCGGTGATGGGTGGGTGAGGGTCACCCCGGCCGCCCCTCCGGGGGCCAACTCGCCCACCCCTACGGTCGTTTGATCAGCTGGACGCCTGTCCGAACCACCGCCTCGGAGCCCTTATCGTGGACCGCATGTCCGTTCCTGAGCTGATCCGCATCGTCTCCCGCTCCTCCCCCATGGCCCTCGCCCAGGTGGAGCGCGTCCGCACCGAACTCGCCGCGCTGCATCCCGGCATCCGCACCGAGGTCGTACCGGTGACGACCTCCGGGGACCGCTGGATGGGTGACCTGGCGGTACTCGGCGGCAAGGGAGCCTTCACCAAGGAGGTCGACGCCACGCTCCTGGCGGGCGAGGCGGACCTCGCGGTGCACTGCGTCAAGGACGTACCCGCGGACCGGCCGCTTCCGGCGGGCACCACGTTCGCCGCGTTCCTCAAGCGGGACGACATCCGCGACGCGCTCATCCACCCGGGCGGGCTCACCCTGGACGAGCTGCCCGCAGGCACCCGCATCGGCACGTCGTCGGTCCGCCGGGTGGCGCAACTCGCGGCGTCGCACCCGGAGCTGGAGTGCGTTCCGATGCGTGGCAACGCGGGCCGCCGGCTGGAGAAGCTGGCCGCGGGCGACGCCGACGCGCTGCTGCTCGCCCAGTCGGGCCTCGACCGTATCGGCCGCCCCGAGCTGGCCAGCGAGATCCTGTCGGTGGAGACGATGTGCCCGCCGATCGGAGCGGGCATCCTCGCCCTGCAGTGCCGCGAGGACGACACCGCGACCATCGACGCCGTGACGGATCTGGGCGACAAGAACGCCTGGCGGGAGGCGACCGCCGAGCGCATGTTCCTGCACGTCCTGCAGGGCCACTGCAACTCGCCGATCGCCGGGTACGCGCGGTCGGAACGCGGCGGCGACCTGTCACTGCGCGCCTGCGTGTTCACGCCCGACGGCAAGACGGTGCTCAACGCGCACGAGTGGGCGGGCCCGCTCGACCCCGCGACGCTCGGCACATCCGTGGCCGTCGCACTGCTGCGTCAGGGTGCGCGGGAGCTGATCGACGGCATCGCGCACTGAACCGGAAGGGGCGACGCGGACGGCGCGTACATACACGCGTACATACGTACGTACGTCTGGGGGGACAGGGCGCCCGGTCCCTCGGCAAGCTGTCACGACCACGACCTGCCGCAGCCTCACCTTCGCCAACACCCCTCACCCGCCCGCCAGTTGACGAGACGGGACCCGCACTTATGTCACAGATCATCGACAGCGCCAACCGATGAAGCGGACTCTCTCCTCTTGAGGGACGGGCCGACGGCCCCGCCCACTGCCTGCCCTGCCGAGGAGAAGCCCGCAATGCCCAAGACGCCCGCGTCCATGAGCAGACCTCTTCGCCGTCGCGCCACGGGACTCGCCGTGGCCGGTACGGTTCTCGCCCCCAGATCAGGCCTTTGGTCCCGAATCGCACCGGGGAGGCCGGGGCACCCGCCCTGACAGCGGTTACTCCGGTCGCCGGGCTCGTCTGGCGGCATTCCGGCGTGTGCTCATGCTGGAGAAGGGGTACCGGAGCGTCCGATCGACTTCGAAACAGCGCTTTCGAAGCAGCACTGCAGCAGAGGAAAGGCAGCGTCATGGCTGAGAACACACTGAACGGCCGCCGCGTTCTGACGATCGTCACCAACTACGGAGTCGAACAGGACGAGCTCGTCGTGCCGGTGCAGCACCTGCGTGAGCGTGGCGCGCATGTCGACGTGGCCGCCGTGTCGGCGGAGGAGATCCGCACGCTCGTCGGCGACAAGGACCCCGGCAAGACAGTACAGCCGGACCTCAAGCTCGTCGACGCGGACGCGTCCTCGTACGACCTGCTCCTGGTACCCGGCGGCACGGTCAACGCCGACACGCTGCGGCTCGAGGAGACCGCCGTCTCGACGGTCCGCTCCTTCGCGGAGTCCGGCCGCAAGGTGGCGGCGATCTGCCACGGTCCGTGGCTGCTGGTGGAGGCCGACGTCCTGGAGGGCAAGACCCTCACGTCGTACGCCTCGGTAGCCACCGACATCCGCAACGCCAAGGGCACCTGGGTCGACAAGTCCGTCATGCACTGCGGAGCCAACGACTGGGACCTCATCACCTCCCGCACCCCCGACGACCTGGAGGACTTCCTCCGCGAGATCGACGGCATGCTCGGCGCGGCGAGCTGACGGCAACGCCCGTACGGGGCGCGAGGATCTTGGGTGGCCGGGAGACGTCTCCCGGCCACCCAAGTCGTCCGGCTCAGACCTGAGCTTGTTCTTTTTCTTCCGGGCTCGAACGGTGTCTCGAACTGGGTCGCTCACCAGGGGGTTTGCCGGACGTGGGGGCGGCCTTCGTCTGATCCT
>NZ_JBHVYE010000037.1:0-71364 GCF_042881135.1 Streptomyces sp. NPDC058284
CCTCCGCCTTGCAGCTGCACGCACCAGACCCCGCTCAAGCCCCACCCAAGGCAAGGCCACCCAAGTCCGGCCTGATCCGAAAGACAGACCCTAGCCCTCCGCTCCTCGCAGGCGTTCCATCTCGCGGCGGTCCCGTTTCGTCGGGCGGCCGGTGCCCCGGTCGCGGATGCCCGCTGGCGCGACGGCCTCGCGGGGCGGCGGAGGCGGCGAGTTGTCGACGTAGCACTCCACCGCGACGGGCGCGCCGACGCGCTTGCGGATGAGGCGCTTTACGACGGCGACCCGCTCCCGGCCGCCCGCCTGCCGCACCCGCACCTCGTCGCCCACCCGCACGCCGTACGCGGGCTTGACGCGCTCGCCGTTGACCCGGACGTGGCCGCCCTTGCACGCCGCGGACCCCGCCGAGCGGGTCTTGACGAGGCGGACCGACCAGATCCAGCTGTCGATCCGCACCGAGCCCTCGCCTGCGGGTCCGGGCCCGGGGCCCGCCGAGCCGCCGCCCGTCGCGCGCTTGTCCGACGCCGAGCCGTCGGACGTACTGCCCGAAGCGCCACCCGGCGTATCGTCCGGCGCGCCGCCCGGCGTACCGTCCGCCACGCGACCCGTTCCGCCGCCCTCCGATGTCTCCGAAGCCATACGTCGACCTTAGTCCCGGCTTCGGCGCGGCATGCCCGTCGCACGGCGAGCCGTCCGGAAACCGCTGACCTTGGGCGTCGATAATTCGGACCGATCACAACAAAACGGTCCGGACATGAGGACATGACACGCGACTCGCGCACCTCACGTGACTCGCGCGACGCCCAGGAGTGCTGCCCATGACGTCTTTCGAAGCCACCGTCGACGCTCTGATGGGCGGGCTCCGCGCCGACCTGGAACGGCTCGCCGCGATCCCCTCGATCTCCTTTCCAGGGTTCCCCGCTGGACCGGTGGAGGAGGCCCACGACCTGGTGGCCGGGCTGTTGCGCGACGCCGGGGTGGAGCGCGTCGAGCGGCTCGACCTGCCGGACACCGCCCCGGTGATCTACGGCGAGATCCCGCCGCCGTCGCCGGACGCGCCGACCGTCCTGCTCTACGGCCACTACGACGTGCAGCCGCCCGGCGACGAGGCCCTCTGGAAGTCCCCGCCCTTCGAGCCGACACCCGTCGAAGAGGCGGGCGGCGGCCTGCGGGCGCGGGGCATCGCCGACGACAAGTCCAACGTCATCGCGCACCTGGGCATGCTGCGGGCGTACGAGGGCAGGCCGCCGGTCGGGGTCAAGATCGTCATCGAGGGGCAGGAGGAGTACGGCAGCGCCTTCGACGGCTATCCGCCCACCGACCCGGAGCGGTTCGCCTGCGACGCCATGGTCATCGCCGACCTCGGCAACATCCGCCCCGGCACCCCCACCCTCACCACCGGTCTGCGCGGCGCCGCCGAGGTGACGGCCGAGGTCCGCACCCTCGACGAGCCGCGCCACAGCGGGGAGTTCGGCGGGGCTGCGCCCGACGCGCTGCTCGTCCTGCTCAAGGCGCTCGGCACCCTGCACGACGTCCACGGGGATGTCGCCGTCGAGGGGCTCAGGCGCGAGGAGTGGGACGGCACCTCGTACACGGAGGAGGAGTTCCGTTCGCTCGCCGGTGTGCGGGACGGGGCGCCGCTGATGGGCAGCGGCAGCCTGGGCGAGCGACTGTGGAGCGGGCCCGCGATCACCGTCATCGGCCTCGACGCGCCGGGCGTGGAGCAGGCCGCGTCCGCCGTGGTGCCGTACGCCAGAGCCAAGCTGAACCTCCGCTTCCACCCGCGGCAGGACCCGCGCGAGGCACAGGGCAGGCTCGTCGAGCACCTGCGTTCGCTCCGGCCCTTCGGGATTGCGCTCACGGTCATGCCCGGTGACACGGGGCCCGGATATGAGGCGGCCACCGGCGGGCCCGCCTACCGCGCCGCGCTCGTCGCGCTGCGGGAGGCATGGGGGAAGGACGCCTCGTACGTAGCGACGGGCGGGTCGATTCCGCTGGTCAACGGTCTTGCGAAGGCGGCGCCCGGCGCCGAGGTGCTGCTCTTCGGGGCGCAGGACAGCATGTGCAATCTGCATGCCCCGAACGAGCGCGTCCTCTTCTCGGAGCTGCGCAACACGGTCGTCGCCCTGTGCGCCTTCGTACGGGAGTACGCCGACGGCTTCGAGCGGCCGGACGCGGGCCGCCCGAACCGCTCGAAGCCCTCGGCGGGCGGTGCCGCGTGAGCTCGACCGAGACGCCCGTGGGCGGCGACCCGTCCGAAGCGCCCCCGCAGAAGCGGAAGTTCACCTTCCCCAGCGCCCTGACCGTCCTCGCCGTCGTCACCGTCGCCGTCTGGCTGCTCGCCTTCCTGATCCCCTCGGGACAGTACGACCGGAGCGGCTCCGGCGCCCCCGTCCAGGGCACCTACCACCGCGTCGACTCCGGGCAGTCCTTCACCGGCCGCCTGAACGACCTCTTCCTGTCGCCCGTCAACGGCCTCTACGGCATCCAGGACGAGAAGACCTCGCTGGTCGCGCCGGACAACGCGGGGTCGCTCTACGGCAGCGCGGGCGTCTTCCTGTTCGTGCTGGCCATCGGCGCGTTCATCACCGTCGTCTTCGCGACGGGCGCGCTCGACCGCGGCATCGAGCGGCTCGCGCACCGGCTGCGGGAGCGCGGCGCGCTGCTCATCGCCGGGATCATGGCCGTCTTCTCCGTGCTCGGCACGGTCGAGGGCTTCGCCGAGGAGACGCTCGGCTTCTACGGCCTGATCGTGCCGCTGATGCTCGCCCTCGGCTACGACCGCATGACCGCCGTCGGCGCCATCATCCTCGGCGCGGGCGTCGGGGTGCTGTGCTCGACGGTGAACCCGTTCGCGACCGGCGTCGCCTCGTCCGCGGCGGACATCTCGCTCGGCGACGGCATCGTGCTCCGCTTCGCCATGTGGGCCGTCCTGACCGGCGTCACGGTCGCCTACGTCATCCGCTACGCGAGGCGCGTACGGAGCGACCCGGAGCGCTCCCTCTCCGGGTTCCTGCCGGGCGACCGGGACCGCGAGCAGGCCGCCGAGGCCGACGAGGCGCCGGAGCTGACCCGGCTGCACAAGGCGGTGCTCGTCACCACGGCGCTGGTCTTCGCCTTCATGATCTTCTCGGTGGTGCCCTGGTCCAGCGCGCTCACCGGCAAGGCGGACGCGCAGCCGTACGGCTTCGAACTCGGCTGGTCCTTCCCGCAGCTGGCCGCCCTCTTCCTCTGCGCGGCCGTGCTCGTCGGTCTGGTCGCGCGGATGGGCGAGCAGCGGCTCAGCTCGACGATCATCCAGGGCGCCGCGGACTTCGTCTCGCCCGCGCTGGTCATCCTGCTCGCCCGCGGCGTCACGACGATCATGAATAACTCGAAGATCACGGACACCGTCCTGCACTCCATCGAGGGGGTGGTGAAAGGGACGTCGTCGGGTGTCTTCGCGGTCATCGTCTTCCTCGTGAACCTGCCGCTCGCCTTCCTCATCCCCTCCACCTCCGGCCACGCCACACTCGCCATGCCGATCCTCGCCCCGCTCGCCGACTTCGCCGGAGTCCCGCGGGCGGTCGTCGTCACGGCCTGGCAGGCGGCGAGCGGCTGGATGAACCTGTGGGTGCCGACCACGGCCGTCACCATCGGCGGCGTGGCGCTCGCGAAGGTCGGCTACGACAAGTACCTGCGGTTCGTGTGGCCGCTCCTCGCCGTCCTGGCGGCGCTCATCTGTGCCTTCGTGGCGCTGGGCGCCGCGCTGACCTGACACGGGCTCTGCGGGGGCCCGGACGCTGCGGGTACGCGGGCGTACGTACGGTGGAGGCATGGACGGCCTGAGCGAACTGGACGAGCGGATCACCGAATGCCGTGCCTGCCCCCGCCTCGTGGAGTGGCGCGAGGAGGTCGCACGCTCCAAACGCGCGGCCTTCGCCGACTGGGAGTACTGGGGGCGGCCCGTGCCCGGCTTCGGGCCGCCCGACGCCGCCCTCCTGATCATCGGCCTCGCGCCCGCCGCGCACGGCGCCAACCGCACGGGGCGGATGTTCACCGGTGACCGCTCCGGCGAATTCCTCTACCCGGCGCTGTACGACGTGGGGCTCGCCTCCCGGCCCACCGCCGAGAGCGCCGACGACGGCCTCACCCTGTACGGCACCCGCATCACCTCGCCCGTGCACTGCGCGCCGCCCGACAACAAGCCCACCACGGGGGAGCGCGACACCTGCCGGTCCTGGCTGGTGAGCGAGTTGAACCTGCTCGCCCCGACGCTCAGGGCGGTCGTGGTGCTCGGCGGTTTCGGTTGGCAGGCCGCGATGCCGGCGTTCGCGGCGGCGGGCTGGCAGCTGCCGAAGCCGCGTCCGGCGTTCGGGCACGGGGCGCGGACGACGCTCGCGGGCGGCGAGGGCCGGGAGCCGCTGGACGTCTTCGGCTGCTTCCACGTCAGCCAGCGCAACACGTTCACCGGGCGGCTGACGCCCGCGATGCTGCGCGAGGTGCTGGGCGCCGCCGCCTTCGAGGCGGGACTGCACCCGAACGGCCCAGCACAGTGAGCCGCGCCGGGCGGTGATTCCTACGTTGAGGACGTGGACGAGACCCGCGCAGCCAAGCCGCCAGAGCCCTCCTCCGCGGCCTACCGCAACCTGGCCGTGGCGACGGTCGGATTCACGCTCACCTTCTGGGCCTGGGACCTGGTGGCGCCGCTCGGCAGCGACTTCAAGGACCGCCTGGGGCTCAGCTCCTTCGAGCAGTCGCTGCTGGTCGCCGTCCCCGTGATCGTGGGCTCGCTGGGCCGCGTCCCGGTCGGCGCGCTCACCGACCGCTACGGCGCGCGGCTGATGTTCCCGCTGGTCTCGGCGCTCACGATCGTCCCGGTGCTGCTGATCATCCCGGCCAGGAACAGCTACTTGGCGATGCTCGGGGTCGGCTTCCTGCTGGGCCTCAGCGGCACCACGTTCGCCATCGGCATCCCACTGGTCAACTCCTGGTTCCCGCCCGCCCGCAGGGGCTTCGCGCTCGGCGTCTTCGGCATGGGCATGGGTGGTGTGGCGCTCTCCGGCTACTTCACACCGCGCATCGCCGAGCACGGCGACAACCTGCCGTTCGTCGTCGTGGCCGTCGCTCTCGCCGCCTTCGCGGTGCTCGCCTTCTTCCTCATCACCGACCGCCCCGACAGGACCGTGCCCACCAGCTCCCTCGGCACCCGGCTCGCCACGGCGGGCCGGCTGCGCGTCACCTGGGAGCTGTCCGCGCTGTACGCGATCGGCTTCGGCGGAATCGTCGCCTTCGGCGTGTACCTGCCGACGTACCTCAAGACCTGGTACGACCTCTCGCCCACCGACGCCGGGACCAAGGCGGCCGGCTTCGCGCTCGTCACCGTCGTCTTCCGGCCCGTCGGCGGCTGGCTCTCCGACCGTATCCACCCGGCTACGGTCACCACGACCGCCCTCGCGGTGGTCGCGCTCTTCGCCGTCGTGCAGGCCTTCGACCCGCGGCTGAACCCGACGGGCACGATCTGCTTCCTCGCCATGGCGGCCGGCCTCGGCACCGCGAGCGGCAGCGTCTTCGCCCTCGTCTCGCAGGTCACCCCGCAGCCGCAGGTCGGCTCCGTCACGGGCATCGTGGGCGCGGTGGGCGGCCTCGGCGGCTTCGTGCCGCCCCTGGTCATGGGCGCGATCCACAGCGCGAAGGGCTCGTACTCGATCGGCTTCATGCTGCTCTCCGACCTGGCGCTCGCGGGCTGCGTCTACGCGTACGGACGGATGCGGAACGCGAGGGCGGACTGACGTGCGTCGGTGGCCCGGGGCGGGCGGTGGGCACCTCCTCGGTGGGGACGCCAACCACCCGCCTCGGGCACCTACTTGACGATCTTGGTACGCGGGGGGCGCCGCCGTCCGGGTGATCTTCGGGGCGAACCGCCGTGCACGCGGCCGGGTACGGGTTTCCGCCGCGGCGCGCCGACCGAACACTCCGGGGAAGCGCCGGACACCACCGGCGCCGTCACGTCGAACGACTGGAGCCGCCCGGTGCCTCCGCAGCCATTCCGCCGCCTCCGACCGCGCCTCTCCGTCCCCTTCCCCCGCCCCGGCCGCTCCCGCTCCCGGACCGTGCTCGCCGCCACGCTCCTGCTGGGCGCGCTGAGTACGGTGGCGACGGGCGGGGCGGCAGCGGACGGCGCGGAGCCGACGGGACCGCCGCCCGCACCGACGGGACCGCCCGCACCGACGGAGACGGCTGCGGCGACGGAGACGGCCACTCCCACCGGGGCAGCCGTCCCCACCGAAACACCAGCCCCCACCGAAGCACCAGCCCCCATGCAGACGGCCCCGCCCACCGCCCCGGCCGCTCCCGCTGCCCCCGCCGTCCCCGCCGTCCCCGACTTCTGGGTCGATCCCGACAGCGCCGCCGTCCGCCAGGTCGCCCAGTGGCAGCGGGAGGGCCGCACCGCCGACGCCCGCCTCGTCGAGCGCATCGCGGCGCGGCCACAGGCCGTCTGGCTGTACGGGAGCGGGCCGGAGGCCACCGTCGGCTCCCACGTCGAGGCGGCGGCGAAGGCGGGCCGCACCGCGGTCTTCGTCGCCTACTTCATCCCGCACCGCGACTGCGGCGCGTACTCCTCGGGCGGTGCCCGCGACGCGGCCGAATACCGGAGGTGGATCGAGGAGTTCGCCTCGGGGCTCGGCACCCGGGGCGCGTACGTGATCGTGGAACCGGACGCCGTCGCCCAGCTGGTGGCGGGCTGCCCGCGCGCGGACGCCGCCGAGCGGTACGCGCTGCTCGCCCACGCGGTCCAGCGCCTCAAGCGCCAGCCGCACACCAAGGTGTACCTCGACGCGGGCAACGCCGGCTGGATCCCCGACGAGCGGCGCCTTCTCGACCCGCTGCGCCGCGCCGGTATCGCCGAGGCCGACGGTTTCGCGCTGAACGTATCCAACCACCATACGGACGAGGTGAGTTCCGCGTACGGGCACCGGCTCGTCAAGGAGCTCGGCGGCGACAAGCACTTCGTCATCGACAGCAGCCGCAACGGCAACGGCCCCTACGCGGGCGACCAGGCCTGGTGCAACCCGCCGGGCCGCGCCCTCGGCAGGCCGCCCACCGCCGAGACCGGCGACCCCGCGCTCGACGCCTACCTGTGGATCAAGCGCCCCGGCGAGTCCGACGGACCGTGCCGGGGCGGCCCGCGGGCCGGCCAGTGGTGGCCGGAATACGCCTTGGGCCTCGCCCGCCGGGCGCGGAGCTAGGAGGGGTCAAGGGCCGGGGACGACCGCGGTGGCGGTGATCTCGACGAGCTGCCCCCGGTAGCCGAGGCAGGGCGTGCCGAGCAGTGTCGAGGTGTGCGGTCCCGTGTGCAGGGCGGATGCCTGGACGACCTGCCACGCGAGGTCGAGGGTGGCGGGGGCGTCGCCGACCACGTACACGGTGCTGGCCACCACCAGGGAAAGATCGCTGCCCACCGCGCGCAGTGCCTCATCGAGGTTGGCGACGACCTGCTCGGTCTGGCGGCCGATGTCCCCCTCGCCGACGAGGTTCCCGGCCGGGTCGAGGGGGACGGAGCCCGCCATGAAGGCGAGCCGGGTGCCGGCTTCGACGACGGCGGCGTGGGCGTAACCGGGAGGTGGGAAGAGGGTGGGCACGACGGTGCGTTCCGGTGTGGTCATGCGGTGATCGTGCGGGGGCAAGGCCGCTCACGCATCCGAATTTCGGGCCGTCTCAGCGCACCGCCGCCGGTGAACTCCCGCCCCGTACCCGCAAAGCGGGCCGCCCCGAGCCGTCGGCGGGCGTCGTCCAGATGTCCTGCTTGCGGCCGTCCTCGCCGGGGAGTGCGTACGCGAGGGTGTCGTCGTCCAGCCAGGCCGCCTGGTCATCGACGCTGCGGCGCTCGGCGAGGGGGCGTTCGCGCATCGTGCGGAGGTCGAGGACGTACAGGCGCCAGGGGTCCCGCGTCCCCTTCCGCACCCGCTTCTTGAAGGCGAGGCGGGTGTTGTCGGGGGAGAGGGAGGGGCATTCGACGTTCCGGCGCAGGGCGGTCGCCGCCCACTTCCTCATGTCGCCGCGTACGAGATACGTGCTGCCCTTGGTCGAGACGGTCGCGTAGAAGCGGTTGTCGTCGTCCGCGAAGGTCACGCCCCAGTAGTTGACGTCGGGGGCGTGGTAGCGGCGGCCGTCGAGGGTGAGAGGGATCTCCTCCATGTTCTTGATCAGGTAGCCGGTGCGGGTGTCCAGGATCGAGGTGCGGGTGGAGAAGGAGGAGCCCGCGTAGGAGTCGCCGGTGGCGAACATCGTCCAGGACAGCATCCGGCCCGACGCCGAGACGCGTGCGCGGTTGGGTATCCCGGTGAGTGCGATACGGCGCTTCTCGCGGAGCCGGTCGTCCAGGACGACGGCGTACGACCTGGGCGGGATTCCGGCACGGCGCTGAAGGCACAGAGCCGTGCCCGCGGCGGCGTAGAAGCGCTCGCAGGAGGGGCCGCCGGTGGTGCGGGCGGTGCCAGTGGTGCGGGTGGCCTTGCCGGGTGCGGCCGTGGTCCTGCCGGATGAGGGAAGGCGGGCGACCCGGCCCGCGCCGGCTTCCGTGCTGCGGAAGTAGAGGTGACCCCGATCGAGGCCGAACTCCGATGTGGCGTCCGCCGACTGGGCGCTCTGCGCCGCGTTCAGGGTGTACGCGACGGCGACGCCCGCGAGGACGGCGGTGGCCGCGGCGACGGCCACGATCCGGGAGCGGAGGGAGCGGAGGGAGCGGAGGGAGCCGGGGGAGCGTTCCGGTCCCGTGTGAGGCGTGGTGGTCATGGGCGCCTTTCGGAGGGCGGAAGCAGGACGGCGGCACCGGCGAGCGCCACGGTCAGTGCGAGTGCCGCGCAGGTCAGCGCCGTGCTGATGCCCCACAGCGTCCAGGCGGCCCCGAACCCCGCGGCGCCGACGAGCCGCGCGAGAGCCTGGCCGGTCTGCAGGACGGCCATGCCGCTCGCCCGCCGTTCCTGGGCGACCACGGGGGCGACGAGAGCCATCAGGACCCCGTCGGTGGCGGCGTAGAAGATGCCGAGCAGGAGCAGGACGCCGATCAGCAGGGGCCGGCCTTCGGTGGGGGAGAGCAGCAGGATGTAGCCGCCGAGCAGGGCCACGTGTCCGGCGAGGAACGGCACGCGTCGTCCCGTGCGGTCGGCGAGCCGCCCGGCAGGCACCGCGAGCAGCAGGTAGACGGCGGCGGAGCCCAGCGGCAGCAGCGGGAACCACGAGATCGCGAAGTCGAGCCGCCGCTGGAGGAGGAGGTAGAGGAAGGAGTCACCGATGGTGGCCGCGCCGAGCAGCGCGGCGGCGCCGAGCACGCGCCGGAAGGCACGGACCCGGAGCAGGTCGAGGGCGCCGGTCCTGGGGTGGGAAGCGCTCTTGGGCGCGGGCACCCCGGCCGGACGCACCGTCTGCCCCGGCACGAACGCGCCCAGCATCACCACCCCGAGCAGCCCGAAGCAGAAGCTGACCACGAACACGGCGTCGTACGCGTCCGCGGTCGCCCACAGCAGCGCGAACGCGGCGAGCGGCCCGAGCAGCGCGCCCGTCGTGTCCATCGCGCGGTGCACGCCGAAGGCGCGGCCCAGTGCGTCGGGCGGGCTGCTCAGCGAGATGAGCGCGTCGCGCGGCGCGGTGCGTACGCCCTTGCCGATGCGGTCGGCGACGAGCGCGGTGCCGATCCCGGCGGTGGCGCCGCCCGCGAGCAGCAGCCCGAGCCGGGACAGCGCGGAGAGGGCGTAGCCGCCACCCGCGACCAGCTTGTGCCGCCCGCCGCGGTCGGCGGCGTACCCGCCGGCCAGCCGCACCAGGGCCGTGACGCCGTTGTAGAGCCCGTCCAGGAAGCCGAACTGGAGCGGAGAGAGGCCTAGTTGGAGGACGAAGTAGAGGGGCAGGACGGCCGTGACCATCTCGGAGGAGATGTCCGTGACGAGACTGACGGCGCCGAGCGCGAGGACGGGGCCCGCGACGCGGCCACGCCGGGCCCCGGACCGCTCCGGGGTCTCGGCGGTCGCGTCGCCTTGAGTGACCGCGCCCGTGGAAGCGAGGTACATCGCGGTGCTCCGGCCGGCTCAGCGGCAGGAGTAGGACGGGCTGGTGTCCTTCGTCGAGCCGTCCGTGGCGACGAGGTTCCAGGAGAATCCGGTGTCGGTGAAGTTCAGCTTGACCACGCCGAAGGTGTCCGTGAGCCGCTTCTGGCTGTTGGGCTGGACCTCCTCGATGTCGTAGGGGTTGGCGCCGCCCATGCCGCCGAGGAGTTCCACGATGCCGTTGGCGTCGGCCTTGCCGTCCGCGTTCTGCGGGGCGAACCGCTCGTAGTGGTGGTCGTGGCCGTTCAGGACCAGCTCGGCCTTGTTGGCCTGGAGCAGCTTCCAGACCGGGCGGCTCACCGGGTCGTTGCCGTGCTCGCCGGAGGAGAAGAGGGGGTGGTGCCAGTACGCGGCCACGCACTTCTTGGAGTTGGCGGCGAGGTCGTCCTTGAGCCAGTCGATCTGCTCGTCGTCGTCGAAGTTGTTGGAGTCGAGCGCGATGAAGTGCCAGTTGCCCTGGTCGAAGCTGTAGTAGCTCTTGCCGTCGGGGTAGGCGACGGACCCGAAGTAGGACTTGTAGCCCTTGAACGCGCCCGCCGGGTCGTAGCTCTCGTGGTTGCCGGGGACGGGCCGCGTCTTGCTCTTGAAGGCGCCCCAGGTCTTGTCGTAGTAGTTCTGGAAGTCCTTCAGGCGCGCGTCGTCGTACTGGTTGTCGCCCATGGTCATCACGAAGGACGGGTTGATCTGCTTGACCAGCGCGGCGGTCTTGACGTGCTTGCAGCTGCTGCTGCTCGCGGTGCACTGCTCGGCGATGTCCCCCGCGGCGACCGCGGTGAAGCCCGCCTGGGCGTGGGCGGCCGGGGAGACGTCGGCCTGCCCGGCGGGGGACCAGAGCAGGGCGCCGCCGACGAGGGCGAGCGAGGCGCTCGCGGCGACGGGAACGCCCCAACGCGCTTTCCTCTTGCGGGAGTTCTCGGGACTTCCAGGGCTTGCCATGGCGCGGGGGGTGGGCGACATGTCCGTCTCCTCGGTTTGGCGTGGGGGTGCCGGTCCGTCTCGAGGGGAATCCTGGCGATGCGACATGTGCGCGTCAATAAGTTCGGATGAATTATTGTTAGGAAACTTTCCTGCCAGTGTTCATGTGGGTGTTTGGCGACGCCTGTCGGTGCCTGTCGTCGCTCGCCGGGAGCGGGAGCGGGAGCGGGAGCGGGAGCGGGAGGGGGAGGGGCGGCCGCGGGCCCGTCGCCGGGGGCTTCGTCGGGGGGCTCGATGTGGTCGCCCCGGCGTTGTCAGTGGTCTCGCCTAGGGTGGCGAGCGTGGGGACAGGTGGCGTGAGCTGGGGCTCGGTGAGGCGGCGGTGGTGATGACGGCGGAGACGGCGACGGGCGCGCGAGCGGCGGACGGGACGGGCACCGACGACGCCTTCCTCGTACGCTCCTGCGCCGCCGTCTTCCTCCCGGCGGAGGCGCCCCAGGAGGGCCGGATGGCCTTCTGGCGCCCGGGTCCGGACAGTGGTGACCTTCCGGAGCGGGCGGGCCCTGCCGGTGTACGCGGTGACCTCGTCGTCGCCCGAAAGCACGGCAAGGGCGCCCGTAGGCGGACGGTTCCCGCGCTGTTCCTGCCGGTCGCCGAGGCCGTGCCGCTGCTGCTGCGCGCCGAGCGTCCGCAACCGGCCGCGGCCTGCTGGGGTGCGGCTGCCCGCCATGCGCTGCACCTGGCGGCGCGGGGCAGACTGCTGCCCGGCCTGACCGCGGGCGACCTGGACGCGTGGCGGGCGGGACCGCTGGACGAGGCCGATGTGGCGCACCTGCGGGCCATCGCCGCGGCGCTGCCCGCCGAGGCCCACGCGACACCCTTGCCCGGCCCCGGACCGCTGCGGCTGCCGCAGCCGTTCGCCCTGGTCAGAGCCTTCGTCGACGCGGTGGTCGACGCGCTGCCGCGCACCCCGGCCGCGGCGTACGCGGTGGGCGCGCCCTTCGCCGCACGCGAGCCGCGGCGGCTGCCGGGAGCGCGGGAGTGGGCGGCCGAGGTCGCGGCCGGAATGGACGCCGGGGTACGGGTGTCGCTGCGGCTCGACCTGCGGGCGCACGAGGTGTTCGACGGGGGAGAGGGCTTCGCAGGCTCCGCGGGGGAATCGGCGGACAGCGAGGACGAAGGCCCCGCCGAGGCCGTCCCCCGTACCGCCGTCGCCAGCCCGGCCGCCGCCGTCGTCCAGGTGCACAGCCTCGCCGATCCGGCGCTCGTCACGGACGTGCCGGGCCTCTGGGCGGGCGCCGACCACTTCGGCCCGCGCGCCCGCGTCGACACCCTGCTCGCGCTGCGCCGCGCCGCCCGCGTATGGCCGCCGCTCGGCAGGCTCCTTGAGCGGCCGCGGCCCGACGTGCTGCCGCTGAGCGAGGAGGAGTTGTACGACCTGCTCGGCGCGGCGGCAGGCCGGCTCGCCGCGGCCGGGGTGGCCGTCCACTGGCCGAGGGAGCTCACCCGCGGCCTCACCGCGACCGCCGTGGTCCGCCCGGCCCCCGGCACCGCCGCCGACAACTTCGACTTCTTCAAGACCGAACAGCTCCTGGAGTTCCGCTGGCAGGTGGCGTTCGGCGACCAGGACGCGCCGCTGACCGACGCGGAACTCGACGTGCTCGCGGAGGCGCACCGCCCCGTCGTCCGCCTCCGGGACCAATGGGTCCTGGTCGACCCCGAGCTCGTCCGCAAGGCACGCAAGCGCGACCTCGGCCTACTCGATCCCGTGGACGCCCTGTCGGTCGCGCTCACCGGTGCGGCCGAGGTGGACGGCGAGCAGGTGCCCGCCGTCCCCGTCGGCGCCCTGGCCCGACTGCGCGAGCGCGTGACGGGCGACCTCGACACGGTCGCCCAGCCGCCCGGCCTGCACGCCACCCTGCGCGACTACCAGCTCAGGGGCCTGGCCTGGCTGGACCGCATGACGTCGCTGGGCCTCGGCGGCTGCCTCGCCGACGACATGGGCCTCGGCAAGACGATCACGCTGATCGCCCTGCACCTCCACCGGGCACACCCCGCGCCGACGCTCGTGGTCTGCCCCGCCTCGCTCCTCGGCAACTGGCAGCGGGAGGTCGAGCGCTTCGCGCCCGGCGTGCCGGTACGCCGCTTCCACGGCCCGGGCCGCACCCTCGCGGGCCTGGACGCCGACGGCGGCTTCGTCCTCACCACGTACGCGACGATGCGCGCGAGCGCCACCGAACTGGCCGGTCAGCGCTGGGGCCTTGTCGTCGCGGACGAGGCGCAGCACGTCAAGAACCCGCACGCGGCGACGGCGAAGGCCCTGCGCACGATCCCGTCCCCGGCGCGGGTCGCGCTCACCGGCACCCCCGTGGAGAACAACCTCTCCGAGCTGTGGGCCCTGCTCGACTGGACGACCCCGGGCCTGCTCGGCCCCCTGAAGGCGTTCCGCGCCCGGCACGCGCGGCTGGTCGAGGGCGGCGACCCCGCGGGGGACGGTGCGAACGACGAGGCGCTGGACCGCCTCGCCCGGCTGGTGCGCCCCTTCCTCCTGCGCCGCAAGAAGTCCGACCCGGGGATCGCCCCGGAGCTCCCGCCGAAGACGGAGACGGACCATCCCGTCACCCTCACCCGCGAACAGACCTCCCTCTACGAGGCGGTGGTGCGCGAGACGCTGGCCCGCATCGAGGCGTCGGACGGCATGGCGCGCCGGGGCCTGGTCATGAAGCTCCTGATGGCGCTGAAGCAGATCTGCAACCACCCGGCGCAGTACCTGAAGGACGGCGCGCTGACGACGCGGACGGGCCGCCCCCGCTCGGGAAAGCTGGAGCTCCTCGACGAGCTCCTCGACACGATCCTCGCGGAGTCGGAGAGCGCGGGCGCGGTCCTGGTCTTCACGCAGTACGTGGAGATGGCGCGCCTCCTCGAGGCGCACCTGTCGTCCCGCGGCATCGGGTCCCAGCTCCTGCACGGCGGCACGCCCGTCGCACGGCGCGAGGAGATGGTGGACCGCTTCCAGTCGGGCGAGGTCCCGGTCTTCCTCCTCTCCCTGAAGGCGGCGGGCACGGGCCTGAACCTGACCCGGGCGGGTCACGTGATCCACTACGACCGCTGGTGGAACCCGGCGGTCGAGGAGCAGGCCACCGACCGCGCGTACCGGATCGGCCAGACGCAGCCGGTCCAGGTCCACCGCCTGGTCACCGAGGGCACGGTCGAGGACCGCATCGCCGAACTCCTCGCCGCGAAGCAGGCGCTGGCCGACGCGGTGCTCGGCGAGGGCGGCGAGTCGGCGTTCACGGAACTGTCGGACGCGCAGCTGGCGGACCTGGTGGCGCTGAGGAGGACGGCGTGAAGGGGAGCAGCGGTGGGCCGGGCGGCGGGGCCCGTGCGGGCGGTGGCCCCGGTCCCGGCGCCGGTTCCGGGGTGCGGCGGGGCGGTGGTCTCGGCTGGGCCAGTGGGATGAGTGAGACGAGCCGCATGGGCAGCGGCCGCGTCTTCCCCGCCCTGCCGGCGTACCCCGATCCGGCCACCCCCTTCGCCACCTCCTGGTGGGGCAACGCGTGGATCGACGCGCTGGAGGAGAGCGCCCTGGACCCGGCCCGCCTGGCCCGCGGCCGTACGTACGCGCGCGAGGGCGCGGTCGACACGATCACCGTGGCGCCGGGGCGCATCGTCGCGTACGTCCACGGCAGCCGCCCCCGCCCCTACCGCGCGGAGATCCGCCTGCGGACGATGCTGCCCGAGCACTGGGACCGCTTCCTCGACGCGGTCGCCACCGACCCCGCGCGCATCGCGGCCCTGCTCGACAAGGAGATGCCGCACGCCCTGGCCGACGCGGCGACCCGGGCGGACGTCCCGCTCCTGCCCGGCGCCCGCGAACTGGCCCCCTCCTGCACCTGCCCGGACCGCGGGCACCCCTGCAAGCACGCGGCAGCCCTGGCCTACCAGACGGCACGCCTCCTGGACGCCGACCCGTTCGTACTCCTGCTGCTGCGGGGCGGCGAGGAACAGGACCTGCTGGACGAGCTGGCGCACAGGAACGCGCGCATGTCGGCGGCGGAGGAGCACCAGGCGGTCCGGCGACTGACATCACCCGGCGACACACCCTCACCCGGCGACACACCCTCACCCGGCGACACACGCTCACCCGGTGACGCCCCGCCCCGCGGTGACGCCTCATCACCCCGCGACACACCGTCGCCGCCGCCGGAGGGCCTGGCCTCGAAGGGCGCCCCCGTGTCGTCAGCCATTCCCGCCGCACAACCCGCCCAGCCTCCCCACGACGGCCCCGCCCAGGACGGTGGCCCCGCCCTCCCCGGCGTCCCGGCCGGCGAGGCCCTGGCCACGGAGTACCGCTCACCGCTTCCGGCTCCGCTCCCCGCGCCGCCCCGGCCCGGCGACCCCCCGGTCCTGCCGTCCCTCCCCGGCGCCCCGGACCCGACGGCCCTGGAATTCCTGGTCACGGACGCGGCGGCCCGCGCCCACGCCTTCCTCACCACCGGCACCGACCCGTTCACGGCCACGTCCCCCTGGCACGACGCGGTCCGCCTCGCGGCCTCGCACCCCGGCCTCACGGGCCGCCGCACGTTCAGCCGCCAATTCACCGGGCTGGCCAGGTCGGTGGGGAGCAACCCCGCCGACCTCTCCAGGGCGGCGGCGGCCTGGCGCCAGGGCGGCGAGGAGGGCCTTGCGGTCCTGGAGGCCCCCTGGGACCCACCGGCAGGACCCTTCGACCGGGCCCGGGGAGCCCTGGTCGCGGCGGACCTCCCCCGCATGACGATCCACCGCAACCACCTCACGAACGCGGAGGGCACGCTCCAGCTCCGCTACGGCAGAGACGGCCGCTGGTACCCGTACGAGAGCGAGCCGGGCGCGGACGACTGGTGGCCCGAGGGCGAAGCGGACGCGGACCCGGTGGGGGCGTTGACGGGCATGGCGGAGACGTAGCGAGCGAAGGCGCGGCGAGGGAGGCGGCCGACCGCCGGTGAACCGTCGGTGGCCCGCGCTACGGTGAAGGCCCCCGGACGCGTGGCGGACGCGGGGACGAAGCAGGGAAGAAGCGGGGACGCGAGGAAGGGGAGGCGGTCTGTGGACGCTGAGTTGGCGGCGCTCGCGGCGACCGGTGCGACGGCGCTCGTGCAGCAGATGGTGACCGACGGATGGACGCAGGCGCGGGACCGGATCGCCGGGTTCTTCTCGCGCGGCAGGGGCGGCGAGGAGGACGTCCTCGTCGGAGAGCTGGAGGAGGCGCGTGCCGAGCTCGTCGCCGCGTGCGACGCCGGGGACGAGGAGACCGCGGACGATGTGCGGACGGAGTGGCGTTCACGGCTCCGCCGCAGGCTCGCGGCGGAGCCGGCGGCGGCTGCCGAACTGCGCGCGCTGCTTGACGAGTTGGCACCCTCGCCCGCTCCAGACGCGCAGCCGGGCAGCGTCACGTACAACAACACCATCAGCGGCGGCACGTATCACGCCACGGTGATCCAGGCCGGGACCGTGCACCACGGCGACAGCCGGAGTCGGTGACACGGCGGCAGGAACACCCGCTCGCCGCCCCCCACGGCCGATGCGCGCCCGTATCCCCGCTCCGTATCCCCGCGCGATCAGAAGTCGACGCGCGTCCGGTCCTCGACCCGTGCGACCGAGTCCTGCGCGAACGCCTTCTCGTAGTCGCTGCGGATCTCCTCGATCTGGACGTCCCGCCTGTGGGCCTCGGCCGTCGGATACAGCAGGATCAGCTCGTACGAACGCTCGCGCTCGATCGTGCCGTTGGAGTCACGCCACTGCCCGCGGCCGTTCTGGATCGTCAGCCCGTCGGGGAAGCCCGGCGTGACCTCCTTGTCGACGAAGGCCATGAACTGCTTGTCGGTCACCGCGGGACCGCCGTCGGGCCGCTCCGTCCCGAAGAGCAGCCGGGTCTCGATGTAGGGCTTGCCGCGGGGGACGGTCGAGGTGGCGGCCGAGGGCGACGGCCGGGACTCGTCGTCCAGCGAGGCGTACGCGGCCGGGGCGCTCGCCGCGAGGACCGCGGTGACGGCACCGGCCACGGCGAGCCGGGTCCTGGAGATGCGGCTGAGGGTACGGGTGCGGGGCATGGAAACCCTTTCTGCGGGGGGTTCGTGAGCTCTACGGGGCCGCTGGTCGCGAGCGCCCGCCACTCCCTAACGGCCTCGCAACGTAGCCGACACGCACGTCCCCCGTACGGACGTCGTCGTTCCAACGACCGGATGTCGTCCTCGCCGTGACCAACTGGGCCGTTGCCCGCATCAGCCCAACTCGTACGCCGCAAGGTCCCGCCAGGCACCACCCGCACCATCCGTCACGATCAGATGGACCGTGCCCACGTGGCTGGTGAGGGGGAGGTGCGGGGCGAGCTCCGACTCCAGCGCGTCGTACTCGCGTTGCCAGGTGTCCGGGCCCGCGTGGTTCGCGACGGTGAGGTGGGGTGCCAGGGGCGGGTCGAAGATGCCTCGGTAGGGGATGGCTTCCGGCCAGCGGGCCGTGACGGAGTCGGTGAGGGCGCGCAGGGGGGTGTCCGGGGTCGGGGGGAGGTAGAGGAGACCGGGGTAGCGGCGGAATTCCGTGAACCTGAGCGTGAAGGGGGCCTGGGCGGCGAACAGGGTCGTCAGTTCGGCGTGGGTGGACGAGGTGAAGCCGGACGTGTTGAGGAACGGGTAGAGCACCGTCACATGAGCCGGGAAACCCGCCTTCACCAGGGGGTTCGCCTCGGGGATGCGGATGGTCAGGGCCGTGTCGCCCGGGAGGTCGGGCCAGCCGTCGGCGGCCGTGGCGGCCGTGGCGGCTGTGGTCTGGGTGCTCATGGCGTCACGCGTCCGGCGTGCTCACGCCCTCGCGGCGCAGACGGGCCGAGAGGTGGTGCTGCAAGGGCCGGCCCACCGCGGCCATGTCGTGCGTGAACGTGAGCGTGTCATCGTCGGTCAGCGTGTAGCGGCGGCGGGTGGCCGTGACGTCCTTCGCGGTGGGGGTGAGGGCCACCTCGTGGGTGGCGAGGTCGACCGTGCCGTCGGCCGCGGCACCGACCACGATCTCCGCGATGCCGGTGGGCTGGGTGACCAGTGCTTCCACCCGGCCGTCCGGCTGCAGCCGCCACCAGCCGCTCTCCCGGGCCGCGGGACGAAGGGGCGCGTCGTCGGCGTCGAGCAGCCAGGCCCGGGCCTCGTACCGGAGGAAGGGGCGGCCGTCGTGGCTGAACGTGACTTCCTGCGCGTACGCGAAGTCGGCAGCGAGCGTCGGGTACGTGCCCCGGCCCCGGCCGCGCCATGTGCCGAGCAGACCGAGCACCGGCGTGAGCAGCGCGTGCGGTGCGGGGGTCCCGTCCGGGCGGAGGCTGTCCGGGTACGGGTACGGGTGCTCCGGTGCGAGGTCGAACACGGTGAGGGCTCCTGGGGTCGGGGGCGGCGATGGAGCTGTGCGGTGCGAGGGGGCGTGGTGTGGCGTGGTGCCTGAGGCAGCTTAGGGGGCGTGCCCCGCAGGCCGGTGTTCCTGCCCGGAGGGGGCACTAGTGGCCCGCACGGACGAAAGTGGCCCGCACGGACGAAAGTGGCCCGCACGGACGAAAGTGGCCCGCACGACGAAAGTACGTGCCTTCCGCCTCCTCCGTCGCTCCCGCGCCCCCTGACGTAAGACGCCGTCTTCCCCCGCGTCACCCGATTCCCTTAGGTTTCCCGGGACTTGGGCGGTGCGCGATGGCGTGAGAGGGCGGTGGGCGTGATGGTGCGCAAGGGTGTGAGAGGGCTGCTGGTGGGGGCTCTCGTGGGCTGGGGCGTGCTCGGCGGCGCCGGGGCCGGGGCCTCGGCGGGGCCTCGCGGTGCCGATGACCCGGCGCCGGGCTCGGCCTACTCCGCCACCACCGGCGTCGGCGTCCACAACGCCTACGAGAAGGCGAAGTACCCGTACTTCGCCGACGCCCTCGACTCCGGCGCCGCCATGCTCGAACTCGACGTGTGGACCAACGCGTTCGGCAGCGGATGGCGGGTGTCCCACAGCAACCCCGTCGGCAACGACAACAACTGCGAGAACGCCCAGAGCCCCGCCGAGCTGCGCACCAAGGCGCGCAACCAGAGCCTCGCGGGGTGCCTGAAGGACATGCGCAGCTGGCACGAGGCGCACCCCGGTCACCGTCCGGTCCTCGTGAAGGTCGAGTTGAAGGACGGGTTCCAGGGCAGGCGCGGGCGCGGGCCCGCCGACCTGGACGCGCTCCTCACCGGCGTACTCGGCGACGCCGTCTACCGCCCCGGTCAGCTCGCGGCCGGACACACCGGTCTCGACGACGCCGTACGGGACAAGGGCTGGCCGGTCCGCGCCGAGCTCGCGGGCAAGTTCGTGGTCGAGCTGATCCCCGGCACCGTCGAACAGGGCAACCCCGCCGACACCCTCTGGACGGACCGCGAGTACGCCACCCATCTGCGCGACCTCGCCGCCGCCGGCCGCCTCGGCGAGGCCGCGGCCTTCCCCGCCGTGCTCGGGGCGCAGGCGGGCGATCCGCGCGAGCGGTACACGGACGCGTCGATCCGGCCGTGGTTCGTGCTGTTCGACGGGGACGCCGCCGCGTACGCGGGCGGCGCCATCGACACCCGCTGGTACGCCGACCGGCGCTACCTCGTCGTCATGACCGACGCCCACGGCGTCGCCCCGGCCATTGACGGGACGCGGCCGACCGAGGCGCAGGCCAGGGAGCGGGTCGCGCTGCTCGCGAAGAAGCACGCCAGCATCGTCTCCGCCGACTGGTACCCGCTTCCCGGCGTCCTCTCCACCGTGCTGCCACGCGGCTGAACCCACCCATGACGCAGGGGGCGTGTCAAGGCTGGATGGTGATCCACACCGGCGCGTGGTCCGATCCCGCCGCCTCCCTGCGTACCGCCGGATCCCCGTCCGCGACCGAAGGCAGCGCGGTCGCCGCGGCACCCGGCGCGCCCGTGCCCGCGGACCGCACCTGGTCGAGGAGGCCCCGGCTCACGAGGATGTGGTCGATGAGTTCGCGGTGGCCGGCGTGGATGCGGGAGAAGCGCTGTTCGGGCGGGATCAGCGGGGCGACGTCCCACAGCCGCGCCGCGTCGCCCCTGTCCGGGCGGTCGTGGCCCGGCGTGCCGATCTCGGAGCCCGGCGGACCGAGCAGCATCTGCGTCGTCGCCGCGCCGACCTCGTCGTTGAGGTCCCCGACCACCGCGACCCGGTGCTCGCGACCGTCACCCCGCAGCAGCCGGTCGGCGAGCGCGCGCACCGCGGTCGCCTCGGCCGTGCGGCGGTACAGGGCGTAGGCGCCGTACCGGGCCCGCTCGCCCTCGTCACGCGGCTGGAAGCGGCCGTCGGGGTACGACAGGAGCTTCGACTTGAGGTGGCAGACGACCACGTCGAAGAGGAACGCCCGCGTCGACACCGTCACCGCGAGGATCCCGCGCCCGGACCGCCCCGTCGTCCGGCCCGCGTCGTCGACCTGCACCGGACGCACCGCTTCCGGGAACCCGGCCTCGTCGGCGACGACGGTCACCGGCAGGCTGGTGAGGAAGCCGACGCGGATGCCGCGGTCGTCCGCGTACCGGGAGAGTGTGACGTGCCAGGTGCCGTCCAGCAGGCCCGCCAGGTCCTCCAGGGCGGCGGGGTCGCCGACCTCCTGCACGCCGAGGACGTTCGGCTTCAGCGCGGTGACCGTCGCGGCGAGCGAGGCCAGTTTCGCCTCGTACGCGGCCTTGTCCCTGGGGCCGAACTCGCCGCCGGGCCGGTAGAGGTTCTCCAGGTTCCACGTGCCGATGATCATGACCGACTCCCTTGTCCGCCCCGTGCCCGCAAGGTCAGCGTGCCCGCTGGAACGGCTCCGCGACAGGGCCGCCGGATGCGCACTCGCACTACCGTGAAGAGATGACGCCGCCTCCCGCGCCCGGCCCCGCCGGACTCATCACGCGCTCGGCGCGCGGCTCGCCTGCGCCGAGATGATCCGCGGCGGCGTCACCACCTTCGCCGCGGAGGGCGGGGCGGCCCGGCGGCCGCTCCCGAACGCTCCCTAGGGTTGGCACATGGCGATCACCCCTTTGGACCCGGGCACCCCTCCAGGCTCGACCAACCCGTCAGGTCCTGCTACCTCTTCAGGCCCGACCACCCCGTCGGACCCTGTCATCCCTTCGGACCCGCAGCACCAAGACCCCGCCGAGGGCCTCCTCGACGACCCGTACGCCGCGTACGCACGGCTGCGCGACACCGCGCCCGTGCACCGCATCACCGGCACCGACGGCAACCCCGCCTGGCTCGTCACCCGGTACGACGACGTGCGCGAGGCGCTCGCGAACCCCCTGCTCTCGCTCGACAAGAGCCACGCGCTGCCCGGGAGTTACCGCGGTTTCGCCCTTCCGCCCGCCCTGGAGGCGAACCTGCTCAACATGGACCCGCCGGACCACACCCGCATCCGCCGCCTGGTCGGCCGGGCCTTCACCCGACGCCGGGTCGAGCGGCTGCGCGCCCCCGTCCGCAGCGCCGCGGACGCCCTCCTCGACGCCGTCGAGCCGCACGGCCGCGCCGACCTGATCTCCGCGTACGCCGCACCGCTGCCGATCACCGTCATCTGCGACCTGCTCGGGGTGCCGGGCGACGCGGGCCGTCTCGACCTGCGGGGCTGGACCGACGCCCTCGTGGCACCCGACCCCGCGCACCCCGAGAAGACCAAGGAAGCGGTCGTCTCCCTGCTCGCCTTCTTCACCGGCCTCCTCGCGGAGAAGCGCCGGAACCCCGCCGACGACCTCCTCTCCGACCTGATCGCCGTGCGGGACGAAGCGGCGGACCGGCTGAGCGAGGACGAGCTGATGTCGCTCGCCTTCCTCATCCTCTTCGCCGGATACGAGAACACCGTCCAGCTCATCGGCAACGCCGTGCTCGCCCTCCTCGACCACCCCGAACAGCTCGCCGCGCTCCGGGACGACCCGGCCAAACTCCCCGCCGCCGTCGAGGAGTTCCAGCGCTACGACGGGCCCGCGCCGCTCTCCATCCGCCGCTTCCCCCTGGCGGACATCACGATCGCGGGCGTCACCGTGCGGGCCGGTGAGACCGTGCTGCTCTCCCTGAACTCGGCCAACCGTGACCCCCGCCGCTTCCCCGACCCCGACCGCCTCGACCTCGGCCGCGACGCCACCGGCCATCTCGCCCTCGGCCACGGCATCCACCACTGCCTCGGCGCACCCCTCGCCAGGCTGGAGACCGCGATCGCGCTCGGCGCCCTCATCGAGCGCTTTCCGCGCATCGCGCTCGACGTGCCGAGGGACGAGCTCCGGTGGCGGCCCACCATCCGTGCGAGGGGGCTGCTCGAACTCCCGGTGATTCTCTGAAACTTCTTCGCCGGCGAGCGATGAGTTCCGCGAACCCCGCAGGTCCACCCTTCGCAGACGTACGCGCCCGAAGGGTGGAGGAGACACACCATGGGACTTCCGGACATCGTCACGCGCGAGGAGTGGCTCGCCGCGCGTGAGGAGCTGCTGGCCAAGGAGAAGGCCGCCACCCGCGCACGCGACGCGCTCAACGCCGAACGGCGCGGGCTGCCGATGGTCGAGGTCGACAAGGAGTACTACTTCGACGGTTCCGACGGGAAGGCGACGCTGCTCGACCTCTTCGACGGCAAGGACCAACTGATCGTCTACCACTTCATGTTCGCCCCGGAGTGGGACGCGGGATGCCGCAGCTGCTCCGGGTTCCTCGACCAGATCGGGCACCTCGCGCACCTGCGGGCCCGCGGCACGAACTTCGTCGCCGTGTCGCGCGCCCCGTTCACCAAGCTGCTGACCTTCAAGGCCCGCATGGGCTGGACCGTGCCCTGGTACTCGACCAACGGTGGCGACTTCAACTACGACTTCCTGGCCTCCTTCGCCGAGGAGCCCCGGGACGTGCCCGCCGTCAACTGCTTCCTGCGGTACGGCGACCGCGTCTTCCACACGTACGCGACGTTCGCCCGCGGCCTGGACGGCCTCGGCTCCACCACCAGCCTCCTCGACCTCACCGCGCTCGGCCGTCAGGAGGAGTGGGAGCGGCCGGCGGGGCGTGCGTCGGCGCTCGGGGCGCCGGCGGGCAGTGCGCGGGTGCGCTACCACGACGAGTACGAGGACTGACTCGGCCCGAGACCCCGGGAGAACCCTGGGAAATGCCCCGACCGCGTCTCAGTTCGGTCACGTCGCGAGTCCATGACGCCGTTCCGCGCGTTCTCCTCGGTACAGGGAACGAACCGAACGGCACGGGGGACAGGGATGATGATGAACGGACGCATGGTGCTCGAACGATTTCCCGCGGGCGGACCGCGCGGTTCGTGGCCCGCGGAGGAGTTCGCGCGGGCCCGCCGGCAGGAGGGCCAGGACGCGGAGGTCGTGATGGACCTCGCATCGGACACCTTCCTGGTGACGGTGCGAGCCCCTGGGCCCACGGGGGAACTGGCCGCCGTCGCATAGGACTCGGAGGCGCGGGGAAGCGACTCGGAGGTGCGGGGAAGCGATTCGGAGGTGCGGGGAACCGCCCACCCGGCCGGGCGGAACCTTCACGCGCTGAGGGCCCGGGACCACCCCGGCGTCGTCCCCGTCACCCGGCACAGCGCCAGATACAGCGGAATCGGCGGAGTGTAGGGAACGTCGTCCGCGGGACGGTTGATCAGCACCGGACGGCACTCCGGGTCCCGCACCACCGCTCCCGCCGAATAGGCGACAGGCGCGGGCCACTCCATGGCGACGTCGGAGTCGGCGGGCACGATCCACCACCAGCGCGCCCCGTCCTCGTACACGCATCCCACCCGGGGCAGCCGGGACATCAGACCGGGTCCGAACGCCGCGGGCACCGCCACCGCGTCACGGCCCAGCGGCTCGGTCATGCCCGCGGGCAGATCGAGCCGCGGAGGTGGCGAGGTCGGTGCCGGCCTCCCGGCGCGCTGTCGTTGCCGCGACAGGCGGACCAAGGTGTTCAGATCCAACGGCCGTACCGTACCCGCGCTCACATGCCCCCCGCCCGCATCACTGCCACGTTCGATCGTTCCGTTCCACGCACACGCCTGCGCGCATGCGCCGCTACGTACACACCGCGACGTACGCGACTACGTACACGTCTACGTACATGTCGCTCTCGGCAACTCCGCCCACACCGTGAGCCCGATACCGGGCCCCGCGTCGTGGACGCCCCACGCGCTGCTCACCGCGTCGACAAGAAGCAGTCCCCTCCCGTGCTCCTCGTCGGCCCCCCTGTGTACCGGGCGCGGCATGCCTGACCCGCACCCTTCATCACGTACGGCTATGCGCAGCTTCTCCGGATCTGCGCAGAGCTCGCAGATGATCCGCCTGCTCGCGGTGTGCACCACGGCGTTGGTGACCAGTTCGGAGATAACGAGTGCCGCCGCGTCGCAGGCGTCGTCGTCGCGCACCGCCCACCCGTCCAACTGTTCCAGCATCAGGCGTCTGGCCTGTGCGACGGAGCCGGGACGTGGTGCGAGGGCGAAACTGACGCAGACCTCGGCGTCCTCGGGCCGCGTCTCGGCGAGAACGCCGGGACGGCCTTCGGTGGCTTCGGTTCGTAACGGCGCGGGCGGAGTCACGTTCTCCACTATCGCCCCGCCCAGAACACCTTGGCAAGGGCCACTCTGAAATGTGCACAGTGGCGTGTCCCTCCGTGGCGGCGCATGGCACACTGCTCGCTACAGCCGCGGTGCGGTGTGAGTTGAGGCAACGCGCCAGTCAGGTGGAGGAGCAGACGTGAGCGAACCGCGGTCCGCGCCGACCGTCGGCCAGGTCGTTCTCGGTCGTCGCCTGCAGGATCTGCGCGAGGGCGCGGGTCTCAAGCGCGAGGAGGCCGCGAAGATCCTGCGCGTCGCCCCCGCCACCGTCCGCCGCATGGAGACGGCCGAGGTCGCGCTGAAGATCCCCTATCTCCAACTGCTCCTGAAGTCCTACGGCGTCGCGGACGATGAGGCCGAGGCCTTCGTGACGCTCGCCGAGGAGGCCAACAAGCCCGGCTGGTGGCAGCGGTTCCACGACATCCTGCCGGGCTGGTTCAGCATGTACGTCAGCCTGGAGGGCGCCGCCAGCCTCATCAGGTCCTACGAGCCGCACTTCGTCCCCGGGCTCCTGCAGACCGAGGAGTACGCGCGCGGCGTGATGCGCTCCGGTGCCATCGGCCAGACCCGGCCCGCGGACATCGAGCGTTACGTGGCGCTGCGCATGGAACGCCAGGCGCTGCTCACCCGTGCGGACGCGCCCCGGCTGTGGGTGGTCATGGACGAGACGGCGCTGCGCAGGCCGGTGGGTGAGCCCGAGGTGATGCGGGCCCAGATCGACCGGCTGCTCGAAGCCGCCGAGCTGCCCCATGTCACCCTGCAGATTGCGACGTTCGCGGCGGGCCCGCACCCGGGCACGTACGGACCGTTCGTGCTCTTCCGCTTCGCCATGGCGGAGCTGCCCGACATGGTCTACAGCGAGTACCTGACCGGCGCCGTCTACCTGGACGCGCGCAAAGAGGTGGCCACCCACCTGGAGGTCATGGACCGCATGGCGGCGCAGGCCGCCACCGCACAACGCACGAAGGAGATCCTCCGGGACCTCCGCAAGGAGCAGTGACATGGACCGACATCGAGCCGGAACGCGCCCCGCCGGTCCGCGTTCACCGGGCGGCCGCGACGACTCGCGAAGCGAGGCCCGCGCCGAATCCCGCATCTACAACGGTATGCCCGCCCGCGACCTCGGTACCGAGGGCTGGCACAAGCCGTGGAGCGGCGGCAACGGCGGCAACTGTCTGGAGGCCATGAAGCTGGCCGACGGCCGCGTCGCGGTGCGCCAGTCCACCGACCCCGACGGTCCCGCGCTGATCTACACGCGTGGAGAGATCACCGCGTTCATCCAGGGGGCGAAGGCCGGGGAGGCGGACTTCCTGCTGTCGTGATCCGGCGCGGGGCCCAACGGCTGACCGCGACCACCGGCCGCGGGGCCCGCTCAGGTCAGGCCGAGGATGAACGAGGCCGTCGCGGCGAGTGCGGCGACACCCCGGACGTGGTTCCAGGCCGTCCACTGACGTACGTACGAACGCCAGTACGCGGCGCCCTCCGCGCTCTCCGGGTCGACCTTGGCGAGGGCGTCGTTGCGCGGAATGTTCGCCACCACCGTCACCCCGAAGGAGCCGACGAGGTACAGCACGCTGCCGAGCAGCAACTCGACGGTGCCCTCGTCCGGCCAGAGCACGAACGTCACCACGGCGAGCACCGCGCAGAGCCCCGTCGCGCCGAGGAACACGGTCATGAAGGCCGGGGTGACCGCGGCGACGTTGATCCGGTTCATCGCGGCGATGCCCTGGGCCGGGGGCAGCGCCGCGAGGCCGGGCATGACGAAGGTCGAGAAGGCGGCGAACACTCCGGCGGCGAGGCCGCAGGCGAGCGCCCCGAGCACGGTGAGCACGAAGTACGGACCATCGATCATGGCAACTCCCGTGGGGGCGTGAGCGGTGACGACGGGTGGCGCCCGCCGGGCTCCGAGTGATCCTGCAGCGCGGTTCCGCGCACCACAAGTCAATTGCCACCGGCCCGCGAAGGCCATACGCGATCCTCGCGCGCCCATACGCCACCGTCCCGGCCCGCGGGCACCACCGGGCATCATGGGGCCCGTGCGACTCGAACCGATCACCTGGGAACGGCTGGCCGACACCCTCGCCGACCACCTGCTCCACCTGAAGAGGGCCGACGGCGGCCCCTGGCCGCGGGTGGCCGTCGACGGGGCACCGGTCGGCGGCACGGGCGGCACCGGCGAGCTGGCGCGCCGGGTGGGCGACGCGCTGCGCCTGCGGGGGCGCGACGCGCTCGTGGTCGGCACGGAGGGTTTCCTGCGGCCCGCCTCGCTGCGGTTCGAGTACGGCCGCGAGGACGTGGAGACGTACTACGGCGGATGGTTCGACACCGGTGCGCTGTGGCGCGAGGTCCTCGGGCCGCTCGACCCCGGCGGCACGGGGCGAGTGCTGCCCGATCTCTGGGACCCGGTGGCCGACCGCGCGACCCGCAGTCCGTACGTCCCGCTCGCGCCCGGCGGAACGCTGCTGCTGCACGGGCCGCTGCTCCTCGGCCACTGGTTCCCGTTCGACCTGACCGTGCACGTGCGGCTCTCGCCCGGCGCCCTGCGGCGGCGCACACCGGAGGGCGAGCGGTGGACGCTGCCCGCCTTCGAACGGTACGAGGACGAGGTGGGCCCCGCCGCCGTGGCCGACGTGGTGGTACGGGCGGACGACCCGAGGCACCCGGCGTGGAGCGGGCTGCCGACGTGAGGGCGGGGGGGGCGGTGCTGGCCGCGGTGGCTGCGGATGCGCCGTGACCAGGGCGCCTGGAGAATGTAGGGGCGCCGGGACCAGCGGTGCCTCCGCGCCGCCTGCGGACACTTCCCGGCACCGGGAGGTAGTGATGACCACCGCCGGAGACATCATGCACCGGGGCGCCCAGTGGATCCCCGAGCACGAGACGCTGGACCGCGCCGCCCAGCTGATGCGCGAACTTGACGTGGGCGCGCTGCCCATCAGCGACGAGAACGAACGGCTCTGCGGCATCCTCACCGACCGCGACATCGTCGTCGGCTGTGTGGCCATGGGACACGACCCGGCCCACATCACCGCGGGCGACCTGGCCAAGGGCACCCCGCGCTGGATCGAGGCGGACGCCGACGTGGGCGAGGTACTCCGCGAGATGCAGGACCATCAGATCCGCCGGCTGCCGGTGATCGAGAACAAGCGGCTGGTCGGCATGATCAGCGAGGCCGACCTGGCCACTCATCTCACCGATGACCAGCTCGCGGGCTGGGTCGAGAGCGTCTACGCGAAGGGCGGCCGGGGCCGGGGCTAGAGCGAATCCCCGGAAGGGGGGGCGGGGGCCGGGTGGGGGGGGATCACAGCCAGCCGTTCCGCCGGAAGCCGCGGTACAGGGCGACACAGGCTGTCGCGATCAACGACATGACGAGCGGATAGCCGAACTGCCAGTGCAGCTCGGGCATGTGGTCGAAGTTCATGCCGTACATGCCGCAGACCATCGTCGGCACCGCGACGACCGCCGCCCACGCGGTGATCTTCCGCATGTCCTCGTTCTGCGCGACGGTCACCTGCGCGAGATGCGCCTGGAGGATCGAGTTCAGCAATTCGTCGAAGGCGGCGATCTGTTCGGTGGCCCGCTTCAGGTGGTCGTCGACGTCCCGGAAGTACGCCTGTATCTGCGGGGCGATGAGCCGCATGGGCTGGGTGGCGAGGATCTGGAGCGGGCGGCCGAGCGGCACCACCGCCCGCTTCAGTTCGAGCAGTTCGCGCTTGAGCTGGTAGATGCGGCCCGGGTCGGTCCGCTGGCCGTCCGGGGCGAACACGTCCGTCTCGACCTGGTCGATGTCCGACTGCACGGCGTCGGTCGCCGCGAGGTAGTCGTCGACGACCTGGTCCGCGATGGCGTGCAGCACCGCGGCGGGTCCCTGGGCGAGCTGTTCGGGGGACGCCTCGAGCTCCTCGCGCAGCGGACCGAGCGAGCCGTGCCGACCGTGCCGGACCGTGATGACGAACTCCCGGCCGATGAAGACCATGATCTCGCCGGTGTCCACGACCTCGCTGGTCGCGGTCAGTTCGGCGTGTTCCACGTAGCAGACGGTCTTGAACACGGCGAACAGCGTCTGGTCGTACCGCTCCACCTTCGGGCGCTGGTGCGCGTGCACCGCGTCCTCCACCGCGAGCGGGTGCAGACCGAAGAGGTCGGCGACGTCCGCGAACTCCTCCTCCGTCGGCTCGTGCAGCCCGAGCCAGACGAAGCCGTCACCGCTCTTGCGGACCTGCTCCACCGACTCGACCAGATCGCGGTCCGGCGGCCGGCGCACGCCGTCCCGGTACGTCACGCAGTTCACCACCGACGAGCCCAGCGGGGAGCGGGCCGGGTGGCTCAGGTCGACACGGGCACGGCGCCTGCCCAGGCGTGCCATCTTCCTGAGGCCGCCGACCCCGCGCAGGCCGCCGACCCTGCGCAGGCTTCCGACCCTGCGCAGATTGCCTGCCATCGACATATGGGCTCCTCGCACCGACGACTTGACGTGCCAGTCTGCCAGGACGCCCCGAGGCCGTGCCAAGACCTGTGGGAACGGAATGCTCCGCTCCCGTTGCCCGAGGCCCGTTCACGGGCCGACGCCACGGGTCGGCGGTATCGCGACGCCAGGGGGCTCCTCCAAAGGCCCTTCCGGTGGCCTGCCGCCGATCACCTCCACCGCCCGCGCCCCCGCCCCGCACCCCTGCGCCGCCGCCTCGCAGAGCCCCGCCCCGTTCAGCCGCGCGGCGAGGAACGCGCCGGTGAACGCGTCGCCCGCCCCCGTCGAGTCGCGCACACGCGCAGGCTCCGCGACGGTGCGGCCGAGCACCTTGCCGTCCCGCGCCACCAACGCCCCCTCGGCGCCCAGCTTGACGACCACCGCAGGGAAGCGGCTGCTGAGCTTCGACGCCGCGTCCGAGGGGTCGGACAGTCCGGTCAGCAGCTCCGCCTCGTCGCGGCTCGGCAGCAGCACGGCCACCCCGCCCACCGTCGAGAGGAACCGCTCCGCGCCCGTCTCCGCTAGGAACCCCGCCGACGCCGGATCCACGGTGACCGGCACCCCACGCGCGCGAGCCGCCGCCAGCGCCGCACGGGCCGCGGCCCGGCTCGGCCCGGCGAAGAACAGGTAGCCGGACAGGTGCAGCAGGGCCGCGCCGTCGAGCAGTTCGGGCGACCAGTCGGCGGGGGAGAGCCGCAGCGAGGCACCGCTGTCCGTGAGGAACGTCCGCTCCGCCCCGGCGCCCTCGTCCACCAGGCAGATCACCGTCCCCGTCGGCGCCCCGGCATCGACGACGAGCCGCGGACGCACACCCGCGCGCGTGAGCGCGGCCTCGTGCCACGCCGCCGCGTCGGCGCCGACCCGGCCGAGGAGCCGTACGTCCGGACAGCCCCAACGCGCCGCCCAGCAGGCAACGTTTGCGCCCGCGCCGCCCGGCACCGTACGGATGACGGCGGCCGTGTCGGTGGCGGGCGTGAGCGCCGTACGGTGCCGGGCCACGATGTCCGTCACGACGTCCCCGACCACCAGCAGCCCGCCCGGACGTACGCGCGTGGGCGTCCCCGCGAAACCGGCCCGCGGACTCGAGACCCGGCCCGGTCCGCCGACGCCCGGCCCGCCGTGGGAGCCCACGGGAGGCACCGTCTCGCGCGGCACCACCCCGCCCGGCCCTTCGCCCGCCCCCGTACTCCCGCCCCCGTCCGCCGCCCTCACCGCCCGGCAGCCCAAGCGCGCGCGATCCGCCCGGCGAGGCGCGCGTTGCCGCGGACCGCCGCGAGGTTCGCCTCCAGGGACGCGCCCCGGGTCCGCCGCACCAACTGCTCCAGCAGGAACGGCGTGATCGCCTGCCCCGTGATGCCCCGCTCCTCGCACTCATCGAGCGCTTCGGCGAGCACGCGCGCGTGGAGGGCGGGATCGAGCTGCTCGTCCCGGGGGACGGGGTTGGCGACGACCAGCGCCGATCCCGGGCCGCCCAGCCCGTCCTGAGCCCGCATCACCTCGGCGGCCTCCCCCGGCGTGCGCAGCGTCCAGTCCACCGGGTGACCGGAGTCGGCGAGGTAGAAGCCCGGAAAGCGGTCGGTGCCGTAGCCCGCCACCGCGACGCCCAGCGTCTCCAGGCGCTCCAGCGTCGCCGCCACATCCAGGATCGACTTCACGCCCGCGCACACCACGGTGATCCTGGTGCGGGCGAGCAGCCCCAGATCGGCGGACTCGTCCTGCGTCAGCGTCCACTGCCGGTGCACCCCACCGAGCCCGCCCGTGGCGAACACCCGTACGCCCGCACGCGCGGCGAGCAGCGCGGTGGCCGATACCGTCGTCGCCCCGCTCGCGCCCGTCGCGACCGCGAGCGGCAGATCCCGGTGGCCGAGCTTGCGGATGCCGTCCTCGTCCGCGACCCGGGCCAACTGCCCCTCGGCGAGGCCGACATGGGGTATCCCGTCCAGGACGGCGATCGTCGCGGGTACGGCGCCCTCGTCCCGTACGACCGCTTCGAGCTCCTCGGCCACCTGGAGGTTGCGCGGGCGCGGAAGGCCGTGCGCGATGATCGTGGACTCCAGGGCCACCACGGGGCGTCGCTCCGCCACGGCCGTCTGCACCTCGTCGGACACCACCAGCACGGGCCTGCCTCCTGCCTGTCGGTCCTGTTGGTCCATCCTTGGCGGGCCGCGCGCCCCCGCAAACCCCCGGCTGGGCGTGGAGAAGGAGGCCGCCCCCCGCCGAGCCGCCGCCCGACTCCCGGCTAGGGTGACCGGCCATGACCACGAATGATCAAACTGTTGCGTCTTTTGCCGTGCACATTCCGGATGTCGAGCTGGAGGCCGAACCGCTCGAAGCGGAGCAGATCGTCTCCGGTGACCCTGTGGTGACCGGCAAGGTGCTGTGGGAGTCCGCCGATGGCAAGCAGCTGCGCGGGATCTGGCAGATCACGCCCGGCGTGGTCACCGACACCGAGGCCAACGAACTCTTCGTGGTCGTCAGCGGCCGCGCCACTGTCGAGGTCGAGGGCGGCGACACCCTGGAGATCGGTCCGGGCGACGCCGCCGTGCTGCGCGAGGGCGACCGCACCACCTGGACCGTGCACGAGACGCTGCGCAAGGCATACCACATCACCCTGCCCTGACCGCCCGCCCCGGTGTCAGAGCCTGTCTTTGAACCCCCGTCGTCCGCGCGAAGCGCGGGCGCAGCGGTGGATTGGGGCCTCCCCTGCTCGAGCGGAGCCGAGAGCTTGGGGAAGCGTTCGATCGGTGTGCGGAGTTCCAGGTCATGTGGCGGAGCCACCTGTCCTGGGGCTCCGTGCGCCTAGGGCGCGTGCCGGGCGTCGGGGCGCAGACGGGGGTTCAAAGACAGGCTCTCAGGCCTTCGCGACCGCCCTGCGCACCGCGAGCGCGGCCATCGGCAGCAGCAGGCAGACGCCGACGAGGTTGAGCCAGCCGTAGCTCGCCCGCGCCACGATCAGGCCCGCGGCGGCGCCGCCGATGCCCGCCGCCGCGTTCATCGTCAGGTCCGACAGGCCCTGCACGGCGGCCCGGGCGGGCGGCGGCACCGAATCGGTGAGCAGCGCGGAGCCGGAGACCAGGCCCGCGGACCAGCCGAGGCCCAGCAGGGAGAGGCCCGCGGCGGTCTGGGCGTGGCTGGGCCCCGCCGTACCGGCGAGCAGCGCGGCGCAGCACAGGAGGCCCACCGCGAGGCCGATCACGGAGAGCCGGCCGAACCGGTCGGCGAGCCACCCCATCACCGGCGAGAACGCGTACATGCCCGCGATGTGGCCGCTGATGACCAGGCCCACCAGTTGCAGGCTCGCGCCGTGGTGCCCCAGGTCGACCGGGGTCATCACCATGATCGAGACCATCACCGTGTGCGAGGCGGCCACCGTCACCAGGGCGAGCCTGGCCATCGGGGACGCCGCGACCGCGGCGACACCGGCCTTCAGCGAACGGCTCCGCGCGGACCCGCTCTCCTGCGGGGCCAGCGCGCGGGCGGTGAGCAGCGGATCGGGCCGCAGCAGGACCGCCACCACCAGTGCGGCCATCGCGAAGATCCCCGCGGCGAAGAGGAAGGGTCCCGCCTCCTCGGAGAGGGAGGTGCCGGTGAAGACACGGCTGGCGGGCGCGGAGATGTTCGGCCCGAGGACGGAGCCGATGGTGGTGGCCCAGATGACGTGGGAGATGGCCCGCCCGCGCCGGTCGGGCTCGACGAGGTCGGCCGCCGCGAACCGCGCCTGCAGCGTGGCGAGCGAGCCCGCGCCGAAGGCCGCCATGCCGAGCAGCAGCAGGGCGAAGCTCCCGGCGACCGAGGCGAGCACCACGAGCCCCGCGCCCAGTGCGCCGATCACATAGGCGAGGACGAGCCCGGCACGCCGTCCGCGCGCGTTCATCAGCGCGGCGAGCGGCAGCGAGAGCAGGGCCGTGCCTGCCACGGAAGCGGTCGGCGCGAGACCGGACAGCGCCTCCGTCCCGCTCACGTCGGTCGCGAGGACCGGAGCCAGCGTGATGCCGATCGGCACCCCGAGGCCGCCCAGTATCTGGCCGGCGATCAGCACCGCGTTCGTGCGGCGGCGCAGGGCGGCCAGCGCCTCCGGCGTGGCTATGTCAGGGGCGTCGACGGTCGAGGTCACTGACGCAGTGTGCCAGTGCGTTCCTGCGCAGGGAACACGCCCGGGAACGGGGCCGGGACGGGGGGGGGCCGGGACGGGGGCCGGGAACTGGGGGCACGGGACTGGGGGCAGGGCTCACGCCCGTCGCGGGCCCCCGGGGCCGGCCGCGGCGCGGCTTCAGAAGAGCGGCTGCGGCAGCACCCCCTCCAGGGCGAGCAGCTGCCGCTTGGTCTTCAGGCCGCCGCCGAAGCCGCCGATGCCTCCGTCGCGCTCCACCACGCGGTGGCAGGGCACCACCACCGGCAGCGGATTGGCGCCCATCGCGAGACCCACGGCCTGGGCCGCGCCCGGCTGGCCGACGCGGCGGGCCAGGTCGCCGTAGCCCGCCACCGAGCCGTACGGCACCCCGGCGACGAGCTCGCGCAGCACCTGGCGGTTGAAGCCGGAGATCAGGGACCAGTCGAGCGGCAGCTCGAAGTCGCGGCGCCGGCCCGCGAAGTACTCCGCGAGCTGGCGTATCGGCTCGGCGAGCAGGGGGGAGTGCGGCGCGTGGACCGGCTCGGCCCCCAGTCGGGAGCCGAGCCGGTCCAGAACCTTGTCACGCACCGCCCCGGTCGCGTGGAAGGCCACGGTGACCAGGCCTTCGCCGGTCGCGGCGAGCAGCAGCGGGCCGATGTCGCTGTCGACGACGGCCCACACGGCCGCACGCCGGTCCTGCGCAGAGGCGTTCATGCCGACCACCGTACGGCCGCCCACTGACAACGCGGCCGCGGCCGGGGTCCGCCAGCCGCCCGTCAGCCCTTGCGCAGCGCCCTGCGTACGACGTCGGGCGTGTTGGTGATGATCCCGTCCACGCCGAAGCCCGCAGCGCGCACCGTGCTCGTGGCGTCGTTGACGGTCCAGGTGAAGATCTCAAGAGGCTTGCCGTGCGGGCCCTTCACGGCGTGGAGCGCGGAGACGTAGTCGGCCGAGATGGTCGTGTGCGAGGCGTTGATCTGGTCGGCGAACCGCGCGTACGACGGCAGTTCCGCGACCGCGGGCGTGCCGAGGAAGCCGGTCTTCACATCGGGCCGCATGGCGTGCACCGTCTTCACGCTGTCGGCGCTGAAGCTCTGGATGACCAGCTTGTTCCTGACGTGCTGCCGGTCGAGCCAGCCCTCGTTGCGCAGGATCCGCAGGCCCTGCCGCTCGATCCCGGGGTACAGCTCGGGCTTCTTGAACTCGAAGACCAGGCTCTGGTGGTTGCGCGAGACCCGCCGCATGTACTGCTCCAGGGTCGGTACGCGCTGACCGGCGAACTTCGGGCTGAACCAGCTGCCCGCGTCGAGCTTCGCGATCTCCGCCGCGGTGAAGTCGCCGACCTTCCACGGGGCCCGGTCGGGGTAGACCTCCTCGACGTTCGTGGTCCGCTTCAGGGTGTCGTCGTGCACGATCACCAGCTCGCCGTCCTTGGTCCGCTGGACGTCGTTCTCCACCCAGCGGAAGCCCATGTCGCGGGCCTTGTCTATCGCCGCCAACGTGTTCTCGGGCGCGTAGGCGGAGGCGCCGCGGTGCGCGACCACCAGGGGAGTGCGGTAGCCCTTGGCGCCCGGTACCGCGGGGTTCTGCGTCGCGGGGGCTTTCGCGGCGGGGGTCTGCGCGGTGGCGGTCGAGGCGGGCAGGACGAGTGCCGCCGCGGCTCCGAGGAGGGCGGCGGTGGTGGCGACAGCGCGTGCGTACACGGGTACTCCTCGCGTCGTGAGATCGCGGACCGGTCGAGAGTGACAGCCTGCGGCCAACGGGAGACAGGTGCAGGATGGCCACAGGTTGAACGAAGTCGCCGAAGACGAGGACCCCGCGCGTGGGGAACGCGATTCTTTGCCGGAAAATCGTTCGTAGGTTCCGGCCTGAGCTTTACTCTCTGCCTCAGCAGACGGCCTTTCAGATGGCCGCCGGCAGGGGGTGCATGGAACGTTTTCAGGGCTTTTGGGCACAACAGGCGGAAGGGCTACCGCGCATGCAGGGCACGGTCGACGGGTTCAGCTACGGAGTCGTCACACCGGTGGTGGCCTATCTCATGGCCTGCCTGGGAGGAGCGCTCGGCCTGCGCTGTACTACCAGATCGCTGCTCGTGGCGCACTCCTGGCGGCCCGGCTGGCTGGCGCTCGGATCGGCGGCGATCGGTTCCGGCATCTGGACGATGCACTTCGTGGCGATGATGGGCTTCACCGTGGAGGAGGCCCCGATCCACTACGACAAGGCGCTGACCTTCGCGAGCCTCGCCGTCGCCATCCTCATGGTGGGCATCGGCATCTTCATCGTCGGCTACCGCGGCGCGACGGGCACCGCCCTCTTCACCGGCGGAACGGTCACCGGCCTCGGTGTCGCCTCGATGCACTACCTGGGAATGGCCGGTATGCGCCTTCGCGGGACGCTGGAGTACAACACCCTGACCGTCGCCGCCTCCGTGGTGATCGCCATGGTCGCCGCGACCGCCGCGCTCTGGGCGGCCGGACAGGTCAGGGGCTTCCTGTGGAGCCTCGGCGCCAGCCTCGTCATGGGCCTGGCCGTGAGCGGCATGCACTACATGGGCATGGCGGGGCTCAGCGTCCATCTGCACGGCTCGGACGCCGCGCCGCCCGGGGACTCGCCCGCGGAGATCCTCGCGCCCATGATGATCGGGCCGCTCGCGTTCCTGCTCCTGGCGGGCGTGATCGTGATGTTCGACCCGCTCATGATGGCGGGCGGCCAGGCCGACGTCAGGAACCCCGCGAACGGCGCCCGTGCCCGGCAGCCCTACCCCGTACCCCGCTCGGGCGACCGCCACGTACCGCCCGCCCGCCGCCGGAGCCGCCCCCGTCCCCGCACCCGCCCCGGCTCCCGCACCCCGCAGAACTGGTGAGCCGCGGCGGAGACCGCCCGGCGCCCGGGGGCGAGGGGCTGCGGGGCTGAGGCGCTGAGAGCCATTGAGCGGCCGATCCCGCCCGGTTGTCAGTGGTGGGTCGTACGGTTGATTCCATGCGGCCCGTATCCAAGATCGAACGCACGGTGGCACCCTTCGAGGTCGTCAGCCCGTACCAGCCCAGCGGTGACCAGCCGGCGGCCATCGCCGAGCTGGAGCGACGCATTCGCGCAGGCGAGAAGGATGTCGTCCTCCTCGGCGCGACCGGCACCGGCAAGTCGGCCACCACCGCGTGGATGATCGAGAAGCTCCAGCGCCCCACCCTGGTGATGGCACCGAACAAAACACTGGCCGCCCAGCTGGCGAACGAGTTCCGCGAGCTCCTGCCGAACAACGCGGTGGAGTACTTCGTCTCGTACTACGACTACTACCAGCCCGAGGCGTACGTCCCGCAGTCGGACACCTACATCGAGAAGGACTCCTCGATCAACGAGGAGGTCGAGCGCCTGCGCCACTCCGCCACGAACTCGCTGCTCACCCGGCGCGACGTGATCGTGGTCGCCTCCGTCTCCTGCATCTACGGCCTGGGCACCCCCCAGGAGTACGTGGACCGGATGGTCCCGCTCAAGGTCGGCGAGGAGATCGACCGCGACCAGCTCCTGCGCCGCTTCGTCGACATCCAGTACACGCGCAACGACCTGGCGTTCACCCGCGGCACCTTCCGCGTCCGCGGCGACACCATCGAGATCTTCCCGGTCTACGAGGAGCTGGCCGTCCGCATCGAGATGTTCGGTGACGAGATCGAGGCGCTCTCAACCCTCCACCCGCTCACCGGCGAGGTCATCAGCGACGACGACCACCTGTACGTCTTCCCGGCCTCGCACTACGTCGCGGGCCCGGAGCGCATGGAGAAGGCGATCAACGGCATCGAGAAGGAGCTCGCCGAGCGCCTCGCCGAGCTGGAGAAGCAGGGCAAGATGCTGGAGGCCCAGCGCCTGCGCATGCGCACCACGTACGACCTGGAGATGCTCCGCCAGATCGGCTCCTGCTCCGGCATCGAGAACTACTCGATGCACTTCGACGACCGCGCCCCCGGCACCGCGCCCCACACCCTCCTCGACTACTTCCCCGAGGACTTCCTCCTGGTCCTGGACGAGTCGCACGTCACGGTCCCCCAGATCGGCGCGATGTACGAGGGCGACGCCTCCCGCAAGCGCACCCTCGTCGACCACGGCTTCCGGCTCCCGTCCGCCCTGGACAACCGCCCGCTGAAGTGGGAGGAGTTCCTCGGCCGCATCGGGCAGACGGTCTACCTCTCGGCGACCCCGGGGAAGTACGAGCTCTCGCGCGGCGACGGCTTCGTCGAACAGATCATCCGCCCCACCGGCCTCATCGACCCCGAGGTCGTCGTCAAGCCCACCGAGGGCCAGATCGACGACCTGGTGCACGAGATCCGCCTGCGCACCGAGAAGGACGAGCGCGTCCTGGTCACCACCCTCACCAAGAAGATGGCCGAGGACCTCACCGACTACTTCCTCGAACTGGGCATCCAGGTCCGCTACCTGCACAGCGACGTCGACACCCTGCGCCGCGTCGAGCTCCTGCGCGAGCTGCGCGCCGGTGAGTACGACGTCCTGGTCGGCATCAACCTCCTGCGTGAGGGCCTCGACCTGCCCGAGGTCTCCCTGGTGGCGATCCTCGACGCCGACAAGGAAGGCTTCCTGCGCTCCGGGACCTCCCTGATCCAGACCATCGGCCGCGCCGCGCGCAACGTCTCGGGCCAGGTCCACATGTACGCGGACAAGATCACCCCGGCGATGGAGAAGGCCATCGACGAGACCAATCGCCGCCGTGAGAAGCAGATCGCGTACAACACGGAGCGGGGCATCGATCCGCAGCCGCTGCGCAAGAAGATCAACGACATCGTGTCGGCGATCGCGCGCGAGGAGGTCGACACCGAACAGCTCCTCGGCTCCGACTACCGCAAGCCGAAGGCGGGCAAGGGCGCCAAGGCCCCGGTGCCCTCGCTCGGCCACGAGACGGCCGCGGCCGGCAAGGCCGCGCCCGCCAAGGCCAGGGCCAAGGGCAAGAAGGCCGCCGGGACCGTCCCCACCGACCGCCCCGCGGCCGAGCTGGCCGAGCAGATCGAGGAGATGACCGAGCGCATGCGCGCGGCCGCCGCCGACCTGCAGTTCGAGATCGCCGCCCGGCTGCGTGACGAGGTGTCGGAGATGAAGAAGGAGCTCCGCCAGATGAGGGAGGCGGGACAGGCCTAGAAACCCCTTCGGGGCAGGGGGGAACGGCGTACTGCCCGGTCTGTTGCAAAGCCGCCACAAAGTGCTGCCCGGATTGAGGTTGCGCAGGTCGCACTGCATAGGGTGCTGGGCAACCGCAAGAGGCGGTTGCCCAGGCAGTACGAGAGGGGACAGCGCGTGACGGTCAACATGACCAAGGGTCAGGCCATCAGCCTGCAGAAGGACGACGGGGGCGCCCTGTCCGCGGTGCGCATGGGACTGGGATGGCAGGCGGCCCCGCGCCGCGGACTGTTCGGCTCGCGCACCCGCGAGGTCGACCTGGACGCCTCGGCGGTGCTGTTCGCGGACAAGCAGCCGATCGACGTCGTCTTCTTCCGTCACCTGGTCAGCGACGACGGCTCTGTGCGCCACACCGGCGACAACCTCGTGGGCGGCGTCGGCAAGGGCGGCGACGACGAGGCGATCCTGGTCGATCTCCAGCGGGTCCCCGTCCACATCGACCAGATCGTCTTCACCGTGAACTCCTTCACCGGCCAGACCTTCCAGGAGGTGCAGAACGCGTTCTGCCGCCTGGTCGACGAGACCAACGGTCAGGAGCTCGCCCGCTACACCCTGGACGGCGGCGGCCAGTACACCGCCCAGGTCATGGCGAAGGTCCACCGGGCCGGCGCGGGCTGGCAGATGACGGCCATCGGCACCCCCGCCAACGGCCGCACCTTCCAGGACCTGATGCCGTCGATCCTGCCGCACCTGTGAGCGCGCCCGCGGGCCGCGCCTGACAGCACGCCGGTACGTCAGCACGCCGGTATGCCAGCACGTCAGTACGTACGAAGTACGAGGGCTCGCGGGAGCCCTTCGAGGGGGAACGAACGCGATGACGGCCGAGCTGGTGCGGGGGCAGAACCACCCGCTTCCCGGAAACCGCCTGGAGATCCGTGTATCGGCCGGAAAGCCGGTCGTGGCGGGCGCCACGCTCGGCGACGAGCGGGGCAAGGTCCACGGCGTGGAGTGGGTGGCCCACCCCGGTTCGCCCGTCCTGCCGGGGCTCGAAGTGTCCAGGCAGGCGGCGGCCGACCACCGCCTCGCCGTGGACCTCGGCGCCCTGCCGGACACCGTCCACCGGGTCAGCGTGCTGCTCGCCCTGCCCGTCGGCGCCGGGGGACCGGGCACCTTCCGGGCGCTCGCCGCCCCCTTCGTCGCGGTCACCACGCTGGACGGCACCGAGGCCGCGAGCTACACCATCACCGACCTGGACACCGAATCCGCGGTCGTCGCCCTGGAGCTCTACCGGCGGCAGGGCGCCTGGAAGGTCCGCGCCGTCGGCCAGGGGTACGCGGGCGGCCTCGCCGAGATGCTCGCCGACCAGGGCCTGCCCGAGGCCCGCGAACTGGCCGCGGCGATCGACGACGCGGTGGCCCGTGGCCTGGCCCGCTCGGTGGCCCCGCCGCCCCGCCCGGCCGACGACACCCGCGTACGCACCGGCGCCCAGGGCCGGACGACGGCCCCCGCGCACGGGCGGCCCGACCCCGCGAACGGGCAGGCCGCCCCGGCGCACGGCGGGCCCGCTCCCGTACCCGGCCAGAACGTTCCCGAGCAGGGCCACCAGGCTCCGTCCTCGCCCCCGCCGCACCCCCACGCCGACGACGGCGCAGGACCCGTCGACTACACCCACCCGGGGCGCCGGCCTGCCGCGCCCCCGACACCTCCGCCCACCGTGCCCCCGGCCCGGCCGGGGCAGCCCGCCCAGCCCGTCGCGGGGGACGCCACCGGCTGGTCGATGGAGGAGCGGCTCTACAACCAGGTGTGGGGCATGTTCGAGGACCTGGCCCGCACCACGGCGGCGTACCGCAGCGCCGTCGACTTCGCCGACTCCCGCATGGAGCAGGAGCTCGACAAGGTCCTGTCCGATCCGCGTGGCCGCATCGGCGGCACGGGCGACGCCGCGCGCGAGAGCGCCCGCGCCAGGCACGCCGATCTCGTGGAGCGGGCCAGGGCCGCCCTCGACCGCGACCTGACCCAGCTCGCCGCCGAGGCCGACGTGGTCGAGCCCGCCCTGCCCCTCGCGTTCGCGGCGTGGAGCAGCCCCGTCTGGCACGCCTACCGCGCGCCGATGGAGATCCCGATGGCGCTGCGCGTCGGCGATCTCCACCTCCCCGAGCGCGTCGACCTGCGGATCCCGATGCTCGTCCGGCTGCCCCTTGAGCGCGGCCTGTGGATCGACAGCGGCAAGGCCCTCACCAACCACGCCACCGACTCCACCGAACTGCGCCGCCTCGCCGTGGACACCGCCGTCGCGCACGCGGCCCGGCTGCTCGCGGCCTATCCGGCGGGCGAGTTCCAGGTGCACGTGATCGACGCGGCAGGGGCCGCGACGTCCGCGTTCGCGCCGTTGGTGACGTCCGGTGTACTGGCGGGACCGCCGGCCGCCGGCGCCGCCGGGGTCTCCGAGGTCCTCGGCAGGCTCACCCAGCGCGTCGACCTGGTCCAGATGGCGGTCCGCGGCGGCGCGGCCGACGCGCTGCCCCCGGACCTGGACACCGCCGAGCAGCTCCTGATCGTCAACGACTTCCCGCACGGTTTCGACGACCGCGCCGTGAACCGGCTGCGCTACCTCGCGGACGAGGGCCCGGCCGTCGGCGTCCACCTCATGATGGTCGCCGACCGGGAGGACGCCGAGGAGTACGGGCCGCTCCTCGACCCGCTGTGGCGTGCGCTGCTGAGGCTGACGCCGGTGCCCGACGACCACCTGGCCGATCCCTGGGTCGGCCACGCCTGGACGTACGATCCGCCGGTGTTCCCGCAGGGCAGCCAGGTCCTGCGGCGGGTCCTGGAGCAGGTGGCCACAGCCCGGCGCAACGGCGGTCGCTGACTTCGCGGCAGGGCCTCCACGCCCCCCTCGCCGCCGCCCGGCCGTTGCCGGTAAAGCGACTTTCTCCTCCCCTGACCTGGTCTTTTGGTTCTTGTTTGCCGACCCCTTTACCAAACCTTGGTGTTTCGCGTAGGCTTCTGTCAGCGGAGGGGAGTACTCCCGGCTGCGACGTACCCGTCAATACGGACCGCCATCGGTCCCGGGGCGTCGGCCCGATTCACGGCGGAGACCGCCTCGGGTGGAAGAGACCTCCGGCAGCGACGACGCTGATCAGTAGCCGTACGACGCCGGAGGCGCAGTGGACGTATCAATGGCCATGTGGGTGACGACCGTTCTCGGTCTGTGTGCCCTGATCGCGGTCGACTTCTTCATCGGGCGCAAGCCCCACGACGTATCGATCAAGGAAGCCGGAATCTGGACGGTCGTCTGGATCGTCCTCGCGGCGCTCTTCGGCGTGGGCCTGCTGGTCGCGGGCGAGAGCCAGGCGTCCGGCGAGTTCTTCGCCGGCTTCATCACCGAGAAGTCGCTCTCCGTCGACAACCTCTTCGTCTTCATCCTGATCATGGCGAAGTTCTCGGTGCCCTCGCACCTCCAGCAGCGCGTGCTCCTGTTCGGTGTCCTGATAGCCCTGGTCCTGCGAGCGATCTTCATCGCCGCGGGCGCCGCGGTCATCGCCAACTTCTCCTGGGTCTTCTACATCTTCGGCGCGTTCCTGATCTACACCGCCTGGAAGCTCATCCAGGAGGCACGCTCCGACGACGAGGAGGAGGAGTTCGAGGAGAACCGCCTCCTGAAGTCCATCGAGAAGAAGTTCGGCGTCTCCGACCGGTACGAGGGCACGAAGCTGTTCATCAGGAAGAACGGCAAGAAGATCATGACGCCGCTCATGGTCGTCATGCTCGCCATCGGCACCACCGACGTGCTCTTCGCGATGGACTCCATCCCGGCGATCTTCGGCCTCACCCAGGACCCGTACATCGTCTTCACCGCCAACGCCTTCGCCCTGATGGGCCTGCGGCAGCTGTACTTCCTCATCGGCGGACTGCTCAGGAAGCTGGTCCACCTCAGCTACGGCCTGTCGGTGATCCTCGGCTTCATCGGCGTGAAGCTCGTCCTGCACGCCCTGCACGAGAACGGGGTGCACGTCCCCGAGATCTCCATCCCGGTCTCGCTCGGCGTCATCTGCGGTGTCCTGGTGATCACGACGATCACCAGCCTCATCGCCTCGAAGAAGCAGGAGCAGCAGGCGGCGGCCGAGGACGCCGACGCCGCGCGCAAGGACAGCATCGAGGCCTGACAGCCCGTCTTTGACAGTCGCTCACAGCCGCCGCCGGGCACCGGCGGCGGCCACCGAGTAGCGGCACCCGAGCGCCCGGGGCAGCATCGAGTCATGGTCACTCGGCTCCGGGCGCTCGGCATGCAGTGGACGGCCGTGGTGCCGGTCCTCGCGATCGTTCTTCTCGCGCTCACCTGGGGGCGCGATCTGCCGGGCGCCCTCGTCGCCCTGGTGACGCTGATCCTCGCCGGAGCGGTGCTCGCCGCTGTCCACCACGCCGAGGTGATCGCCCACCGCGTCGGTGAACCCTTCGGCTCACTCGTCCTCGCGGTCGCGGTGACCATCATCGAGGTGGCGCTCATCGTCACCCTCATGGCCGACGGCGGCGACAAGAGCGCCACCCTCGCGCGGGACACCGTCTTCGCCGCCGTGATGATCACCTGCAACGGCATCGTCGGACTCTGCCTCCTGGCGGGCGCGCTGCGCCATCGAACCGCCGTGTTCAACCCCGAGGGCACCGGGGCCGCCCTCGCGACCGTCGCCACCCTGGCCACGCTCTGCCTGGTCCTGCCGACGTTCACCACCACCAAGCCGGGCCCGGAGTTCTCCACCGCACAGCTCACCTTCGCCGCGATCGCCGCGCTCATCCTGTACGGGCTCTTCGTGACGACCCAGACCGTCCGCCACCGCGACTACTTCCTGCCCCTCACCCGGGAGGGCGACGTCATCGACGCGGACGGCCACGCCGAGGGCCCCACGGCCCGCGACGCACTGATCAGCCTCGGGCTGCTCGCCCTCGCCCTGATCGGCGTGGTCGGCCTCGCCAAGGGCGTCTCACCGACGATCGAGTCGGGCGTGGAGAGCGCCGGCATGCCGCACGCCGTGGTCGGCGTGATCATCGCGCTCCTCGTACTGCTTCCCGAAACGATCGCGGCCGTGCGTGCCACCCGCCGCGACCGCGTGCAGACCAGCCTGAACCTCGCCCTCGGCTCGGCGATGGCCAGCATCGGACTGACCATCCCGGCCGTCGCCGTCGCCTCCGTATGGCTCTCCGGGCCGCTCGTGCTCGGCCTCGGCGCTACCCACATGGTGCTGCTCGTCCTCACGGTGGTCGTCGGCACGCTCACGGTCGTGCCGGGGCGTGCCACACCGCTGCAGGGCGGCGTCCACCTGGTCCTTTTCGCGGCCTACCTGGAGCTGGCGATCAACCCCTAGCAAGGCCACGGGGGCCCTTCGGTGGTGTCCGGGGCGCGTGATAGACCTCCGGTATGACGCGCAGCCTCGCCACCGCCCCGATCATGATCCTGAACGGCCCGAACCTGAACCTCCTCGGCCGGCGCCAGCCCGAGATCTACGGCACCGACACGCTCGCCGACGTCGAGGCCCTCTGCGCCGCGGCCGCCGCCGCGCACGGCGGCACCGTGGACCTGCGGCAGAGCAACCACGAGGGCGAGTTGGTCGACTGGATCCACGAGGCGCGCGAGCACCACGCGGGCATCGTCATCAACCCCGCGGCCTACTCGCACACGTCCGTCGCGATCCTGGACGCCCTCAACACCTGTGACGGGATGCCGGTGCTGGAGGTGCACATCTCCAACATCCACCAGCGCGAGGCGTTCCGGCACCACAGCTACGTGTCGCAGCGCGCCGACGGCGTCATCGCGGGATGCGGGGTGCAGGGGTACGCGTTCGCGGTGGAGCGGGTGGCGGCGCTGGTCGCCGCGGGCGCGTGACGCGTACCCCCAGTACTCCCGGGTCGGTACTCCCGGGTCTCACCAGCCCCGCGCGCGCCACTCGGTGAGGTGCGGCCGCTCGGCGCCGAGCGTCGTGTCGCCGCCGTGGCCCGGGTAGACCCACGTCTCGTCCGGCAGCGTCCCGAAGATCTTCGTCTCCACGTCGTCGATGAGGCTCGCGAAGGCGTTCGGATCCTTCCAGGTGTTGCCGACGCCGCCCGGGAAGAGGCAGTCGCCGGTGAACACGTGCGGGTGCCCGTGCGGGTCGTCGTAGACGAGCGCGATGGAGCCGGGGGTGTGGCCCACCAGGTGGCGTGCGGTCAGGGTGATCCGGCCGACCGTGACCGTGTCGCCGTCGTCCACCAGGACGTCCGTGGGGACGGGGATGCCCTCGGCGTCCTCGCGGCCCGCGTACGTCCGCGCACCGGTGGCCGCCACGACGGCGGCCAGGGCCTGCCAGTGGTCTCCGTGCTGATGCGTGGTGACGACGGACGCGATGCCGTCGTCACCGATCAGCGTCAGCAGTGTCTCGGCGTCGTTCGCCGCGTCGATCAGCAGCTGCTCGCCGGTGGCCCGGCAGCGCAGCAGGTAGGCGTTGTTGTCCATCGGCCCGACCGCGACCTTCGAAATCATCAGGTCCGGCAGCTCGTGCACATCCGCGGGTCCGCCGACCTTCACCGCTCCGCTGTACGTCATGTGCGTCAGCCTATAGCGGCGGCAGGGCGGGCAGGGGGCCGCCTTCGGCCGAGAGTGCGGAGCCGTCACGACGGCCGCAGAGCCAGCCGAGGAGGTCGGCCTGCCGGCCGCTCACAGTGACGTCCCATGAGGGTTTCCAGCCGCCCCTGATCTGCTCTTCGGTGACACCTTCCACGGCGCCCGTGGCCAGTACCCGGCCGTCGTCCTGCCTGATCGCCACCGCGGGCAGGCCCGGAGCGTTGCGGAACCGGGCGGTGAGGAAGTTGATCTCCCGCTGCGTGAACTCCTCGGACAGGTCCTCCAGCTCGTACCCGATCCCCAGGTCGACGTGGTGCAGCTCGACCTCGATCCAGCGGCGGAACGGCACGTTCGACGCCGAGTCCGTGACGCCGTTGCGCAGCTCCACGGTGCGGGACCAGTCGGCGGGCTTCGCTCCCACGGCCGCGAAGCGCGCCGCGCTCTCCCTCATGTCGTCCAGCTGCTCGGTCAGCGACCGCGGCGCGTCCCGCTCGATGTCCGCGTCCCGCGCCTGCGCGCTGCTGTACATGGGTCGGCCGGCCAGGACGTTCACCAGCGCGTCCGCGTTTCGGGCGAGGTGGGCGAGGACATGGCCACGGGTCCAGCCGGGCAGCCGTGACGGCTCGGCGATCGAAGTGCCGGGCAGTTCGGCGGCTGCGCTGAGCAGCCGCTCCGTCGCGTCACGTACAGACGCCAGGTCGCGCACATGATCAATCATGGGCCCGACGATAGCTGGGTCACACGTTCGAGTGAAGACATCAGGACAGGCCGCAAATCGAATGTACGTCCTATATGGTCGAGGGTGGCATCGGGCATTCTTGAAGGTCCCGGTTTGTTGTGCATACGGAACCAGGGAAGCAGCCCGGCGTTGTCAGTGGCTCGCCCTAGTCTGTGAACGACGGGGGTTCTGCCCCTCGTCACTTCTCTCTAGAAAGGTGCGGACCGGCGTGGCCGACCGTCTCATCGTCCGTGGCGCGCGCGAGCACAATCTCAAGAACGTCTCGCTCGACCTCCCGCGCGACTCCCTCATCGTCTTCACCGGACTCTCCGGGTCGGGCAAGTCCTCGCTCGCGTTCGACACGATCTTCGCCGAGGGCCAGCGGCGGTACGTGGAGTCCCTCTCCTCGTACGCCCGGCAGTTCCTCGGCCAGATGGACAAGCCCGACGTCGACTTCATCGAGGGCCTCTCGCCCGCGGTCTCCATCGACCAGAAGTCGACCTCGCGCAACCCGCGCTCGACGGTCGGCACCATCACCGAGGTCTACGACTACCTGCGCCTGCTCTTCGCGCGCATCGGCAAGCCGCACTGCCCCGAGTGCGGCCGCCCCATCTCGCGGCAGTCCCCGCAGGCCATCGTCGACAAGGTCCTCGAGCTGCCCGAGGGCAGCCGCTTCCAGGTCCTTTCGCCGCTGGTGCGCGAGCGCAAGGGCGAGTTCGTCGACCTCTTCGCCGACCTCCAGACGAAGGGGTACTCCCGCGCGCGGGTCGACGGCGAGACGATCCAGCTCTCCGAGCCGCCCACGCTCAAGAAGCAGGAGAAGCACACCATCGAGGTCGTCGTCGACCGCCTCACGGTGAAGGACTCCGCCAAGCGTCGTCTGACCGACTCGGTGGAGACCGCCCTCGGCCTCTCCGGAGGCATGGTCGTCCTCGACTTCGTCGACCTCGCCGAGGACGACCCCGAGCGCGAGCGCATGTACTCGGAGCACCTCTACTGCCCGTACGACGACCTGTCCTTCGAGGAGCTCGAGCCCCGCTCCTTCTCCTTCAACTCGCCCTTCGGCGCCTGCCCCGACTGCACCGGCATCGGCACGCGCATGGAGGTCGACCCGGAGCTGATCGTCCCGGACGAGGACAAGTCGCTCGACGAGGGCGCCATCCACCCCTGGTCGCACGGCCACACCAAGGAATACTTCGGCCGGCTCGTGGGAGCCCTCGCCGACGCCCTCGGCTTCGCCACCGACATGCCCTGGGCCGGACTCCCGCAGCGCGCCAAGAAGGCCCTGCTCAACGGCCACAAGACACAGATCGAGGTGCGCTACAGGAACCGGTACGGCCGCGAGCGGGTCTACACCACCGCCTTCGAGGGCGCCGTCCCCTTCGTCAAGCGCCGCCACAGCGAGGCCGAGAGCGACGCCAGCCGCGAGCGCTTCGAGGGCTACATGCGCGAGGTGCCCTGCCCCACCTGTGAGGGCACCCGCCTCAAGCCGATCGTCCTGGCCGTCTCGGTCATGGGGAAGTCGATCGCCGAGGTCTCCGCGATGTCCATCAGCGACTGCGCGGACTTCCTCGCCCAGCTGAAGCTGGGCGCCCGCGACAAGAAGATCGCCGAGCGGGTCCTCAAGGAGGTCAATGAACGGCTGCGGTTCCTGGTCGACGTCGGCCTCGACTACCTCTCGCTGAACCGCGCCGCGGGCACCCTCTCCGGAGGCGAGGCCCAGCGCATCCGCCTGGCCACCCAGATCGGCTCCGGCCTGGTCGGCGTGCTCTACGTCCTGGACGAGCCGTCCATCGGCCTCCACCAGCGCGACAACCACCGCCTGATCGAGACCCTCGTCCGCCTGCGCGACATGGGCAACACCCTCATCGTCGTCGAGCACGACGAGGACACCATCAAGGTCGCCGACTGGGTCGTCGACATCGGTCCCGGCGCGGGCGAGCACGGCGGCAAGGTCGTGCACAGCGGCTCCATGAAGGAACTGCTCGCCAACGACAAGTCGATCACCGGGCAGTACCTGTCGGGCAAGCGGTCCATCCCGATCCCGGACGTGCGCCGCCCCGCCGACCCCGCTCGGCAGCTCACGGTGCACGGCGCCCGCGAGAACAACCTCCAGGACATCGACGTCTCCTTCCCGCTCGGCGTCCTCACCGCCGTCACGGGTGTCTCGGGCTCGGGCAAGTCGACCCTGGTCAACGACATCCTCTACACGCACCTGGCCCGCGAGCTGAACGGCGCCCGTTCCGTCCCCGGCAGGCACACGCGCGTGGACGGCGACGACCTGGTCGACAAGGTCGTGCACGTCGACCAGTCGCCCATCGGCCGCACCCCGCGCTCGAACCCGGCGACGTACACCGGAGTCTTCGACCACGTCCGCAGGCTCTTCGCCGAGACGACGGAGGCGAAGGTCCGGGGCTATCTGCCCGGCCGCTTCTCCTTCAACGTCAAGGGCGGCCGCTGCGAGAACTGCTCCGGCGACGGCACGATCAAGATCGAGATGAACTTCCTGCCGGACGTGTACGTCCCGTGCGAGGTCTGCCACGGCGCGCGCTACAACCGCGAGACGCTGGACGTGCACTACAAGGGCAAGTCCATCGCCGAGGTCCTCGACATGCCGATCGAGGAGGCGCTCGACTTCTTCGAGGCGGTGCCCGCCATCGCCCGGCACCTGAGGACGCTCAACGACGTCGGCCTGGGGTACGTACGCCTCGGCCAGTCCGCGCCGACGCTCTCCGGAGGCGAGGCCCAGCGCGTCAAGCTGGCCTCCGAGCTCCAGAAGCGGTCGACCGGCCGGACCGTGTACGTCCTGGACGAGCCGACCACCGGTCTGCACTTCGAGGACATCAGCAAGCTGATCACGGTCCTCTCCGGACTGGTCGACAAGGGCAACACGGTCATCGTCATCGAGCACAACCTCGACGTCATCAAGACCGCGGACTGGGTCGTCGACATGGGCCCCGAGGGCGGCAACGGCGGCGGTCTGGTCGTCGCCGAGGGCACGCCCGAAGAGGTCGCAGGGGTGCCGGCCAGCCACACCGGCAAGTTCCTGCGGGACATCATCTCGGCGGACCGGATCAGCGACGCGGTGCCCTCGCGGGGACGGCCGGCCAAGAAGGCCGCCGCCCGGAAGGCTCCCGCCAGGAAGTCAGCCGCCAAGAAGACGGTGGCCGCGAGCGCCACGGCCACGAAGCGGACGGCGACGGCCAGGACGGACGCCGCCCCCGCCAAGAAGGCGGCTGCTCCGAAGAAGACGGCCGCCACCAAGAAGACGGCTGCTCCGAAGAAGGCCGCAGCCAAGAAGACGGCGCGGACCCGCAAGGCCTGACCGCCACGGGCCGGGAGCCCCGGAGCCCCGAGCCCCGGAGCCCCGAGCCCCGGAGCGCGCCCGGCGAAAAGCGCCCCGCCCCTCACCGGGGGGCGGGGCGCTTTCGCGTACGCGGGGGAGCCGACGGCGCATGCGGTGACCGCCGTCCCGAACCCCCTTGCCCGCCGCGCCGCCCCGTGGTCGGCTTGCCCCATGCCGGTACGCAGCGAACGCGCAGGCCCCGTCACCACCATCGTGCTGTGCCGCCCCGCCGCGCGGAACGCCGTCGACGGGCCCACCGCCCGCGCCCTCGCCGACGCCTTCCGTGCCTTCGACGCCGACCCGGGCGCCGCCGTCGCCGTCCTGTGGGGCGAGGGCGGCACCTTCTGCGCGGGAGCGGACCTCAAGGCCATCGGCGGTCCCGACGGGAACGAGGTGGCCGAGGACGGCGACGGCCCCATGGGCCCCACCCGGATGCGGCTCTCCAAGCCGGTGATCGCGGCGATCTCCGGCCACGCCGTCGCGGGCGGCCTCGAACTGGCCCTCTGGTGCGACCTGCGCGTCGCCGAGGAGGACGCCGTCCTCGGGGTGTTCTGCCGCCGCTGGGGCGTCCCGCTCATCGACGGCGGGACGGTACGGCTGCCCCGGCTGATCGGCGAGGGCCGCGCCCTTGACCTGATCCTGACCGGCCGTCCCGTCGGCGCCGCGGAGGCGCTCGCCATGGGCCTGGTCAGCCGCACCGTGCCCACCGGCACCTCGCGCGCCGCGGCCGAGCGGCTGGCCGCCGAGATCGCCGCGTTCCCGCAGACCTGCCTGCGGCACGACAGGCTCGCCCTGCTCGAACAGAGCGGGCTGCCCGAACAGGAGGCCATGGCGGTCGAGTTGAGCCACGGCCTGCGCTCCCTGGCCGACGCGGCCAAGGGCGCGGCGCGCTTCGTCGCGGGAGCGGGCCGCCACGGGGCGTACAGGGACCGCTGACCACCGCGCCGAGCGCCCGGGGCCCGTAAGCCCTCCCGGCAGCCCCCCCCCGGCAGCCCCCGCTCCTCAGCCCAGTTCCGCCGCGTAAGGCGGCTCCGCGCCCGCCCGTGAGCAGGTGAGAGCCGCCGCCCGCGCCGCGAACCGCAGCACGTCGGTCCAGCCCTCGCCGCCCAGCCCCGCCAGCGCCCGTGCGGACAGCGCGTCCCGCTCGTGGAGCCCGTGCAGCAGCGCCGCGTTGACGGTGTCGCCCGCGCCGATCGTGTCCACCACGTCGACCGCTTCTCCGGGCACCCGCAGCTCCACGCCGTCCCGCGTGTACAGCGCCAGACCGTCCCCGCCGTGCGTGACCACCACGGCCGCGGGCCCCGCGGACAGCCACTCGTGCGGCGTGCCGCCGAGCCAGTCGGCGTCCTCCCGCGACAGCTTGAGCAGCGAGACCGACGGCAGCCAGCTCTTGAACCGCGCCCGGTAGGCGTCCGCGTCGGGGATCAGGCCCGCCCGGATGTTCGGATCGAGCGCGGTGAACACACCGCGCCCCGCCGCGCTGCGCATCAGCTCCTCGTACGCGCTCGCGCCCGGCTCGAGGACGAGTGAACAGGTGCCGAACGACATCGCGCGTACGCCGTCGGGGAGCCGGGCCGGGGCCTCGAAGAGCCGGTCGGCCGTGCCCTCGACGTAGAAGGAGTACCCGGCCGAGCCGTCCGCGCCGATCGAGGCGACGGCGAGCGTCGTGGGTTCCGGGCCGCGCCGCACGGGCGATACGTCGACACCGGCCGCCCGCAACCCGTCGAGCAGCGCCTCGCCGAAGGCGTCCCGCGAGACGCGCGAGCAGAAGGCGACCGGAGCGCCGAGCCGCCCGAGCGCCACGGCGGTGTTGTACGGGCCGCCGCCGAGGCGCGGCGCGAGCGCGGGCAGTCCCGCGCCGCCGTCCGTCCCCTGCGGAACGAGGTCGATCAGGGCCTCTCCTGCGACGACTATCACGGGCGGTTCCTCTCGGGCGCGGGATTCGGAGCGGGCTCGGCGTCCCCGTCAGGCTAGGCCGTACGCGCGGCCGCGGGCGGAAGCGGGCAGTACTCGGGCGCGCTCGTGCCCGACCCGGTCGCGGCGCTCCGCACCGGTATGGTCTGATCCGTCACCGACGCCCCTGACCTGTGGAGACACCATGTCCGGCACGCCCCACGCCCGCCGCACCGTGCTGCGGGCCGCCGCCCTCGCCCCGGCCGTCGGTCTCGGGCTCACCGCCTGCTCGTCCGGCGGCGACGGCTCGAACCGGTCGGCGCCGACCGAGCCGGTGGAGCTCGGGAAGTCCGACGACGTGAAGGTGGGCGCCTCGAAGCTGTACACGGACCGGAACGTCGTGGTCAGCCGGATCTCCGACGACGAGTACAAGGCGTTCAGCACGATCTGCACCCACGCGCGGTGCCCGATCAGCCATCTGGAGGGGCACAAGCTGATCTGCCAGTGCCACGGCAGTCAGTTCGACGCCACCAACGGCAAGGTGCTGCACGAGCCGGCCGTCGAGCCGCTCGCCGAGCTGCCGGTGAAGGTGGCGAACGGCAGGATCATCGCGGGCCCGGAGAAGAAGGCGTAGGGCCTTCTGACGCAGGTCCTGCCCTCCCTTCTGACACAGGCCCTGCCCTCCCAGCGGCTCGGCCGCCCCGGATCACTCCCAGTCCCACGCGATCCCCAGGATCCCCGCCCGCACCTGCGGCTCGACGAGATGCACCGAGCGGTGGCTGCCGCTCAGGGTCAGCTCCTGCCTGCCGCCGCGCGGGGCCGCGGCCGAGTGCTGTGCGAAGCGGTGGCAGCGTACGGGCAGGGCCGCCTCGTCGTAGCGGATCTGCAGCGCGTACTGGCCGCCCGCGTAGGTGAAGCCGCGCAGGTACTCGCTGGCAGGACCGGCCGTGCCGTCCTCGAAGCCGTAGCCGAACAGATGGGTGTCGCCCGCGCGCAGCCGCGCGTCGAAGAGCAGCTCGGCGACGAGCACGCCGGTGCCCTGGTGCCATCGCACACGGCCCGTACGGCAGTTCTCCAGGGCGCGCACGCGGACCCGGTCGGGGGCGCATCCGGGGTCACCGTGGTGGATGGCCACATAGCGGTCCACGCCGTCCCGGTGGGCGCGCACGACGTGCTGCGACTCGCGGCCGACCAACTGGCGGAGCGCGCCGATCCGCACCCGCTCGTGGTGGCCGATGGTGTGCAGGCCGCCGTCGACCGGTGAGCCCAGCTCCGCCAGGAGCGAGCGCAGCACGTCGGAGGCCTCCACCAGGGAGCGGTAGGAGCGGGCGGCGGGCCTGACACGGTCGGCGCGCTCGGTGGGCTGGACGAGCAGCCGGATCAGCGACTCCTCGGGGAGCCGCAGGATCTCCTCCAGGGCGCGTACGGCGCGCAGGGACTCGGGGCGCTGGGGGCGGCGGGCGCCCTGCTGCCAGTAACTCAGGCTCGTCACGCCGACGTTGACGCCCTGCATGGTCAGGTGGTGGCGTATGCGCTGCAGGGGCAGGCGGCGTGCGGCGATCGCGGTGCGCAGCGCGAGGTGGAAGGGGCCGGTGCGCAGGGCGGCCACCAGCTCCACCGGCTCTTCGTGGTCCGTGGTCCCCGCGGGCTCCGCGTGCTGCTCGTTCCGCTCGTCCGCGAGTCGTGTGCCGTACCGCAAAGCGGACTCCTTCTGTGAACGTTCACTTCTGCCGTTCCGGCGTTCGCGCCGGTGGGGGCGGGCTGCCAGGTGGGCGCGCGGGCGATGTTCACATCCGTACGCCGCCGTTCACGGCCCAAGTAATTCCGCATTGAAGCGTGTTGACCTGCACCCGACAACACTCGATGCTCAATCGCAGCGTCCGGACGCGCTCCTCCACACCCCACCCCGCACGGGAGGAACGCGATGCGCACACCCCACCTCAGGAGCAGCGGCGCCGGCAGACGGAGACTCCTCTCCACTCTCGCCGTCGTCACGGCGGCCCTCTTCGCCGCACCCGTGGCCACGGCCACGGCGGCTCCGTCCACCACCACCCCCGCCACGTCGGCCGCGCCCGAGGCCCGCACGGCGAGCACCGCAGGCATCACCACCGCCGCCGACCCGTCCGTCCTCGCCGCCAAGCGGCTGAACATCACCATGCAGTCGCAGCAGAAGACCAACTGGTGCTGGGCCGCCGGCGGCAACACCATCGCGACCTATCTGGGCCGCAACTACAGCCAGAACCAGTTCTGCAACGCCGCCTTCGGGCGCAGCCAGAACACCGAGTGCCCCAACAACCAGGCCACCCTCGGCAATGTGCAGAGCGGCCTGCGCTGGGCGGGCATCAACCCCGGCTCGTACGTCACCGGGTGGCTGCGCTACCCGACCGTGAAGGCCGAGATCGACGCGGGCCGCCCGGTCGAGACCCGCATCCAGTGGTCCAACGGCGGCGGGCACATGCACGTCCTCTACGGCTACGACGACGCCAGCAGCTGGGTCTACTGGGGCGATCCCTGGCCCTCCAACGACCGCTACAACTGGGCCTCGCACGACTGGTACATCGACAACAACACCTTCTCCTGGACCCACTCGCTCTACCGGATAGGGGCGTGAGAGCGATGACCCGTCACCTTCCCCGCCACCTGGGCAGGGCCGCGCTCGCGGGTACGGCGGCCACCCTGCTCCTCGGCCTCGTGGCCCCGGCCGCCTCCGCCGACTCCGGCCCCGCGGCGCCCTCCGCCGCCTCCCGCGCCGCCGCGCACCGGGCGGCGGAGGCACCGAAGACCCTCGACACGCTCTCCCGCTTCTTCGCGCGGGAGGGCGCGGTCACCAAGGCCGCGGCCGACCCGCGGGTCGAGGGCAAGGCGGTGCCCGTCTACTACCTCTCGGCGGACTTCGTCGCGGGCAAGAAGGGCGCGCCCGTCGCCCGCCTGCAGTTCCTCGCCAGCAAGGCGGTCTCGTCCGACGGCCAGGAGGCCTCCCTCTGGACCGTCGAGCAGGGCGACTCCTGGCGGGTCGTGAACATCGCCACCGGGGACGACGAGACCCACTACGCGCGCGTGGGCGCGCAGAAGGTCCCCGGAGGCACCGTCTTCCACGAGCCGCAGATCAACGCCTGGTATGTCCAGGACGAGGCCCACGCGCGCGTGCTGCCGCTCGACAAGGACGCGGTGCGCGCGGTCGGGGCCGAAGGGACCTCCGTCGCCGCCTACCGCAAGCGCGTACAGAAGGCGTACGGCGACAAGCTGCCGGGCTCGGCGTACGAGAAGTCGGGCAAGGCCGGCGGCTACGAGGACGCGAGCCCCCGGGCGGGGCAGCCGTCCGACCAGGGCCCGGTCACGGTCGCCTCGTCGCTGGCAGGCGCGGGCGCCCTGGTCGCCCTCGGCCTCTCCGGGACGGCGCTCCTGCGGCGCCGCGCCCACCGGCGGGAGGGCTGACCCGGCGGAGGGGCGGCCGGAACGCCGACCGCCCCTCCGCACCCCGCCCGCACCGCCGGCCGCCCCTCCGCACCCCGCCCGCACTGCCGCCCACCGGTCGCGCCGCCCGCCCGTCAGCTCAGTGCGCTGCCCGCCCGCCACTGCTTCCAGCCGACGTTCCAGTCGCCGTAGCCGTTGCCCGCGTCCACGGTCTCCTTGGAGCCGACGACCCGCACGATGTCACCGGGGATCACCTCCGCGTAGAAGCGCCGCGCGCTCCCGTCGGTCGCCAGGCCTATGCAGCCGTGCGTGACGTTGCGCTCGCCCGCGGTGGCGTTCGCGTTCGGGTTCTCGTGCAGGTAGGTGCCCGAAGCCGTCAGGTGCACCGCGAAGTTGTAGTAGTCCTTGTACGCCTTCCCGTAGCCCACCGTCCGCGAGTCCATGAGCACCCGGGACTGCTTGTCGAGGACGACCATCGTGCCGTTCCAGGTGTCCATGCCCGGGGCGCCCGCGGTGACCTTCACCTCGCGGGTCCTGCCGTCCTTCACCACCGTCATGGTGTGGGTGCGCACGTCCACGGTGGCGACGAGCGAACGGCCCACCTGGAACGTCCGGGTGGTCCCGGCGCCCGCCCGGACGGTGACCTTCGTGCCGGGATTCCACGGCTCGCTGGGCCGGTAGTCGACGCGCTGCCCGTCGTGCAGGTTGCGGTCCTTGACCCAGCTCCACGATCCCGTCACGCCGGGATCCGCCTCCACCTTCAGGCGCCGCTCGACGGCCGCCCGTTCCACGGCAGGCACCGGACGGTCGAAGGTCAGCGACACCGGCATGCCGACACCGACGGTCTGTCCGTCCTGGACGTTGATACGCACCCCGTTGAGGGCCGCGGGATCCGGGACGGTCCTCTCCACGGGCTTCTGCCGCGCGGACGACGCACGGTCCGCCGCGGTCGGCCCCGGTCCCGGTACGGACGCCTTCCCGTCGTCCGCCCCGCCCTCTGCCGAGCAGCCCGCGAGTGCGAGCGAACAGAGCGCCGCCGCGCTCCACGCGCGCGTGGCGCGCCTCATCGTCATCCCTGTGGTCATGAGTCCCCCCTGAGCTGTGTTTCGATGTACGGCACCTGTACGCACGGGCGAGGCGGCGGGTTGCACACGAGGTGCGGAATTTTCAGATCGGGTGATCCGGCGGGGGCGCGGGGGCATGACGGAGGACGAGTTCGACGCGTTCTACGCCGCCGCCTTTCCGCGTCTGGTGGGCCAGTTGTACGCGCTGACCGGCGATCACGGCGAGGCGCAGGACGTCGTCCAGGAGGCGTTCGTCCGCGCTTGGGACCGCCGCGGGACCTTCCTCGCGGACGAGGCCCCCGAGGCATGGATCCGCACCGTCGCCATGCGCCTGGCGGTAAGCCGCTGGCGCCGTGCGAGGCGCTGGCTCGACCTCGTGCGCAGAAACCCGCCGACCGACCGCGTCCCCGGCCCGGGGCCCGAGCACACCGCCCTGGTCCAGGCGCTGCGCACCCTCCCGGAGGCGCAGCGCACCGCCGTCGTGCTGCACCATCTGTGCGACCTGAGTGTGGAGCAGGTAGCCTCCGAGACCGGCTCGCCCGTCGGGACCGTCAAGGCCCGCCTGTCGCGCGGCCGTGCGGCGCTCGCCGCACAGCTGTCCGCCGAGCGGCCCGGCGAAGGCGCGGGCCCGCGGGCCGACGGCGACGAGCCGAGCGCGAAGGGGAGTGGCCGTGTCCGATGACCTGACGTCCGCGCTGCACGACCTCGCGGCCGACCACCGCACGCCCCCTCCCGTACCGGGCGCGGAGATCCGCCGCCGCGCCGCCGCGCGCGGCCGCCGGCGCCGTACCGCCGTCGCGGGCGCGGCCCTCGCCACGGCGGCGGTCGCCGTCACCGTCGTGGCCGGGCTCCTCACCGGCTCCGGCGACGACGGCCCGCACCGGACCCCGGCCCCGCCCGCCACCCGGGGCGCCCGCGGGCCCGCCGCCGTGGTCGACCTCTCCCGGCACCGGATGACGCTCGGCGGCCGGGAACTGCCCGTCTCGGCGGGCACCGCGCGACACCCCACGCCGACCGGCCGGATGACGGTCGTCGCCACCTACCCCGAGCTGCGCATGAAGGCCCAGAACGTGGGCCTCGAAAAGTACGACCTGACACTGCCGTGGGTCGTCGAGCTGCGCACCCCGGACGGCGCCACCAACTACGTCGTCGCTCTGACCTACAACGAGAAGGCGCCGGGACAGCTGGACGTCACCAAGGGCTGGATCGGCCTGCGCACCGAAGACGCCCGTACCGTCCACGACCGGCTGGCACCGGGCGACGTGATCACCGTCCGCACCGGCGGAACCGGACACTGACCCGCACTGTCAGCACCCGCCAGTAGGCTGTCCGACATGGCCGACCCTTCCAGCTACCGCCCCAAGCCGGGACAGATCCCCGACGCCCCGGGGGTCTACAAATTCCGCGACGAGCACCGCCGGGTGATCTACGTCGGGAAGGCCAAGAGCCTGCGCCAGCGCCTGGCCAACTACTTCCAGGACCTGGCCGGCCTGCACCCGCGCACCCGCTCCATGGTGACGACGGCCGCCTCCGTGGAGTGGACGGTGGTCTCCAACGAGGTCGAGGCGCTCCAGCTGGAGTACACCTGGATCAAGGAGTTCGACCCCCGGTTCAACGTCAAGTACCGCGACGACAAGAGCTATCCGTACCTCGCGGTCACGATGAACGAGCAGTTCCCGCGCGTGCAGGTGATGCGCGGCGCCAAGAAGAAGGGCGTCCGCTACTTCGGCCCGTACGGCCACGCCTGGGCGATCCGCGACACCGTGGACCTTCTGCTGCGCGCCTTCCCCGTACGCACCTGTTCCGCGGGCGTGTTCAAGAACGCCGCCCGCACCGGCCGCCCCTGCCTCCTCGGCTACATCGGCAAGTGCTCGGCGCCCTGTGTGGAGCGCGTCACCGCCGACGTCCACCGCGAACTCGCCGAGGACTTCTGCGACTTCATGGCCGGCCGCACCGGTACGTACATCCGCCGCCTTGAGCGGCAGATGGCGACAGCCGCCGAGGAGATGGAGTACGAGCGGGCGGCGCGCCTGCGCGACGACATCGAGGCCCTGAAGAAGGCGATGGCCAAGAGCGCCGTCGTCCTCGCCGACGCCACCGACGCCGACCTCATCGCCCTCGCCGAGGACGAGCTCGAGGCCGCCGTCCAGATCTTCCACGTCCGGGGCGGACGCGTGCGCGGACAGCGCGGCTGGGTCACCGACAAGGTCGAGGCGGTCACCAGCGGCGACCTCGTCGAGCACGCCCTCCAGCAGCTGTACGGCGAGGAGAGCGGCGACGCCGTGCCCAAGGAGGTGCTCGTCCCCGCGCTGCCCGACCCCATAGGACCGGTCCAGGAGTGGCTGACCGAGCGCCGCGGCGGATCCGTCTCGCTGCGCATCCCGCAGCGCGGCGACAAGAAGGCCCTCATGGAGACCGTCGCGCGCAACGCGCAGCAGTCCCTCGTCCTGCACAAGACCAAGCGCGCCTCCGACCTCACCACCCGCTCCCGCGCCCTTGAGGAGATCGCCGCCGCCCTGGAGCTGGACAGCGCGCCTCTGCGCGTCGAGTGCTACGACGTCTCGCACCTCCAGGGCGACGACGTGGTGGCCTCGATGGTCGTCTTCGAGGACGGCCTCGCCAGGAAGAGCGAGTACCGTCGCTTCCAGATCAAGGGCTTCGAGGGCCAGGACGACGTCCGCTCCATGCACGAGGTGATCACGCGCCGCTTCAGGCGCTATCTCGCGGAGAAGGAGCGGACGGGGGAGTGGGTGGACGAGGAGACGGGTGAGGTCTCCGAACTCGGCCCGACAGAGGAGGACGGGCGGCCCAAGCGGTTCGCGTACCCGCCGCAGCTCGTCGTCGTGGACGGCGGCCAGCCGCAGGTCGCGGCCGCCAAGCGGGCGTTGGACGAGCTCGGCATCGACGACATCGCGGTCTGCGGCCTGGCCAAGCGCCTGGAGGAGGTCTGGGTCCCCGGCGAGGACGACCCGGTGATCCTGCCGCGCACCAGCGAGGGCCTCTACCTCCTCCAGCGAGTACGTGACGAAGCCCACCGCTTCGCCATCACCTACCAGCGCAACAAGCGGTCCAAGCGCTTCAGGGCGGGCCCGCTGGACGCCGTGCCGGGCCTCGGCGACGCGCGCAAGCAGACGCTGATCAAGCACTTCGGTTCGGTGAAGAAGCTGCGATCCGCGACAATCGACCAGATCTGCGAGGTCCCGGGCGTGGGCCGCAAGACGGCCGAGGCCGTCGCCGTGGCCCTCGCCCAGGCGGCACCCGCCGCGCCCACCGTGAACACGGCGACCGGAGAGATCATGGAAGAGGAGGAGCCCGTGTCCGCGGGCACCTCGGAGGAACGACGGGGGCAGGAGACATGAGCGAGCACGACGAAGGTGAACAGCAAGTGAGTGCGGGCACGCCCATCGAGACGCCGGGCGCCACGGACGCCGCCATCCCCGAGCTGGTGATCATCTCCGGGATGTCGGGCGCGGGACGCAGCACGGCCGCCAAGTGCCTGGAGGACCTCGGCTGGTTCGTGGTCGACAACCTGCCGCCCGCGCTGATCCCCACCATGGTGGAGCTCGGCGCCCGCTCGCAGGGGAACGTCGCCCGGATCGCGGTCGTCGTCGACGTCCGCGGCCGGCGCTTCTTCGACAACCTCCGCGAGTCCCTCGCCGAGCTGGAGTCGAAGAACGTCACCCGGCGCATCGTCTTCCTGGAGTCCTCCGACGAGGCCCTGGTCCGCCGCTTCGAGTCGGTCCGCCGCCCGCACCCCCTCCAGGGCGACGGCCGCATCGTCGACGGCATCGCGGCCGAGCGCGACCTGCTGCGCGAGCTGCGCGGCGACGCCGACCTGGTCATCGACACCTCCAGCCTCAACGTCCACGAGCTGCGCGCCAAGATGGACGCCTCGTTCGCGGGCGAGGAGGAGCCCGAGCTGCGGGCCACCGTCATGTCGTTCGGCTTCAAGTACGGCCTGCCGGTCGACGCCGACCTGGTCGTGGACATGCGCTTCCTGCCGAACCCCCACTGGGTCCCCGAGCTGCGCCAGTACACCGGCCAGAACGAGGAGGTCGCGGCGTACGTGCTCAGCCAGCCCGGCGCCAAGGAGTTCCTCGACCGGTACGCCGAGCTGCTCCAGCTCATCGCCGCGGGCTACCGCCGCGAGGGCAAGCGGTACGTGACGATCGCCGTCGGCTGCACGGGCGGCAAGCACCGCTCCGTCGCCATGTCGGAGAAGCTCGCGGCGCGCCTGGCGGCCGAGGGCGTGGAGACCGTCATCGTCCACCGGGACATGGGGCGCGAGTGAAGCCGACCCGCCGGACCGTCCGCCTGAGCCGACTGGGCCGCAAGCGGGGCACCCAGCCGAAGGTGGTCGCGCTCGGCGGGGGCATGGGCCTCTCCGCCTCGCTGGCCGCGCTGCGCCGCATCACCGGGGCCGGAGACCTCACCGCCGTCGTCACGGTCGCTGACGACGGCGGCTCGAGCGGCCGCCTTCGCGACGAGCTCGGGGTGCTGCCCCCCGGTGACCTGCGCAAGGCGCTCGCCGCGCTCTGCGGCGACGACGACTGGGGCCAGACCTGGTCCCGCGTCATCCAGCACCGCTTCCAGTCCAAGGGCGACCTGCACGAGCACGCGGTCGGCAATCTGCTGATCGTCGCCCTGTGGGAGCAGCTCGGCGACCACGTCCAGGCCCTGGACCTGGTCGGCAGGCTGCTCGGCGCGCAAGGCCGGGTCCTTCCCATGTCGGCCGTGCCGCTGGAGCTCCAGGCCCTGGTCAGGGGCCACGACCCGGAGCGCCCCGACGACGTGGACACGGTCCGCGGCCAGGCCACGGTGGCCCTCACCCCCGGCGAGGTGCAGTCCGTGCACGTCGTGCCGCACGATCCGCCGGCCGTCCCCGAGGCGGTCGCCGCCGTGCTCGACGCGGACTGGGTGGTGCTCGGCCCGGGCTCCTGGTTCTCCTCGGTGATCCCGCATCTGCTCGTCCCCGAACTGCTCGACGCGCTGACCGGGACGAAGGCCCGCAAGATCCTCTCGCTCAACCTCGCGCCGCAACCGGGAGAAACCGAAGGCTTCTCTCCGCAGCGTCATTTGGAGGTTTTGGCCCGACACGCCCCTAAACTCGCCCTGGACGTGGTGCTGGCCGACGAGGCCGCCGTGCCCGACCGTGAGTCACTCACCGATGCCGCCAAGCGGTTCGGCGCCACGGTCGAGCTGGCCCCTGTGGCCCGGCCCGACGGGACTCCGCGGCACGACCCGGAGCTCCTGGCAGCCGCGTACGACCGTATTTTTCGGATGCATGGAAGGATCGGCCCATGGCGATGACGGCAGCGGTGAAGGACGAGATCTCCCGGCTCCCCGTCACCCGGACCTGCTGCAGAAAAGCAGAGGTCTCGGCGATCCTGCGGTTCGCGGGCGGCCTTCACCTGGTGAGCGGCCGCATCGTGATCGAGGCGGAGCTGGACACCGCGATGGCGGCGCGCCGCCTCAAGCGGGACATCCTGGAGATCTTCGGGCACAGCTCGGAGCTGATCGTGATGGCCCCCGGCGGCCTGCGGCGCGGTTCGCGTTACGTCGTACGGGTGGTCGCGGGCGGCGATCAGCTGGCCCGCCAGACGGGCCTCGTGGACGGCCGCGGCCGCCCCATCCGCGGCCTGCCGCCGCAGGTGGTCTCGGGGGCCACCTGCGACGCGGAGGCGGCCTGGCGCGGGGCGTTCCTCGCGCACGGCTCGCTCACCGAGCCCGGCCGCTCCTCCTCCCTCGAGGTGACCTGCCCGGGTCCGGAGGCCGCGCTCGCACTGGTCGGCGCCGCCCGTCGGCTGCAGATCGCCAGCAAGGCGCGCGAGGTGCGCGGCGTGGACCGGGTCGTCGTGCGCGACGGTGACGCGATCGGCGCCCTGCTCACCCGGCTCGGCGCGCACGAGTCGGTGCTCGCCTGGGAGGAGCGGCGGATGCGCCGCGAGGTGCGCGCGACCGCCAACCGCCTGGCCAACTTCGACGACGCGAACCTGCGCCGCTCGGCCCGTGCGGCGGTCGCCGCGGGCGCCCGGGTGCAGCGCGCCCTGGAGATCCTCGCCGACGAGGTGCCGGAGCACCTCGCCGCCGCGGGACGCCTGCGCATGGAGCACAAGCAGGCCTCCCTGGAGGAGCTGGGCGCGCTCGCCGACCCGCCGCTGACGAAGGACGCCGTCGCGGGCCGCATCCGCCGCCTCCTCGCCATGGCCGACAAGCGGGCGCAGGACCTCGGCATCCCGGGTACGGAGTCCAATCTGACCGAGGAGCTCGCGGACAACATGGCGGTCTGACGCCGGGTCTCGCAGGCCTCATACACCCCGCAAGCCGCTGGTGTCCCACCGGGCACCGGCGGCTTTCGCATGTCCACGGCGCCCGCCTTCACCCGTTGTATTGACATGATCATGCACGGTCACGAGCCTGGCATCCCGCACATTCGTGCCGGACAACCGCAAGGGGGGCTCATGAGGCGAAGAGCGAGCGCGAGATCGGTTCTCGCGGCCGGCGTCCTACTCATCGGCGGTCTCGCCGCCGCACCGCACGCCCAGGCGAGCGGGCCGGGCGGCGCGCCGACGGCCGACGACCCGTCGGCCGTCCAGGTCTACCGTGCAGAGATCACCAAGAAGCAGATACCCATCCTGGTCGAAGCGGGCCAGGACGCCCAGGAACTCGCCGGGCAGACGCCCGAGCACGGCACCGGGCGCGTCGAGCTGTACCTGACCAAGGGCCAGGCCAAGGCGATCGAGCGCCAGGGCGTCGAACTCAGCGAGCACAAGCTCTCGGCGGCTGCGCGGCAGCGGACCGAGGCCGCGGGGGACGGCGTCTACCGGCCGTACGGCGGGCGGGGCGGTCTCAAGGAGGAGATCGTCAGGACCGGGCAGGAGCACCCCGGCCTCACCAAGGTCGTCTCCATCGGCAAGACCCTGAAGGGCCAGGACATCCTCGCCCTGAAGGTCTCCAAGGACGCAGGGAAGTCCAGGGACGGCGCCAAACCGTCCACGCTCTACATGTCCAACCAGCACGCGCGCGAGTGGATCACCCCCGAGATGACCCGCCGCCTGATGCACCACTACCTGGACAACTACGGCAAGGACAAGCGCGTCACCAGGCTCGTGAACTCCACCGAGCTGTGGTTCGTGCTCTCCGCCAACCCCGACGGCTACGACTTCACCCACGCCGCCGACGGCGACCGCCAGTGGCGCAAGAACCTCCGCGACGTCGACGGCGACGGAAAGATCGCGCCCGGCGACGGCGTCGACCTCAACCGCAACTTCGCCTACAAGTGGGGTTACGACAACGAGGGCTCGTCCCCCGCCTCCTCCTCCGAGACCTACCGCGGCACGGGCCCGATGTCCGAGCCCGAGACCACCGCCATCGACCGCTTCGAGAAGCGCATCGGCTTCACGTACGGCGTCAACTACCACTCGGCGGCCGAACTGCTCCTCTACGGAGTGGGCTGGCAGGTCGCCACGCCGACCCCCGACGACGTGCTCTACAGGGCGCTGAACGGCACCCCGGAGAAGCCCGCCGTCCCCGGCTACCACCCGCAGGTGTCCTCCGAGCTCTACACCACCAACGGCGAAGCCGACGGCCACGCGGGCAACGTCAACGGCATCTCGATGTTCACCCCGGAGATGTCCACCTGCCAGACCGCGTCGAACATCGACCCGAACGACGCCTGGAAGCCCGAGGACTGCGCCTCCATCTTCACCTTCCCCGACGACGAGAAGCTGATCCAGCAGGAGTTCGCGAAGAACGTCCCCTTCGCGCTCGCCGTCGCCGAGACCGCGCTCCACCCCGACCAGCCCGTCTCCGTCACCGGCATCAAGGCCCCTGACTTCACGCCCGACGCCTTCACCACCTCCTACGCGCGCGGAGGCGACCAGGAGGTCGCCGTCACCGCCCGCAAGTCGGTCCGCGGCAAGGAGCTCGACTACCGGATCGACGGCGGACGTACGCACCACGAGAAGCTCAAGCCCTGGAAGGGCGGCGAGACCTACGGCGGCAAGGACAACCTCCTCTTCGACCAGTACCGCGCGAAGATCGAGGGCGCCCGCGTGGGCGACAAGGTCGAGGTGTGGTTCTCCGGCCGTACGAAGAAGGGCCGCACGCAGAGCGAACACTTCACGTACACCGTCGCCGAACGCCCGAAGGCGAACACGCTCGTCGTCGCCGAGGAGGGCGCGACGGCCACCCAGACACAGAAGTACGTCGACGCCATCAAGGCCAACGGCCGCTCCGCCGCCGTCTGGGACGTCGCGAAACAGGGCGTGCCGCACCCGCTCGGCGTCCTCTCGCACTTCTCCGCGGTCGTCCACTACACCGGCGACCCCGCCCCCGGCGCGCCCACCCAACTCGCCCTGCGCGACTACCTCAACGAGGGCGGCAAGCTCATCGAGTCCGGCGAGCGGACCGGCGGCAACGTCGACCTGGGCGAGGCGCTCACGGACGACTTCGCGCAGTACTACCTCGGCGCCTACCAGCGCCTGTCCGCGCCCGGCGCCACCGGTTTCGAGGGCGCAGGCGCTCTCGCGGGGGTGAAGACCCCGCTCGCCGCCGCCGGCACCAACCCGCTCGACAAGGCGGGCCGCTTCACCGTCACATCCGACAACCTGCCCGCCGAGCAGTTCCCGCGGTTCACCAGCGCGGCGGCGGGCTCCTACCCCGGCCTCGCCAACCCGTACGCGCCCTTCGAGGGCCGGGGCATGGCCTCGGCCACCCACGCCGACCAGGACTACAAGCGGCTCACCCACACCATCGACCTGACCGGGGTCACCGCCGCCGACGCGCCGGAACTGCGCATCGCCCTCAACTGGAACCTGGAGGCCGGATACGACCACGGCCTCCTGGAGGCGCACACCACCGGCGCCGACGACTGGACCACGCTGCCCGACAAGAACGGCAACTCGTCCGCCGCCGTCCCCGCCGAGTGCGCGGCCGGCTTCTTCGTCAACGGCCACCCGTTCCTGCGCCACTACCTGACGGTCGGCGCCAACAGCTGCACGGCGTCCGGCACCACCGGAGCATGGAACAGCTTCACCGGCTCCTCCGGCGGCTGGAAGCCCGTCGCCTTCGACCTGAGCGCCTACGCGGGCAAGAAGGTCGAGGTCTCGCTCAGCTCCGTCACCGACCCCTCCACCGGAGGCCGCGGCCTCTTCGCGGACAACGCCCAGCTGGTCGTCGGCGGCAGCGTCGTCCAGAGCGAGGGCTTCGAGACGTCGCTCGGCTCCTGGGCCGTCGCGCCGGCCCCGCCGGGCAGCCCCAATATCACAGGTGACTGGGCGCGTACCGGGGAGCTCTACCGGTCCCACGCGGCCGTCACAGCGCGTGACAGCGTGCTGCTCGGCTTCGGCTTCGAGCACGTACCCGGAAACGCCGAAAGGGCCGCTCTTATGGGCGCCTCCCTGGCACATCTGCGCAGCTGACGCTCCGTAATCGGGACCAAGGACCCAGTGGCCCGTACCCCTACTGAGGGGTACGGGCTTCTGTGTCGCCCGGAGCCCCTCTCGATGTCACCTCAGAGGCTTCGGAGAGGTAGGGTCGGAGGCGGTCGGGGACATCCCATACAACTCGCCGGCGTCTAAAACCGGCGTACCAACGAGGAGATCGGTTTCGTGACGATCCGCGTAGGCATCAACGGCTTTGGCCGCATCGGTCGCAACTATTTCCGCGCGCTCCTTGAGCAGGGCGCGGACATCGAGATCGTGGCTGTCAACGACCTGGGTGACACCGCGACCACCGCACACCTTCTGAAGTACGACACCATCCTGGGCCGCCTCAAGGCCGACGTGTCGCACACCGAGGACACCATCACCGTCGACGGCCGCACCATCAAGGTGCTGTCCGAGCGCAACCCCGCCGACATCCCGTGGGGCGAGCTCGGCGTCGACATCGTGATCGAGTCCACGGGCATCTTCACGAAGAAGGCCGACGCCGAGAAGCACATCACCGGCGGCGCCAAGAAGGTCCTCATCTCGGCTCCGGCCAAGGACGAGGACATCACCATCGTGATGGGCGTCAACCAGGACAAGTACGACGCGGCCAACCACCACGTCATCTCCAACGCCTCCTGCACCACCAACTGTGTGGCGCCGATGGCGAAGGTTCTCGACGAGAACTTCGGCATCGTCAAGGGCCTGATGACCACGGTCCACGCGTACACCAACGACCAGCGCATCCTGGACTTCCCGCACAAGGACCTGCGCCGCGCCCGCGCCGCCGCCGAGAACATCATCCCGACCACGACGGGTGCCGCCAAGGCCACCGCCCTGGTCCTGCCCCAGCTCAAGGGCAAGCTCGACGGCATCGCGATGCGCGTCCCCGTCCCGACCGGCTCGGCCACCGACCTGGTCGTCGAGGTCTCCCGCGAGGTCACCAAGGACGAGGTCAACGCCGCCTTCAAGAAGGCCGCCGACGACGGCGACCTGAAGGGCTACCTCTTCTACACCGAGGACCCGATCGTGTCCTCGGACATCGTGAGCGACCCGGCCTCCTGCACCTTCGACTCGTCCATGACGATGGTCCAGGACGGCAAGTCGGTGAAGATCCTCGGCTGGTACGACAACGAGTGGGGCTACTCCAACCGTCTCGTCGACCTCACCGTCTTCGTCGGCGGTCAGCTCTAACCACCAGAGCAGGCACCTAGATGTGAGCACAGGGTCCGGACCGCGCAACGCCGCGCGCTCCGGGCCCTGTTGTGCGTCAGCCCACCCAAGGAGTCCAGTCCATGAAGACGATCGACGAACTTCTCGCCGAAGGAGTCGACGGCAAGCGGGTCTTCGTCCGCGCCGACCTCAACGTGCCGCTCGCCGAGGGCACCATCACCGACGACGGCCGCATCCGCGCCGTCCTGCCGACCGTCAAGGCCCTCGCCGACGCGGGCGCCAAGGTGGTCGTGGCCTCGCACCTGGGCCGCCCGAAGGGCGCCCCGGACCCGGCCTTCTCCCTGCGGCCCGCCGCCGAGCGGCTCGGTGAACTCCTCGGCGCGCCCGTCGCGTTCGCGCAGGACACCGTCGGCCCGGCCGCGCGCGACGCGGTGGACGCCCTGCGGCCCGGCCAGGTCGCCGTCGTCGAGAACCTCCGCTTCAACGCGGGCGAGACCGCCAAGGACGACGCCGAGCGCGCCGAGTTCGCCGATCAGCTGGCCGCCCTTGCCGATGTCTACGTGGGCGACGGCTTCGGCGCCGTGCACCGCAAGCACGCCTCCGTCTTCGACCTCCCGGCGAAGCTGCCGCACTACGCCGGCTACCTCATCGCCACCGAGGTCGGCGTCCTGAAGAAGCTCACCGACGACGTCAAGCGCCCCTACGCCGTGGTCCTAGGCGGCGCCAAGGTCTCCGACAAGCTCGGCGTGATCGACCACCTCCTGGAGAAGGCCGACCGCATCCTCGTCGGCGGCGGCATGGCCTACACCTTCCTCAAGGCCCAGGGCCACGAGGTCGGCATCTCCCTCCTCCAGGAGGACCAGATCCCGGCGGTCCAGGAGTACCTGCGGCGCGCCGAGGCGAAGGGCGTCGAGTTCGTGCTGCCCGTGGACGTCCTGGTCTCGCCCGACTTCCCGGACCTGAAGACCAAGGCCCCGGCCAACCCCACCTCCGTCGCCGCGGACGCCATCCCGGCCGACCAGGAGGGTCTCGACATCGGGCCCGAGACCCGTAAGCTCTACGCCTCGAAGCTCGCCGACGCGGCCACCGTCTTCTGGAACGGCCCGATGGGCGTCTTCGAGCACCCCGACTACGCCGAGGGCACCAAGGCGGTCGCCCAGGCGCTCCTCGACTCCCCGGCCTTCACGGTCGTCGGCGGTGGCGACTCCGCCGCGGCCGTCCGCCAGCTGGGCTTCGACGAGAACGCATTCGGCCACATCTCGACCGGCGGCGGCGCCTCCCTCGAATACCTCGAGGGCAAGACGCTCCCCGGTCTCGCGGCACTGGAGAACTGAGACCTGATGACTACGCGCACCCCGCTGATGGCGGGCAACTGGAAGATGAACCTCAACCACCTCGAGGCCATCGCCCACGTCCAGAAGCTCGCCTTCGCCCTGGCCGACAAGGACTACGACGCCTGCGAGGTCGCCGTCCTGCCGCCCTTCACCGACCTGCGCTCCGTGCAGACCCTCGTCGACGGCGACAAGCTCAAGATCAAGTACGGCGCCCAGGACATCTCGGCGCAGGACTCCGGTGCCTACACCGGCGAGATCTCGGGCCCGATGCTGGCCAAGCTGAAGTGCACCTACGTCGCCGTGGGCCACTCCGAGCGCCGCCAGTACCACAACGAGACCGACGAGATCTGCAACGCCAAGGTGAAGGCCGCCTACAAGCACGGCCTGACCCCGATCCTCTGCATCGGCGAGGGCCTGGACATCCGCAAGGCGGGCCAGCAGGTCCAGTACACGCTGACCCAGCTCGACGGCGGCCTCAAGGACATCCCGGCCGAGCAGGCCGAGACCATCGTCATCGCGTACGAGCCGGTCTGGGCGATCGGCACCGGCGAGGTCGCGACCCCCGAGGACGCGCAGGAGGTCTGCGGCGCGATCCGCCGCCGCCTCGCCGAGCTGTACTCGACGGAGCTCGCCGAGAAGGTCCGCATCCAGTACGGCGGCTCCGTCAAGGCGAAGAACGTCGCCGACATCATGGCGCAGCCCGACGTCGACGGCGCCCTGGTGGGCGGCGCGGCGCTGGACCCGGACGAGTTCGTCAAGATCGTCCGGTTCCGCGACCAGTGAGTATGCGGTAGCGGCGATACGTCGTACCCTTGCGGGGGTCGGAGGCGATGGAAGCTGGCTGGAAAGCTCGCTCGTGATCGCCCCGGCCCCCGCCGTCGATTCAGATCCGAGGAAGTTGGTCCAGCCGTGGTTATGGGGTTCTCGATCGCCCTCATCGTCTTCAGCCTGCTGATGATGCTGCTGGTGCTGATGCACAAGGGCAAGGGCGGCGGTCTCTCCGACATGTTCGGCGGTGGCATGCAGTCGTCCGTCGGCGGTTCCTCCGTCGCGGAGCGCAACCTCGACCGCATCACGGTCGTGGTCGGTCTGCTGTGGTTCGCGTGCATTGTCGCGCTGGGTCTGCTGATGAAGGCGAACAACTAGCGTCAGCCACTGGTCGCTTGTCCGGTGCACGCCCGCGTGCGCGGCTTATCATGGGGCTTGCGTCCGGGGGTGGGGTGTAACTCCCAACACTGGACGCGCGTTGGGCCTTACGTAAACTGAGGCGCCCGCAGCAGCACCATCACGCAGGGAGTTACGACCGTGGCAAGTGGCAACGCGATCCGAGGAAGTCGGGTCGGGGCGGGGCCGATGGGCGAGGCCGAGCGCGGTGAGTCCGCGCCGCGACTGCGCATCTCCTTCTGGTGCTCCAACGGGCACGAGACGCAGCCGAGCTTCGCCAGCGACGCGCAGGTCCCCGATACGTGGGACTGTCCCCGCTGCGGCTTTCCGGCAGGTCAGGACCGGGACAACCCGCCGGACCCGCCGCGCACCGAACCGTACAAGACGCACCTGGCGTACGTACGGGAGCGGCGCAGCGACGAGGACGGCGAGGCGATCCTCGCGGAAGCGCTCGCCAAACTGCGGGGCGAGATCTAGGACTTGGGAACCGGCCGGGCACCGAGAGGTGTCCGGCCGGTTTTCTGCATCACGGCACGCGCGCGGACAGGCAGTTTCAGACATCTCATACCGCTCATCGATCGTTTAGGTTGGTGAGTGCAGCGGGGCAATACACGTACGCGGGTACGAGAGAAGGCTGAAGTCCGAGATGAATGCAGAAAGCCGCGCCAGGCTCAATCAGACGCCCGAGTGGACGGCACTCACCAAGCACCGCGAACAGCTCGGGGAGGTGCGGCTGCGCGATCTGTTCGCCGCCGATCCGGCACGCGGCACGTCATACACCCTCCAGGTCGGCGACCTGCACATCGACTACTCCAAGCACCTCGTCACCGAGGAGACGCTGCGGCTGCTGCGCGAGCTCGCCGCCGCGACGGACGTCTTCGGGCTGCGGGACGCCATGTTCCGCGGCGAGAAGATCAACACGACGGAGGACCGCGCGGTCCTGCACACGGCGCTGCGCGCCCCGCGGGACGCCGTCGTCGAGGTCGACGGCGAGCACGCCGGGAACGTGGTGCCCGCGGTGCACGCCGTCCTCGACAAGATGAGCGCCTTCTCCGAGAAGGTCCGCTCCGGGCAGTGGACCGGGCACACCGGCAAGCGCATCAAGAACGTCGTCAACATCGGCATCGGCGGCTCCGACCTCGGCCCGGCGATGGCGTACGAGGTGCTGCGCTCCTTCACCGACCGCGAACTCACCGTCCGCTTCGTGTCGAACGTGGACGGCGCGGACCTGCACGAGGCCGTGCGGGACCTGGACGCCGCCGAGACGCTGTTCATCGTCGCCTCGAAGACCTTCACCACCATCGAGACGATCACGAACGCCACCTCGGCGCGCGACTGGCTGCTCACCGAGCTGAAGGCCGGTCAGGACGCCGTCGCCAAGCACTTCGTGGCGCTGTCGACCAACGCCGGGAAGGTGGCGGAGTTCGGCATCGACACGGACAACATGTTCGAGTTCTGGGACTGGGTCGGCGGCCGCTACTCCTACGACTCGGCGATCGGCCTCTCCCTGATGATCGCCATCGGCCCCGACCGCTTCCGCGAGATGCTCGACGGCTTCCACCTCGTCGACGAGCACTTCCGCACCGCGCCCGCCGAGTCCAACGTGCCGCTCCTGATGGGCCTGCTGGGCATCTGGTACGGCAACTTCCACGACGCGCAGTCGCACGCCGTCCTGCCGTACTCGCACTACCTCTCCAAGTTCACCGCGTACCTCCAGCAGCTGGACATGGAGTCCAACGGCAAGTACGTCGACAGGAACGGCGAGGAGGTCGACTGGCAGACGGGCCCGGTCGTCTGGGGCACGCCAGGCACCAACGGCCAGCACGCCTACTACCAGCTCATCCACCAGGGCACCAAGCTGATCCCGGCGGACTTCATCGGCTTCGCCCGGCCGGTCGCCGACCTGCTGCCCGGCCTGGTGCCCCAGCACGACCTGCTGATGGCCAACTTCTTCGCGCAGACGCAGGCGCTGGCGTTCGGCAAGACGCCCGACGAGGTGCGCGCCGAGGGCGTGCCCGAGGAGCTCGTGCCGCACAAGACGTTCAAGGGCAACCACCCGACGACGACGATCCTCGCCAAGGAGCTGACCCCCTCCGTCCTCGGGCAGCTCGTCGCGCTCTACGAGCACAAGGTCTTCGTCCAGGGCGCCGTCTGGAACATCGACTCCTTCGACCAGTGGGGCGTCGAGCTCGGCAAGGTCCTCGCCAAGCGCGTCGAGCCCGCCCTGACCGAGGGCGCCGAGGTGCCGGACCTGGACGGGTCGACCACGGCCCTGGTCGCCAAGTACCGGGACCTGCGCGGACGTTAATCGGATGCGGGCGCCCCGCCCGGCGGGTGACACTGCTTCGGCTCCGTCACCCGCCGGGAGGGACCCCGTCATGGACCAGCTGCTCGCCGTGCTCGCCGACCCCGAGAGACTCAGGCTGTACGCGCGCATAGTCCTCGACGACCTGCCGCCGCGCGAGGCCGACTCCGCGGTCGCCCGCAGGCATCTGGGCCGCCTCCTCGCCGCCGGGCTCGTGGAACGGCTGCCCGACGGGTCGCTGCGGGCCGACCCTGCCGTCTTCCGCAGGGCCCCGGGCCCGGTGGACGCCCACCCCACCGTGCCGCGCCGCCTCACCGGCTTCTTCGCGCACGGCCGCCTCACCGCGATCCCCGTACGCCCCGTCGTACGCCACGAGCTCCTCGTCCATCTCACGGACAGCCTCTTCACCGAAGGCCGCGTCTACAGCGAGCGCGAGGTCAACGACGCGTTCGGCACCGTGCACGACGACACGGCGGCGCTGCGCAGGTACTGCGTCTCCGACGGCCTGCTGGTGCGCGAACAGGACGGCAGCAGCTACCGACGCGTCCTCGTCGACGTCTGAGGGCCCCGAACCAGCCCTTGAGTTCTAGTGGTCGTTGCAACACCCCAGCTCAGGGGACGCGATGGCCATCGATTACAGCAAGCGACGCAAGCCCGCAGGGCATGCTCCGC